>CACAZM010000012.1 GCA_902536935.1 uncultured Bacteroidota bacterium | reverse complement strand
GAAACTTTTCAGCGAATTTTATATATGTATTCCAATCTTCTCTACTAGTACTAAACCAATTAATTAAGGGACTATTAGGGAATTCTTTGATTGCTTTACTGTAGGCTTCACTCCAATCATCTTCTTCAGTTGTTGTTGCAACTAATAGATCATACCATGCTTTTTCTTCAGCACTTAGTTTTTTTGTGTTTATTTCAGAAAGTTTAGACTTTCTAGAGCCAAAGTTTTGATTACCAGATGCAGCAGCAGCTAAAACCAGCTTAGCACACTCGCATTTATTGTCAGACATCAAAACTGCTTTGGCCATCCCAACTGCTACTAGTTGCTCGATATTGGCAATGTGGGAAATTGCTTCATTAATAATTTTAGCAGAGTCTGAATTACATTTTGAGTCAGATATCCACTGCTGTGCACCCACTTGAAATGACAGTGCAAGAATAAATATTGTTAATTGTATTTTCATTTTTGTTTGTTTAAAGTATTTAAAATTAAACAAAATTTCTGCAATTTATATGCCTTTAATAATTCTTTTCGTTTCCCATTCGTTGATATCTTTCCGAAATAAACGGACTAAATAGACCCCATTTTTGACATTTGACAAGTCAATACTATAGCCATACGAATTCATAATCATTCTTCCTTTAATATCATAAATTCTAATTTGAGCCACTATATTTGTGTTGACCATTATCAACCCGTTTGTAGGGTTTGGATATAAAAAAATATTAGTTTTAGTAGGGGTTTCTAAACTTAGACTTGGATCAGTTGACCTTCTATAGCTAAATCCTCCACCACTATTGCTTCCTTGAGACCATGACGTGAAAAAAACTTTAATATGAATATCGTCATCGGAATTTGTTGTGCCATTAGTAAGTTTTAAAACTAATTCTTGATTTAATGGAGGTTTATTTTGATTGTCTCCATTAAATGATCTAAAATCATCAAAAATTAAGTTGTTAGAAGATAAATTTCCAATTGCCCAAAGAGTTCCATTTGGGCTTGTGCCAGGTATGTATGAGGTTTCTGAAAAAATATTAAAAATTGCACCTCCTGTATTCCCCCTTGTGATCCATACATCATCAGTTATTCGGTCTTGATTTTGAGGCAAATTAATATTAACGTTATTTCCCTTTGTAAAAGTAATTTCAGAGCCATCCCAAATTGTTTGTGAAAAACAAAAAAAGGGGATAAAGAACAATAAATATTTCATTTTAATTAATTTTTAATTTAAATATATGATTCTGTAATGAATTTCGACTATACGTCAGTAAGAAAGACTTATTTTTGAAAAAAACAATGCGTTTACTCCTGTTTGTCGCAGTTCTTATTTCATGCTTGGGATATTCACAAACTATTCTAAATTCAGAGTCCTTGCTTAATCATTCTACGAACAAACTCACAACCCAACTCAATCTCTCCGTCAACTGGGAGTCTGGAAATGAAAACACCTTTGCGACCTTTAACCAAATTCTTATTGGAACAAAAAATGGAAAGCAATTGTGGCGCCTGATCGTTGGGCATGATTATGAGGACGATGAAGGTGAGATTGTAGCCAACGACTGGAGTGGGCAGCTTCGACTTAATTACTATGTTAGCGCCAAAAATTCAATTTATAGTTTCGTGCAATTGCAAAATATCCGAGTTCTGCAAATGGATCATCGCTATCTTCTTGGAGGTGGATATCGACATTCCCTATATGCTAACGAAAGTCAGTATTTTGATCTTGCAGCAGGCCTGTTTTATGAAGACGAAGAATATCCCAAGCTCCAAACCAACAAACTTCGTTTTAATATCAATGGTTTTGTTCGTGTGAAGATTTTTGAAAAATTGTTTTTAAAATGTGTTACCTATTTTCAAATCAACACAAAAGATGCTTCTGACATTCGATTGTTTATTGAACCAAAAATTAATTTTGAACATGACAAGTATTCCTTGTCAATTGTCGCACAAAATAGATACAACTCAATGCCTTATCTTTTGAATAAAAAGAATGATGTTCTTAGCTATTTGTTACTTACAATCAATCTTTTTGAATAAAATTACTATCAATGAAAAAGTTATTTATCATTTTTTTAATCATGTTATTTTTCGCTTGCAAAAAAGACAATTGTGGTGAAATTATTGATAAAGTAGTTGAAGGTAATACAAATATATTGGTTATACGATTCGATGAAGGCGGAGGCACGGGCCAAGGTGATTTTAATGGAGAGCTTGTCGCGGATATCGAAGTTAGTAATGAGATTTTTTTAAATTTCTCTGAGGGAGAAATATATTGTGTGGAATAGGTAGAGCTAGTGCTTTGTCATTTGTCCTGGCTTTGGCTCCTCCCCCTTTCGAACATATTGACAACAAGCAGGAAGTTGATTATATGTCTCTACTGTTGTCTCATGATTTTCGGTATCATGTCCAGAGCCAGCAATCTGCATTTCAATCACATCAAGGTTGGTTTTTAAACCGTTGTAAACCAAACGAAGTTGACCTGAAGGAATATCCCAAGAAGCGTACTTGACTCCTTTCACAGAGAATGCAGCTTTCTCGATTCGTTTTTTACACATCCCACAGTTGCCAAGAACCTCTAAACTTACTTTATCATTATTTGTTGGACTTTGTTGTGCATAAGAAAAGAATGAGGAGGAAACAAAACAAAAAATTATTAGTAGTCTCATAAGTATTCAAATTTATAAATTATATCGTAAACCAACATACATCATACGTCCAAAAACGGGTGCGTAAACCAAGCTACTATCAAAATTTAAAGAAAAGGGCTCATCAGCAGAAATAATGGGACGCACTTGTTGTTTATTATTTAAGTTTTCAGCACCTATATAGATTTCAAAATTTGTTTTTGGGACAAATGTAAGCTGTGTGTTGATCAACCCAAAAGATTCACTTTCAAAACCATTTGGGTTCACAACAGTTAGCGGAACTCGTTGAGACCCCGTGTGGTGATAAGTAGCATCCATGCGCCATTTGGTGCCGATATATCCCAAATTCATAAAATAGCGTTGTTTGGGCTGTAAAGGCTTTTGCATACGTCCCGATGAGTAGTCAAGTTGGACATCATAGTATTTATAAGCAAAACGAGCATCTAAAATTCGAAATAAGCGTGTATCGAGACCCAGTTGGAAGCTATTTGCATAGCTTTCACCAGACAAATTATAAAACGAGATCTGTCCTAACGTTTCCCAATCCACAACAACTTGATTGACGAATTCTGTTCGATACAGATCAACATTTACATTAAGGGGAATATAACCGATTTGAAACCCTTTCAAAAAACTAATTCCGTAGTTCCATGCATGTTCTGGAGATAACCCAAAATTAAAACTCTGGATATTCGGCGTTTTTATTATTCTTCCAGAGCCAAATAATTTTTGATTTTCAGCAAAAGCTGCAGCTACTCGACGTCCACTACCAATAGAAAACCGCAAACTTGATGTATCTGAAAATGCATAGCGAAAATGAGCGCGAGGGGTTAAGAAACTCCCAATATTATTATGCTGATCAAAACGAAGTCCCAATACCATATTGAGTCGTTCCAAGCTATCATAACTGTACTCAAAAAACGCACCAACTGAACGATCAATTCGGTTTGAAGTTTGGTTTTCAATAAGCTCATCATAAGCATCATAAGCAAACTGAATTCCTGCCTTAAATTTATGAAGGGTGTTTCCAAGAATAGAATTAAAGAGCAAATTAGCAAATCCGCTTTTATGGTTAATATCGTAAGTTCTCAATCCAAAATATGACTCTTGACTGTGATCACTGTATGCTAGTTGCATACCAAAACTTTGATAAGGTAAATCAGGGAAAACATAACCGATTTTTAAGGAAGATTCATATCGATTTGTCATAATTTCACTTCCCCAAATTGATGTTGTGTTTTTATGAAGTTTTGGTAAAAAGTTTCCCTGGCCAAATATCTTGTCATCTTGAAGAAAACGAATATTGAAAAACGAAACCCATCCCTTATCCGTGTCAAAGTATTGAAATCGGCTAAGGATATTTACTTGTTCTGACAAGGGCAAATCCAAAAATCCGTCATTGTTTTTATCAATTTTTTCAGAAAGCTGGTTGAAATGCACAAACAAATTCGCTGACAGTTTAGAAGACAAAGTAGTTTTGGTGTGAAAGTTTAATTCGTTTCTACCTTCAAAAGAACGAAAAAGGTTAAAAAACATTTTTTCACTTGTCAATGGTTTTTTTAATTCTGCATTGATTTGTCCTGTCATGCTTTCATATCCATTGATAACACTACCAGCCCCTTTGGTAACCTGAAGACTCTCAATCCATGTACCAGGTATAAAACTCAAACCATAAACTTGAGAAGCACCTCTAATTATGGGGATATTTTCTTCTGTAAATAATAAATATGGACTGGGCAAACCCATCATTTTGACTTGCTTTACTCCCGTAAGTGCATTATCAAAATTGACATCAATAGCAGGATTAGTTTCGAAACTTTCAGAAAGGTTACAACAAGCTGCCTTAAGAAGTTCCTCGCTACTGACATTCAATACATTTTGTGTTGAAAGAAATGACAATTGACTCGATTTTTTACGCTGTGAAACTATAATTTCGTCGAGATCATTACTATTATTACTTTTCAATACATGTACAACTCGTTGAGTTCCACGAACAGTCAATGTATCAGAGATAAAACCAACATATGAAATGATCAATTTAGTAGAAGTGGGATAACTATCCAGTGAAAACATCCCATTTATATCCGTTACTGTACCTTTTTCAGTAGATAGCCAATATACATTTGCGCCAGGGAGAGGATTCTGAAGACTGTCGCTGTAAACTGTACCAGAAATAAGATTTTGTGCGTTGAGAAAGCCAAAACAAAAAAAGAAGACATGTATATATTTGTATCGAATCATAATGCTGTAATGCAAGATACTATCTTCAAATGTATTTATAAAAAAATTATAAATTCGTTAATATAAAATGAGCAAAAAAAAACAAAATCAAAAAACACCCATTGATTTGGTTGCTGACTTTTACAGTCAAAAAAAGTTGAATATTGATGAAATTGTAAGAGTTAAGAAAGCAAGCATACAAGCTGTTGTCAACTACAGCCTTGCGCCCTACACAGGTAATTTTGGGTTTGAGCAACAAAAACACTTGCTCAACAGAACCATGGTTGGTTTGTGCAAAAGGCACCTGAATGATGTAGAAAACTTAAATTTACAACAGTCTCTTGAGCTCATTTTGACTCCTGAGCTTTTTGATGAGCCAGTAAACAATTATTATCATCAGTTAACAGCCTCAGATTATAAAGACTTATATACCTCAGATGATGTGCCACCGGGCGAGCCATTCATTAATCGAGCTTATGCTGATAATGAATCGGAGGAATTGGAGCAATTTGGACATGAACGTTACACTGCGATCATCTCATGGATCAATAAACGCATATACAAACAAAATACCTCTGTCCACTGGAAGCTTTTTGTTTTTCTTCATAATTTGGTGCCTACTCGCTGTTTTGAATTGGGACACAAGGCTGCATTTTTATACATCAAACTTCTATTTGAATCCTGTTTTAGTAGTTACAAAGATTTTATTTATGATGTTACCCTCGATCCCTCAATGCTTGATTTTCTCAACCTCGCCTTGAGCCAAAAGGATACACCTGATGAAAATTATGCGCGTGAAGTCCAAGAGTTATTTACTGTTGGGAAAAGACCTTTTGCTAAATTTACTGAAAAAGATGTTCGCGAAATTGCAAGGGCACTTGTAGGCTGGACTTATGATTACGATAAATTGGTTTTTAGTGAAGGTACAGACCCGCACGTTTTTTTCGATGACCTTAACCATGATACAGGCGACAAGGAATTTTCATCATTTTATAACAATCATACGATCAGGGGGAAATCTGGTGACGATGGTCAGCAAGAGTTACAAGAGGTTGTTGATATACTATTCAATACAGAAGAATCATGTATTTATTTGTGTAGACGACTCTATCAATTTTTTGTTTATCCTGTGCTAACACCTGAAATTGAATCCCAAATCATAGCACCTCTTGCGCAAGTATTTAGAGATAATAATCACTCTCTCATCGCCGTTTTGCGAGTACTGCTTGGTAGCGAACACTTCTTCGATTCGGCAATACCAAATAGCATAATCAAATCTCCACTTGATTATAACATGGGTATGCTGAAAGAACTCGAAATTACTTCTGGTTATCGTACATACTGGGATGGCAATGAAGTGCAATATGAACAGTTTAATCCCTATCACCCTGCTTTTACAGAACAAGAGATGGACCAAACGACGCTTACATACAACCTTTTTGGGCAAAACTTGCATTGGAACAATTATAAACAAGGGATGCAACTCTTTACGCCACCTAATGTTTCTGGTTGGCCTGCGTTTTACCAAGAGCCTGTTTATGATATGTTTTGGATCAACTCATCGACGATTAAATCGAGAAAACAAGCTGCTCATTGGTTTCGGTGGGGGCTTTGGCTTTATAGCTACGAAGATCAAGGAGTGAACTTGAAGTACAACTTGCACAACTATTTGAATACATATCAAAATCCTGCCAATTTTGAAGATTTTTTTAATGAGTTCAATGAACGTCTTTGTGGAGCCCCAGTTGAAAGCTCTACATATGAAATGCTAAAAAATGAGCTACTTGGCAATATTAACGAAATGCACTGGGAAGAGTATATCAACAACTTTTTGGATGATCCATCTAAAGAAAATATAAATTCGATTCAATGGCGGTTTGATAATGTGTTATTTAAATTTTTTGAACTCTCAGTTTATCACATACACTAGGTTATGAAGAGAAGGTCATTTTTACATAAACTCAGTCATGCAGCAGCAGCACCAATCGTGTTGCCAAACTTGTTGCATCAAGCACTGGCGCAGCAATCCGGATCTTTTCTGTCAAATACAAACGAACCTGGTCGGATATTGGTCCTCATCAAATTGGATGGAGGAAATGATGGACTCAACACTGTTATTCCACTCAATCAAATCAGTGAGCTTCACCAAGCAAGACCACATGTGATGCTGCCACACGAGTCTATTATCGATCTTGGAAATGCTTCTTTGGGACTACACCCCGAACTGTCAGGGTTTAAAAGTCTATACGATGAACAACGTCTTAAAATAATACAAAATGTAGGTTACGAGCAACCTGATTTTTCTCATTTTCGATCGTTGGATATTTGGCAAAGCGCATCAGATTCTGATGAATTTTTAAACTCGGGATGGATTGGTCGGTTTATCGAATCCGAACATCCAGACTGGCCAACAGCCTACCCAAACCAAAACTACCCAGATCCATTATCAATCGAATTAGGTGGTGGCGGTTCGTCGATACTCTTTACTGGGAACCAGTCATTTACAAGTTATTTAACAACAAACCCTGATGGTTTTCACGAGGACATTCTTTTCAACCCAAATGCAGCATACCCTGAAAATAATGTGGGTGTAAAATTGCGATACATCGATCTTGTAAAACATCAGTCCAATGAGTATGCGAGCACAGTCAAATCTGCCTATGAAAAGTCTTCGCTTGCACATAACTACGAAGAGACTGATTTTGGAGAGCAGTTTGATATCATGACTCGTCTTATTTTGGGTGGTTTAAACACTAGAATATACATGGTGACGCTGGGTGGGTTTGACACACATGACACCCAAGTCGATCAATCGGACCACACCAAAGGAGAGCATGCATACTTATTAAAAGAACTCAATGATAATGTTTTAAAGTTTTTTCAAAACCTAGATGAAGTCGGCAAAAGCGAAGATGTTTTGTGTATGACGTTCTCTGAATTTGGACGAACAATTGTCTCCAATGGATCTAGAGGAACAGATCATGGTACAGCTGCACCTCTATTTATATTTGGCAACAGAGTTAATACAGAAATCATGGGAGAAAACCCTGTGATCCCTAAAGGAGTGAGATGGGAAGACAACCTCGAATCAGAATTTGATTATCGATCGATATATGCAACAGTCATTGATCAGTGGCTAAACGCCAATGATGGCAAATCAGAGTCAGTCCTTGGTCGACAGTTTGACCAATTTGAACTACTTCGGTCAGACAACGACACAAATAGATGGATTTTATTCCCAAACCCTGTGATAGATGTTTTCAAAATAGGTGTTCCCAAAAAGGTATCCAGTTTTTACTATCAAATTTATGACCTAAATGGCAGACGATACGGCGATGGAAATGCGACTTTAAACTCATCAAAGGTTTACCCTATTTCAACAGATCATTTACAAAAAGGATATTATCTGATTAAAATTCGCCATCTAAGTGGAAACGAGGTTTTGAAATTTTATAAACAATAGCATTAACCTAAATTGTTTTTTTATAACTTTATTAATAATAATTGTTATAAAATGAACAAAATTGCTGTCTTTGGACTTGGTAAAGTGGGCACTTTGGTGGGGATATTGTTGAGTGATCAGTTCTCTGTAATAGGTTATGATATAAATCCACCCTACTATGAAATAGAATTGCCATTTGATCACAAAACACTTGATATCGGAAAGATCGATAATATTAAACATGCACTAAAGAATGTTGATGCAGTGGTTTCTGCTCTACCATATTTTTTGAATAAACATATTGCCGAAATCGCACACCGAAAAGGTGTTCATTATTTCGATTTGACGGAAGATGTAAACACCATGCGACACATAGAATCGCTTTCAAATAATTCAATATCAGTTTTGGCACCACAATGTGGTTTAGCCCCCGGATTTATTGGCATCGTTGGTGGTGATCTAGCGCGTCAATTTGATGAGCTTAGAGACATAGAGTTACGAGTGGGTGCTTTGCCTCGATATCCAAATGGTCAACTCGCATATTCTTTTACGTGGTCGCCAACAGGAGTGATTAACGAGTACCTCAATGACGCAGAATCAATCCATAATGGCACTCGAAAAAATGTACCTTCACTAGAGGGCTTTGAATATATGAACATCGAAGGTCAAGAATATGAAGCCTTCACAACTTCTGGAGGTCTTGGGACCATGTGCTCGACCTATGAGGGAAAGGTAGACACCCTAAATTACAAAACTATTCGATACCCCGGGCATGGAAAACTCATGCGTTTTTTGATGTATGAAATGGTCATGAAAGAAGATTTGAAAGAGCTCGAAAAAATCTTGACAAATGCCAAACCCCCAGTCGAGGAGGATCTCGTTCATGTCTATGCTGTTGTTGAAGGGAAAATAGATGGTGAAATGCATAGAAAAGAGTTTTTTCAGACCTATTTTCCTATCGAAATTTATGGAAAAGTTTGGCGAGCTATATCCTGGACAACCGCAGCATCTCTGGCAGCAGTCGTTGAAATGGTTGCTTCACAAAGCCTGGCGAAAAATGGGTTTATCAAACAGGAAATGATTTCGTTAACTAATTTTTATGCGACCTCAAATGGATCTTTATTGCAACCAAAAAGTAAATCATGAATTTTTCAGATGACAAGCCTCTTAGTCGTATTTTAAATGGATTATTTGTTCCGTATGCAAATCGCGTACCCGATGTAAAAGCCGTAAGTTCGGCAATGGAAAATCTAGGTTTGATTACAAAGCAAGAAGATATTATCAATGACCACATTGCTTTTCGGACATTGGGAATTCCCAATCTAGGCATTTCTTCATTTGAACAAATCTTCCTTCATCATGGATATACCAAACAAGACCACTATTTTTTTCCAAAAAAGAAATTAGATGCCTATTGGTACAAACCGCCAAATTATAGCTATCCACGTGTCTTTATTAGTGAGTTGAGAGTGGAATCTCTTTCAAAACAAGCACAACTAATCATTGATCATTACACAAACAATATTCAAGAGAATCCGCTCAATCAAGTTGACCTTGACAATGTTGATGATGTGGTTTCTTTTCTTCATAATGCACTATGGGAATTACCACGATTAGCCGATTACAACGCTCTATTAACAGAGTCTGAGTATGGTGCATGGGTTCTGTATAATCGCTATTATTTGAATCATTACACCATCAGTGTGCACGAGCTACCTGTACCCTATGATGAATTGAAATTTTTCAATAAATTTTTAAAATCAATTGGGGTAAAACTCAATGATGCAGGCGGTGAAATAAAAATTAGTCACGATCGCTTGTTACGCCAAAGTAGTACAGTTGCACAAAGTATACAAGCAACTTTTGCGGACGGAGAGACTGCTGAAATTGCAGGGAGTTATGTAGAATTTGCCGAACGTTTGCCTCTTCCGAAATATGCAAAGCTACCCAAAGAAAAACTGACAAACTCACAGCGAAGAGAGGGTTTTGAAACTGGAAATGCCGACAAAATTTTTGAAAGTACGTTTCGTGAGCAAATCAACAAGCACTCATAACTCTATCGAATTGCTTTTTGGTAAATATCGAAATATAAAGGTATAATTTTTTTGATGTCAAACAACTTGGCTCTGGCAAAGGCTTCCTTCTTGAATTGTCGAAGTAGTGCCTCATTAGTCAGTAGCTCTATTGAATATGCAGCCATTGTATCCACATCTCCATGCTTAACTAAATATCCAGAAATTTCATGCTCCACAACCTCTGGAATACCCCCCTCATTGGTTGCAACAACAGGAGTTCTGGCTGCCATAGCTTCCAAAGCGGCGAGCCCAAAACTCTCTCTTTGTGAAGGTAAAAGAAATAAATCAGAAGTGCACAAAATTCGATATACATCATTGGATTTTCCAACAAAATCCACAATGTCAGTTAGTCCAAGTTCTTTTGTGTATTCTTCCGCCGACGACCTTTCGGGTCCATCACCCACCATAATCAGACGGGATTGTACTTCTTTTGAGATTTTTGCAAAGACAGAAAGCACATCATGAACACGTTTGACAGGTCTAAAATTGCTAACATGTGTAACCAAACGCTCATTTGGTTTCGCCTGTTGATCTCTAGAACAATTAGTCCGTAATGTCTCATATTTATCAATATCAATAAAATTGGGTACAACCTGAATGTTCTTTTTAATCTTAAAAATATCTAAAGTATCGGCGCGCAGACTGTTTGATACACTGGTTACAATGTCGGACTGATTAATACTAAATGTAACAGCGGGCTTATAAAACGGATGGCTGCCAACCAAGGTAATGTCGGAACCATGAAGTGTTGTTACAATTGGAATTTCAATATTATATTCAGCTAACATCTGTTTTGCCATATAGGCAGCATAGGCATGAGGGATGGCATAATGAACATGTAGCAGGTCTATTTTATGAAGCTTAACCATATCAACCAAGGCGCTAGACAGTGCCAACTCGTAAGGCCGATAGTGAAACAATGGATAATCCGGTACATGAACTTCATGAAAATGAATATTATTCAAACTGGTATCAAGACGAACAGGTTTTTTATAAGTCAAAAAATGAACGTTATGGCCTTTTTTGGAAAGTTCAACTCCGAGTTCGGTTGCGACCACCCCACTTCCACCAAAGGTTGGATAACAAACAATCCCTATTCGCATAGCTACTGAATGATTGCTTTATAAATTACACGTTGAATTTCAGATCGGAGGTTTGTATCAATCATTTTCATATTTTCCATTGTGGGATAAGTACGGTTTGATAAAAATACGTAAACCAACTCTGACACTGGGTCTGCCCAAGCAAAAGTTCCTGTAAAGCCCGAATGACCAAAACTCTGATCGGATGCACACAAGCAGGTTGGGCCAGGATCTTCAAACTGCTGTTTGTCAAAGCCAATGCCACGACGATTGTTTTCACTTTTGTAGTATCGATTGTTAAAATGACTAACTGTATAGGGAGAAAAAAAACTACGTCCTCCATATGAACCGCCCTGCATAAACATTTGCATCATCTTAGCAACATCATTAGCGTTGCTAAACAAGCCGGCATGACCTCCAACACCATTTTGCATGGCTGCACCCATATCATGGACAAAGCCTTGAACTTCGGAATTACGATAATAATCATCAATTTCAGATGGAGCTACTAGATTAATATCAACTTTTTGTAAAGGCAAATAACCCAAATGATAAGCACCGAGTGGCGCGTAGAATTCATCTTCTACTAGCTGGTCCATTCTCTGATTGTAACGACTTTCCACATATTCTTTAAATATGTAGAAAGGTAAATCGCTGTATTTGTAATATAAAGAGTCCAGTAACGGGCTGTCAAGAATCTCATCCTTAATTTGATCTAGATATGTTGTACGAAGAAATAAATCTTCAGAAACTTGGACTGTGTGTTTTCGTTTTTGCTTTGTGCGATAGAGTTTTTTTTGTGGACGATTTGTTTTTTTACTCAAGGTTTTTTTATAAAAAGGTAACCATGGCTGGATTCCAGCATGATGTGAAAATAAGGCCTGAAAATTCATATCCGCTTTATTTGATTTTTCATAACCACCGAGCAATTTGGAAATTGGCGTAAGCAGAAAAAGAGAATCTCTTTCGTGTTCCAGCATCGCTAAAGGAACTGACGCCAGTATTTTTGTCAATGAAGCCAAATCATAGCGGTGAAACCATTGGATAGGCGTAAGTTTTGCATACCGCATATAACCAAACGACTTATGATAAATAACCTTACCCGACTTAGCAACTAGAATTTGTATTCCAGGTGCAATGGAATCGGAAATGGCTTTTGTTGCCATTAAATCAATTTTCTCCAATACCTTATTGTCCATGCCTACTTGCTTGGGGTGACCATAAGACAAACGGTCTAGGGGTGCAATGTCAATTCCACTTCCTTGTGGGTAGTGTCCGACAGGAACAGGAAGATTAGCATTCGCTCCTATTCCTCCAAAAACCAACTGGGCAGCTTTAGATTGAAAAATTCGATCATTTTGGTAAGCAAGCACAATGGATTTACATTTCTCAAGTGGAAGTTTTGAAACACTGTATGGGTTAGCAAAAGTCACTAAAATGACATTAAATTTCTGGCAAAGCAAATTGAGTTTTGCGATTACATCTTTGCCTAACTTATGCTTGACAAATGGGGAATGATCAGGTTGATGCAGGCCTACAATTACATGGGAGTAGTCATTTTTTGTTGATAAGATTTCTGTAAGAGTTTGTTCATCAACAGAAGCGTAATGCTGAAGACGATCAAAAAAAAACTCGCCAGTATCATCCCCGATTGATACATAAGCAATTTGCGAATCCTCGAGATTTTGGATGGGCAACAACTTGTCTTCATTGCGAATCACAGTCAAGGACGCCTCTGCCAACTGGTGCCGTAATGCAATGAATTCTGATGTCTGTAGATCAACTTGCAAAGCGTCTGGATTTACCATTTTTGATTCATGCAGTTTCGCTTCATATTTTGCAGAAAGAATTTTTTTGACAGAGTGAGCCAATCTTTCCTCAGAAATGGTTCCCGACAATAATGCATTTCGAATATCCGCAAAAGCCAACGACAAATCGTCTGGAATTAACAATAAGTCCGCTCCAGCTAAAAAAGATCCGAGCGAAGCGGACTCGTTTCCGATATAGTTAGAAACACCTTTCATATTCAGGGCATCGGTAACAACTAAGCCGGTGAATCCAAATTCCTTTTTAAGAAGGTCTGACACAATAGAAGATGAAAGAGATGATGGTCTGCCTTTAACTTTTTCAAGTGTAGGCACCTCCAGATGACCAACCATAACTGAAAAAACTCCTTCATCTATAAGGGTCTTAAATGGATAAAGTTCAACTTGATTTAAACGATTGATACTGTGAGAAACTACGGGCAAGGTGTGATGAGAATCTGTTGAGGTATCACCATGGCCAGGGAAATGTTTGATGCTTGTCATCAACTTTCCATCTTGCATACCGCGTAAAAGCATTCCTGCCTTTTTTGTGACCAGTTCTGGATCTGATCCCAAAGAACGCAACCCGATCACAGGATTTTTTGCATTGGTATTGATATCTACTGCAGGAGCAAAATTAAGGTGTACACCAAGTCGTCGCTGGCGATTCGCCATGGCGTAACCCATCTCATAAAGCAAGCTATCGTTTTGAATGGCTCCCAATGTCATTTGATATGGGAAGGGTTTTGCATCCCTGAGTCGCATTGCCATCCCCCACTCCGCATCCATAGCGATTAGTAAAGGTACTTTACTTTGGTTTTGAAATAAATTGGTAAGTCGTACCTGTTCTGCGATTGTTCCTTTTGAAAAAATAATCCCGCCTAGATGATACTTTCTTAGGTCTTCAGAAATTTGTTGATAGTGTCTTTGATCCCCTTGTGAGAAAACCATAGGCATAAACAATTGTCCAATCTTTTGGTCAAGGGTAAGCGATTGATAGGTGCTATCAACCCAAATCTGCTTTGGCTGAGCAAATAGTAGGTTTGTCGCTAAGATAGTTAGCAGTATTCGCTTACAACAAATCATAATATAAAGGTAATAAAGCTAAAAGAAACGGGAATGCCAACTCTGGTCAGCAGTAGTTTCCCAGTGATTAACAAAATCTATTTTGGTCGTTACTAGATGGTTAAAAACTATTGAACTGGGAAGGATTTGTTTTGACTTGATCATTTTTTTAAATGACTTCAGATCTATAACCTCTATTACATCTCCTTTAACATAATGCACATTCATTTTGTCGAGCAGACTTACAGACAAGGATTGCTCGAGCGCTTGGATAAAATGAACCGACTTGTCAATAGAACACCCTGTAGCATGCTGATCTGATTCGTTCAGGGCAAGGACAATAAACTGCTGATGCGGAATACAGTAACCAGCAGATAAGGATGTGCCATGCGCAGTCCAATCTGATAAAAATTGCTCTATATCCAATTCAAGTTGTGTAACTTCGGAAGAAGAAAATTTACGATTAGAAGGATATATCCAAATCCGAGAATGATCAGGAAGTTGAGAAAAGGGGACGAGCATAGTCAAAGAGATTCTGTTTGAGCAAGCAACTGTGCGATGTCTAATACCGCAACCTTTGACTCTTTTTCTTTGTTCGTAACTCCATCATGAAGCATGGTGTTACAAAAAGGACAGCCAGCAGCGATAATTTCTGCATTGGTATCAAGAGCTTGTTCGGTGCGTTCAATATTGATTTCTTTATCTCCTTTTTCGGCATCTTTAAACATTTGGGCACCCCCAGCACCACAACAAAGTCCTTTGTCCTTACAGCTTTTCATTTCGACTAACTCTGCGCTGAGTTTTTTGATTAGGGCTCGAGGTGCTTCATACTCCCTATTGGCTCGTCCAAGATAACATGGATCATGGAAGGTGATTTTTTTACCTCTATATTCAGTTTTCGAATCAATTCTCAACCGACCTTCCTCTATCAATTTATGCAAAAACTGGGTGTGGTGAAGAACCTCGTATTGTCCGCCTAATTGTGGATATTCATTTTTTAGCGTATTAAAACAGTGTGGACAAGCAGTAACAATTTTTTTTACTTGATACCCATTTAGTACTTTGATATTTATGGACGCTTGCATTTGAAACAAAAACTCATTTCCTGCACGCTTTGCCGGATCCCCAGTACAACTCTCCTCCGGACCTAGAACTGCGAAAGAAACATTGGCCCTTTGCAACAACTCAACGAAAGCTTTTGTAATCTTTTTGGATCGATCATCAAAGCTACCTGCACAACCAACCCAAAAAAGAACCTCAGGCAATACGCCATTTTGGGTCATTTCAGCCATAGTTTGTACAGAATTAGTCGTGTTGTCCATCATCAAAAACTTGAATAGTCACTTCTTTGTCAACTAGATCGGTAAACTTACCATTATAACGTGTGGCTTTGACCAAATGATTGTCAATCCAGTGATAGTTACCCCCTCTAGGCTTCCCCATCAGCAGACTGTGATACTTGAATCCATTTCTTATTAACCACTCCTCGGTTACAGCTCGGTGATCTTCGGTTCTAGATGTGAAAAAACAAATCACGTGTCCCTCTTCAAACCAACGATTTAGTGTTTCTAAAGCATCAGGGTAGAGTTTGGCAGTTGCCATCCTTTCGGGTTGTTCGTTTGGAATATCATCACATATGGTACCGTCGATGTCTATGAGGTAGTTTTTGATTCCCCCAGGTAATACAGGACTTACGTGCTCTCCATCTTCCAATTTTTCACTCAGCAGCTTGTCTACATCTTTTTGTTGCATAATAATGTCTTATTCTTTACTCCAGTTTAAACGGTCTTGTTGGTTAAACGGCCATGGTGCACCGTTATTTTCAATATTGCTCATCATTACGTTCAGCTCTGTTGGAGCCGATGACTGCTCCATAACTAAGTACTGTCTCATGTCCATAATAATAGATAATGGATCAATTGAGATCGGGCATACTTCAACACAAGCATTACATGTGGTGCAAGCCCATAATTCTTCTCGTGATATATAATTATCGAGTAAGGTATTATTATCTATTTCTAGTCCCCGATTAAGGAGTTTACCAACTTGCTCTAAACGGTCTCTTGTATCCATCATGATTTTTCTGGGGGATAGCTTTTTTCCTGTTTGATTGGCAGGACACACATCGGAACACCGACCACACTCTGTGCAACTATATGCATTCATCAACTGCACCCGATTTAGGTCATTTACATCAGAAACGCCAAAACGCAGTGGTTCACTTTCAACTGAATGAGGTGCGTATGATTCCGCACTTGGATCCATCATTAACTTTACTTCATTGGCTACTGCTGCAGAGTGCGAAAATCGACCTAATGGATTGAGGTTGGCATAAAAAGTATTAGGAAAAGCAATTAGGATATGTAAATGCTTGGAGTAGTACAGATAATTTAAAAATGCCAAAATCCCAAGGATATGAAGCCACCATGCTGTGCGTTCAATAGAAACAACTGTGGCATAGGACATACTATCAAATAGTGGGGTAATCCAGCTACTGATTGGAAAACTACCAGCTTTTGTGTAATAAAATTGTCCTTCGGGATGTTGTTGTAACCAATAGTCAGAAGCATTCATAGTTAAAAATAAAAACATCAACACAAGTTCAATATATAGAATATAATCTGCATCTTTTTTTGGCCATCCTTTCATTTCAGGTTTCAAAAAACGACGAATTTTCATGGCATTTCTTCTCAACCAAAAAACTGAAACTGACAAGATCACCAATATGGCAAAAATTTCAAAAGTGGCGATTAAAATATTATAGGTTATACCAAGATAAGGAGATAAAACGCGGTGAGTTCCCAAAAAACCATCAAGAACAATTTCAAGTAATTCAATATTAATTACAATAAAACCGACGTAAACAATGATATGCAAGAGCCCCGCTATCGGTCTAACTATCATCTTGGATTGGCCTAAAGCTAGCCGAGTCATATGCTTCCAGCGTTTTGATTTTTGATCAGAACGTTCTGTTTTTCGACCAAGATTGATATTCCGAATAATCCTACGAATGTTCCTTATAAACATACCGATAGCTACAAAAAAAACAATCATAAAAAGAATCCTACTTAAATACACCAGAGTTTATTCGTTTTTTGAATCTGTTGTTTCGTATTTAACTTGCTTTTTCCCAAATAATGAAAAATGAACATAACGTTTAGGATTCAGGCGCATATCTTCTAGAAGTAGATTGATTTGTGCATTAGTTTGTTTAATTGACTGGTGAAGATCGTCTTTGGTAATAAGTTTGCCAAGTGAGCCTTCTCCTTTATCTAAACGTTCAAGGATTTGAGACAAATTACCTAATGCAGATCCTAAATGTTCAAAAGTGTTGTCAAGATTCGCTTCTCTAAATGAAGAGGAAACAACAGACAAATCATCTGATAAATCAGCAAGATTGTTAAAGGTTTGGTTTAATTTGCCATTTTCAGATAGTGAGTTATCTATGGTTTCGCTAATTGAACGAAAATTAGAAATCGAAGCATTAAGATCTTCAATAGAAGACTTCAATTGAAACTGCGCATCTGTGTCTAAAACAGCATTAAAAGCAATCAAGACAGAATCAGCATGCATGATCATACTCTCGATTTTTTCTTGAAGTGGGGTTAATTTATCGTTGACTAACTCCGATAAACCTGGAGCAATTGCACTTTGTAAAGTGTCTTCAGATTGCGCAAGATCAGCACCATCAAACTGTGGGTCAACAGCCAAGGATTTTCCGCCAAGTAGTCCTGCTTCATAAATTTTAGCGATACTATTTTTGGAAAATTCATATTCTTTTTCGACACGAAAACGAACGGCAATATCTTTATTTCCGGGAAGTAATGAAATTTGATCGATTGTTCCGACTTGAAACCCTTGAATAGTGACAGGAGTCCCTACCATAAGACCCTCGGCATTATCATAAACCGCATAAAAAATATTGTCCCGAATAAAAACGTCATTCGATTTCAGATAATTAAAGCCTATGAAAAATAAGCCAAATCCAGATAAGGCAAATATTGCAGTTTTGATTTCTTTTGATAATTTCAAACCAATGTCATTGAGCGATAAAAATACGCATATAATTTGGGGTACAAAATAAGGGGTTAATTTCTTTTCAACGCATTGTTAAGAGGAACAATCTCTTCACCCATAAATGCAACAACAAAACTACCATTGTACCCTTTTTCAGTTGCAAGTTGTTTCAATTCTTTTGCCTTTTCATAGGATGTGGCGTTCCCTAAAAAATATTTGTATAGACTCCCCGTCTTGATACGTTTTATGGGCGACAATCCCTTAAAATTAAATGATTTGGGTTCTAACATTGTTTTACTAGCAGAAATTTGTACACGGAAAATGTAATCTAATTCGAAATTATTTTTTTCCGTGTTTGAGCTCAAATCTTCAAAAACGACATCTTCCTGTAAATCGGATTGTAGAAAATTCTTGTAGGAAACAATTGCCTTTGCAATGGCCTCACTCATTTCATTTTGCCCTTTTTTCGAGTTAAGGTATGCTCCTTCAATTTTATTTGTCAAAAAGCCAAGCTCAACCAATACACTAGGCATATATGTATTTCTCAAAACCAAAAATCCTGCTTGCTTTACCGTTCGGTTTTTTCGTTGCAGGTTTCTTACAAAACTTTGTTGAATGGTATTGGCAGCTTGAATACTTTGTTCCAAATAAGTTTCTTGCATCAATACCAAACTAATCACAGACTCTGGATTATTGGGGTCAAATCCATCGTAATTCTTTTCGTAGTCTTCCTCGAGAAAAATAACAGAGTTTTCCTTTTGTGCAATTCTAAAGTTTCGATCATTTTCATGAAGACCCAACACAAAAGTGCCTGCCCCATAGGCATTGGAGGTATGCGCATCACAATGGATAGAGACAAACAAATCTGCTTTTGCTGAATTGGCAATATCTGCACGTTTGTTCAGTGGGATAAACACATCACTTTTTCTAGTGTAAATGATGTTGATATCAGAATTTTTTTTCAGAATGGCACCGATTTTGAGTGTTACTTTTAAAGCAATATGCTTTTCATAGTACTGATTTCCACGGTTTCCAGAGTCTTTCCCACCATGGCCAGCATCGAGTACAACAGTAAAAGTACCATTGCTTTTTGATTCTTGTGAATACAACCAAGTTATCGATAGAATCAAGAATATGAAAACGATAGAAATATGACGCATCCTTCCCAAAAAAATAGTCGTATTTTTGAATTCAACAAAAAGGGGCTTTTGACAAAAGTAAGACATATTCATTCATTTCAGCTCTTTCCCACCTTGACAGTCGCCTTATTGTCTTTTTTTTGGGCATTTGGACAGGATCATTCTCTTCTTAATAAAGCTATAGACTCTATTGCAATGAACGACACCATACCTCAAAATAAAGCAATGCTATTGGACCAAATCAAACGAAATGCATTGGGAACAATTACGATTAATCGAGCAAAAAAGACCATGACTCTCTATGATGAAGCAGAGCTTTATTATCAAAACATTGAGTTGAAGGCAGGGCAAATCGATTTGGATTACAATACCAATGTTGTTTTTGCAAGGCCAATCGTCGATAGTACTGGTCAGTACATCCAGTATCCGTCTTTCAAACAAGGAAGCGATGAGGTTTTTCCAGACTCTCTAAAATTTAATTTTGACAACAAAAAAGCTATCATATGGAATTCTAGAAGTGAGGAACAAGGCATGAATATTTTGGCAGAGACTACAAAGAAGGAAAACGACTCAGTTTATTATATCAAAGATGCTCGAATCACGACCTCTGAAGATGTAGAAAACCCCGATTATTTTGTGCGTATTCGAAAGGGTAAATTCATACCAAAAAAGAAAATTATTGCTAGTGGAAATCAGCTTTATATCGCCGATGTGCCTACCCCTGTTTATTTGCCTTTCGCGTATTTTCCAATGACTCAAGACCGAGAAAGCGGAATTATTTTTCCAACCATAGGAGAAAACTTTAGACGTGGTTACTTCATGCAGAATGGCGGGTATTATATCGCTGCTAGTGATTATTTTGACATCGCCCTATTAGGTGATTATTATACAAATGGCAGTTATGGCTTTCGCGTTGAGTCAAATTACAATGTGAAATATAAGTTTAGAGGAAACCTTGCAATCCGTTTTGAAAATCTAATCAATGGTGAAAGGGGATTTCCAGACTACAATAAAAGTAATATTTACAATTTTCGTTGGTCTCATAGCAAGGATGCCAAATCCAATCCAAACAGTCGATTTTCGGCCTCTGTAAATCTTGGTAGCAGCACCTATTTTAGAGAGTCGTTAAATCAAATAAATACTGGGAATTTTTTGAACAATACTTTGTCTTCCTCTGTTTCTTATTCAAGGACTTTTCCAAAATACCCCTCAGTTAATCTCTCACTTTCTGCCTCACATAGTCAAAACACAAGAACACAAACTATCAATATGACTCTCCCAACCTTTCAAGCAAATATGGAACGGATTTATCCTTTTGCTAAACGCAATGGAATAAAAAAAGGAATCATACAAAATATCAACTTTCAATATAGCATAAGAGGTGAGAATCGCTTACAATTAATGGATGATGACTTCTTAACTTCTGAAATGTTTAACGATGTAAAAACTGGGTTTAAACATCAAATTCCATTGAGCACCTCATTTAAAGTCGCCAAGCATTTTAACTTTTCAGTTGGTGGAAATTATGAAGATACATGGGTGTTTGAGACCATAAAAAAAAATGATTACGATCCTACACTTGAAGCTGTTGCAGAACAAGATACAATTCAGGGGTTTGATCGGTTCAGTAAATACAATTACAATGCTAGTATGAGCACAACTTTATATGGGATTTTTAATTTTAAAGAAGATGCGAAAATTCAATCCATTCGTCATGTTGTAAATGCAAATTTAAGCTACAGTGAATCTCCTAGTTTTGAAAAATTCTATGATGAATATATTATAGACGCAGATGGCAACACTAGAGACTATTCCCGATTTGAGGGAAGCATGTATGGACAACCAGGGAGGAATAAATCCAAATCGATAAGCTTTGCATTACGAAACACAGTCGAAGCAAAGGTTAGAGATAAGGACTCTTTAGCTATAGAACCTAAAAAGATAAAAATTCTTAACAATCTCAACATTTCTACGAGCTATAATTTTGAAGCGGACTCACTTAGATGGAGTCCAGTTCGGGTGTCAACTATAGTTCCATTTCTAGACAACAAACTTAATGTTAATTTAGGAGCTACTTTTGATCCTTATGCACTTGATGAAAGCGGAACAAGAATCAAAACCTTACATATCAATAATGGCGGGGGACTCTTTCGAATGACTAGTGCAAACATAAACTGGGGATACAACTTTTCAAGCTCATCAAAGTCAAATAATGATTCATCTGATAATAACAGTTTATTTGGTGGGAACCAGGATTTTAGTGATCGACAATTCACAGCGGACCAAAGTAGTACTCAAGACCAAGGTAAAGATGAACAAGATGTAGAAGAAGACAACACATTTTATCGTACAAAAATCCCTTGGAAACTCAATGTTCGACATAGTTTGACCTATTCAAATACAAAACAAAATCGGGACATCTCAAACAACTCTCTAATGGTTTCTGGATCAGTGGGACTAACACCCAAATGGGACGTTGGTGTATCGACTGGGTATGATTTTAAAAATAAAGGGATAACCTATACTAATTTTCGAATTGAAAGAGACTTAGACAGTTGGGTTATGAATTTGGCTTGGACACCATTTGGAACAAGACAGTCATGGTTCTTTTTCATTGGTGTACGCAGTGGATTCCTAAATGATTTAAAATATGATAAACGTCGAGAACCAGATAAAAGACTTTAATTTATAAATATGAAAACAATCATTCAAACAACTAAAGCTCCTGCTCCCATAGGGCCTTATAACCAAGCCATTTTAGTTGATAACACACTTTTCACAAGTGGACAAATTGCGCTTAATCCCAAAACAATGGAGTTAGTCAATCGAGATATTGAGATGGAAACAACTCAAGTAATGAAAAATCTATGTGAAGTACTCAAAGCAGCAGGGATGGACTTTGCTGATGTTGTAAAGACAACCATCTTCTTGAATGATATGGAAGATTTCGCTAAAGTAAATGAGATTTATGGAAGTTACTTTGATCACAAAAATGCCCCTGCAAGAGAAACAGTTCAAGTAGCAGCTCTACCCAAAAATGTTCGCGTTGAAATTTCTTTTATTGCGATACGCTAGTCGGTGGATTGGTGATAAGAAACTAGTCCTTCGATTGGCTTTTTAAGAATCTTACCCAGTGTTAATCCATAAGAAATCAACTTGGCTTCAAGCTCTTCCTTTAAAAAGTAGGATATTGATCCAATAAAATGAATGGGTAATTCTTTGGCATTATCGAATTGATTTATCTGGTTTTCAATAAATAAACCAAGTCCTTTATTGATAAGGCCTTGTATGTAGGGTTCATTTTTGTTGACAATCACAAATTTGGCAAAGGTTGCCAAATAGGTATTTGGGTTTGACTTTTTATATAAATTGGTCTTAATCTCCTCAGCACCCAAATTAAAATCTTCAGCAAAAGAATCAGAGAGTGTTCTTGGAATTTTATTGAAATAATAGTCCCGAAGCAACTGCCTACCAAAATAATTACCACTTGCATCATCCATTAGGATATATCCAAGTGAGGTGATTTTTTGATGAACAACTTCACCGTCATAAAAACTACAATTGGAACCAGTACCTAAAATACAAACGATACTTGGCTCTCCTGGATCTGTGATTGCATAAACCGCGGCATAGGTGTCCTCTTTGACTGAAATCGTTGAGTTTTGAAAAATGCTCTTTAAAACACCCTCCATCAATTTACGGGGAGGCTCAGTGCCGCAACCTGCCCCATAAAAAAATGTTGAATCGACTTCATTTCGAATACGGTATAACTCGTAGTTATTGATAATACGTTCTTCAACTATAGCTTCGGAAAGAACCTGTGGGTTTAAGCCAAGGGTTTGGGTCTCAAACAAAATATTGCCAGAGTCATCAATAGCAATCCAGTCAGTTTTTGTTGATCCACTATCAACAATTAGTCTCATACGTAATGATTATAGTGAACGAACGTGAAGAGCTAGGTCAATGAGCTTGTTCGAATAACCGGCTTCATTGTCGTACCATGATACAATTTTAAAGAAGGTCTCATTGAGTTGAATTCCTGCGTTGGCATCAACAATTGACGTCCTTGCATCTCCTATGAAGTCTTGTGAAACAATTAGTTCTTTAGTAAAACCTAAGATCCCCGCCATTGCCCCGTTAGAAGCGTCCTCAAGACAAGACATCACCTCATCGTAACTTGTGCTTTTTTCGAGTTTGACCGTTAAGTCTACAACAGAAACATCTGCGGTTGGTACACGAAATGCCATTCCAGTAATTTTACCAACTAAGGATGGAATTACCTTGGTAACTGCTTTTGCAGCTCCTGTCGACGCTGGAATAATATTTAGAAGAGACGAACGACCTCCTCTATAATCTTTTCGAGAGGGTCCATCAACTGTCATTTGGGTAGCTGTAACGGCATGAACTGTCGTCATCAATGCCTCTACAATCCCAAAGTTATCATGCAAAACCTTGGCAAGTGGTGCAAGACAGTTTGTTGTGCATGACGCGTTAGAAACAATTGTGTCTGAAGCTGTTGCATCAGCATGATTCACACCCATTACAAACATTGGCGCGTCTGCAGATGGCGCAGAAATGACAACTTTTTTTGTACCCCCATCAATGTGAAGTTGGGCTTTATCAAGGGTAGTAAAAATTCCTGTACATTCTGCAACGATTTCAGCACCAACCTCATCCCATTTTAGTTTTTGTGGATCGCGTTCTGCAGTAATACGGACTGTTTTACCATCAATTATAAGTTGACCATCTTCTATCTCAACTGAGGCAGAACAGCTACCGTGTACAGAATCGTATTTTAAAAGGTAAGCAAGATGGTCGACGTCGAGCAAGTCATTGATGGCTACAACCTCTACACTATCATTTTGAAGAGATGCACGAAGAACCATTCTTCCAATTCTTCCAAATCCATTAATTCCTAATTTGAGTGTTGACATAGTTGTTTTTTTGAATTGATTTAATTTTAAAGTGTCATGATATCCGAGACTCTTACAAGCTCTCTCTTAATTTCTGACTTTCCTTTTATTGCTTTATTTAGTGGAGTTAAGTTCATTTCGCCATTTTGAATTCCAACCATATGACCACTTACTCCGTCGATTAATGATTCTACTGCTTTAAGTCCCATGCGGCTAGCCAATACACGATCGAAACAAGAAGGTGAGCCACCTCGTTGAATATGTCCCAAAACAGAAACTCTGACTTCGTAATCGGGTAAATTTTCTTCAATGTGTTGCGCAAGCTCAAAGACATTTTTACCTATTTTATCACCTTCAGCTACAACTACAATACTAGATGACTTTCCAGAAATTTTACTTCTTCGTAAAGATTCCAAAAGTCGATCAAGCCCAAGATTCTCTTCTGGTATTAGGATTTCTTCAGCACCTGCTCCAATACCAACATTCAAAGCGATATGACCAGCATCTCTACCCATGACTTCAACAAAAAACAGGCGATTGTGAGAAATCGCTGTATCTCGAATTTTATCAATGGCTTCAACAACTGTGTTAAGTGCTGTGTCATAACCAATCGTATGTGAAGTTCCAAAAATATCATTGTCTATTGTTCCGGGGATTCCAATGACAGGGATTTTGTGTTCGCTTTCAAATATCATTGCACCTGTAAAGCTTCCATCTCCACCAATGACAATTAAGGCATCGATGCCAAGATTTTTTAGGTTTTCAGATGCTTTTAATCTACCCTCTTTATCGTGAAAATCAAGGGAGCGAGCAGATTTTAATTTTGTACCCCCTTTATTGATAATATTGTTAACGCTGCGAGCATCCATATGTCGTATATCCCCTTCAATTAGGCCTTGATAGCCACGGTATACACCAGAACATTTAATACTAAAATGAGAGCAACTACGAACTACAGAACGAATGGCAGCGTTCATGCCGGGAGCATCACCTCCTGATGTTAGAACAGCAATATGTTTTGGTTTTACTGCCATAGTGGAACGGCGAAATTACAAACTATATTTATGAAAACATGGGGAAAGTTTGAAATTATGAATTTAAAAAAAAATATAGTTTAAGATAGTATTCAAATTAGCTTTATTACATCAAATTGTATTCTTTTTTACAATCTTTTTAATCAACGATTTAAAATCATCAAAGCCAACACGATACGACAACCCGATTCCTTGAGTATATCCGAGTTCATCACCAAAGTATTGAAACTCATTTTCTCTATTAAATATACGTGCACGTAAAGCCCCATCTTTGCTTAATAAAAATTCAATGGTTACATCTCCAACAATTATTGTTTCTTCAACACCACCAAATGGAACACCGAGTTTACCATTAATCAGAAGTCGATCGGAAACTTGGGTAACAAGAGTAAGACCCAACCGATCTCGGGTTTGGGCAGTTGCTTCTGAATTACGATCTCCTTGCAAATAATCCAACCCTAACTTCAACTTTTCCTCATCCCCGGAAAAAATCGATTCAAACACACCAGATGCTTTCTGAAATAGATTATTTGTTAAGGTTTGTGTGGAAATAGCTGACAAGGATAAATCGCTAATAAACACCCCTTGTGATAGAAGCGATATAGCTTGAATTTGCCTTCGTTCCTCATCGTCCAGTTTGTAGGCAAGATCATTACGGACATTTGCTGATGTGTTGGGAAAATCAATTGAAAAACGTGGAGTTTCAGGCTGCATGATGCTACCGGACAAATAGATTTCTACATCGGTAGGGATTTTCCGATTTAGTCCTGGATTTTCTAGTAATATGGCTGGATTTGCCCCTCCCGGTACTTCATATGTAGCTTGTAAGTTTAATACTGCATCTAGTGGATTACCATTCCAAGCGATCGTCCCCCCTGGTTCGAGAATAAATTCTTTGTCCAGTATCCCTAAATTTTTAAAACTATAGACTCCATTTAAGGCAATAAAATCTCCCCATACGCTAAATATTCCATCTGTATTTACTTCCATGAGAATACTTCCTAACCCAGAGCCACTCAACGTACTTCCCGTATCACTATCAACCACGAGCTTAAGTTCAGCGTCTGGCGTAATTGATAAATCAAAATTTAGAGCGAGTCCTTTGATTTCTGTGGGCAAAGAACGGAGGTTTCCAACTCTGTTCGCCCGGTTTTTATCAACAAATCGTATATAAGAGACATCCTCTATGCTAGGCGTGTTGTCAACTGGAATTATAATATTTGTTCCCTTTGCGGATTGACCCAAAACGTCAAAAGTCAAAGATTGGGCTGGCCCATGAATATGGGCAGAACCATCCAGTACTGCTTTCCCGTAATAGTTATTATCAAAATCATTGTCTGTATCTAAAACGAGAAGTCCATCACTAGAAATATTCATATCTAGAGTAAAAAATTGAAAGTTTTGATGTGTTATTGAACCCCCGAAGTTTGCAGAAGTCATGGCATCCTCATCAATCAATCGGGTTGGCTCAAACTCAAAGGATGTTGGATCTATAGTCAGCTTTGTTTGGTCTGCAAGGCGGTATCCAACATTTAAATATGGGACAGAAAGTCTAAATCGCTCGAAAACCAGTTCACCTTTGAGCATTGGTTGGTTCCACTTCCCGCCTATTGAAATTGAACCGCCGATTTCACCACCAACATCAGTGAGTGCATTACCAATAATAGGATCCAAAGTGGACGCGGGAAATTTCTTAAAAGTAGCTCTGAGATCTAGATTGTTATCACTTTGGGGAAAGATTAGGCCCTCAATTGAACTTGTTCTTAGATCGTTGTTAACTGTGCTGAATGACACAGCGAAGAAGTCTTGAAGGGATTTAAGAGATATAGAAGCATCGCCTAGTAATGAATCGTTAAATGACAATGAGTCAATCTTTAGATTTGCCTCACCCCCAAATTTGTCTTTATCTAATGTTATATCAATCGTTCCATTGGTAATCCCACTAATGTCTCTCTTTGGCTTATACGCAATAATATCTGAAAGATCAATGTTTTCAAAAATGGCTTGAAAACGCTGTGTTTTTTGCTGGTCAAAGGAAAGGCGAAGGGTAGATTTATCATTTGAAAAAACAGTTGAATCAAGTTTTAACCCATTTGAAGATAAATTCAAATAACTGGTTCTTTTATCTAATTGATTCAATTCCCATTGCTTGCCCTGAAATGAGATCTTTGATGGTTGAATACCAAATTCAAGTACCTGATTATCATCCAGAGTGGAATAAAAATTGAACTCATTATGTAAGGAGTTGCTATCGTATTCAGATCTAAAATGCAGTTTATCATTTATGACTGTGTTTATAAGCTTAAATTGACTCAGGTTTAGACCCATTCCCTGAAATTTATCGATATACAAAAAGGATTTATAAAATGGGTTGTCATTATCTAATGATAAACTCAATTGAGTAAAAACTTTATCCTCATATCGAATATAGGGAATTTCAAACAGTAGGGCTGCTTCGTTTACGTTAGCACTTAGCTTTCCGCGAAAAAAAGAATTATCATCAATAGCTATATCATCACTTAAAGCGCTGAGTAATTTTTCCTTGAAATTAATGCTAAAATTAACAAATTTGGAAGAGTCGATCTGCAATGGTATGTATGAAGAAAAGTAGCTTCCGAACGAATTTTTTATCATTTTGTTCAAATCCGAAAATTCAAACCTTCCGTAAATCAAAGCGTTGGCAACATCGTTAGATCTGATATTAAAAAAACGTAAATCTTTATTTAGCCTTGATTGTATGCTAAAATCTTCAAATGAAAACAGTTTATCTTTTGAGCGAATTTGAACAGATTCTGCGTTAATGTCTCCAATAAAATTATCGATTCGGGTCCCTTGCCCGACGATCTCAAAATTTCCTGAAAGAGTTCTGTTTTTTATAAATTTCGAAGATTGAATAGATTGAAATTTTAGTTCATTTACTTCTGCGATTGCTGAAAACTTCTTTACAGAGTCATTTACTTCAAATTGTCCTTGGATTTGTAACTTTGCGTCAATATCATTTATGTCAACTGACCCAACAACTCGGTTCTGGTTTAATTTCAAATCAATTGAAATTGAGTCGAGCATGTTTTCGCTGTATGAAAATGATGAAAATTCCCCGTACAATCTTGTGTCGAACTGATCAAACTGAATTCCTTTTCCTTGTACATACAACGATAGATTCGTAGTCCCTAAATCAGGTTGATTAAGTAGTTTACCGATGTTAAATTGACTCGCTCGGATTTGGCCGTCATAAAAAGGGTTCATTTGCTTTCCTTTTTGAAAAAAATCAAAATTGAATTGAAGTGGACCAAGGGAAGAGTCAAGGGATAGGTTTAGTTTATGGTTAGCGGATTGACTCGCAAGCGTTCCGCTAATATTAGCTTTCTCAAATCGATTTAATATATCAACACTAGATTCTTCAAGAGTTGGAAAAAGGGTTTGAATGTCTTTCGGGTTGATGGAGAGCTCTTGAATTGTAAGCTTTGATGAACTACGGGAATTGAAAGTAAATGAACCAAAAAAATTACTTTTATTGTAGTTTAAACGAATAGAATCTATAGAGTATTCGCTTAGAGTACCCGAAAAATTAAGTTGGTCTAGATTAATGGTTTCAGAAGCAAAAACATTTGGGACTAATAATTGAAACTCTTCCAATCCCATGAAAGAGTTCTGAACGACAGCATCTATGGAAACGTCATCATAAAAATTAATAAATCCTTCTTTTGGATAACGCATGGAAAGATCAGTAATAAATTGAGAATTTGGGGTGATTAACTTCAAGTTTTGAAATTTAGCAAACTCAGAGTTGAATGAAAAAAATGCTTCTAGATCCAATACTTGAATATTTTGATGTTGCGCAAAAAAACTCATCTCTTCAATTTGAGTTGAAAAATCATCGAAATGAAAATTCAAATCAACTAGTTTCGCATTTATATTTGAAAAATGCTGTTTAGCAGAGTCTGATTTATTCATATCCGTGAATTGAACATTACTTTGGTTGAGTTTGATAGTAGTTGCGCTGAGTTGATTTATTCTAGCATCATCAGGTTCAATTTTTTCAATAAAAATGTCTAGGTTAGATTGATCTTCATTCTTATACTTCACAACATTTAAAAACAAAGAGTCAAATTTAACCTTACCCAAATGAAGTTTACTCGAAATCAATCCACCCAGATGATAAGATTCAAACGTAAAATGATCGACGAAAACCAAAGTATCATTTCGATGGTCAAGAATCAGTAAATCAGTGAATGAAGTAGTCCCAACAGGGTTGACAAAAAGAGATCCTGTGGAGAGTTCCACTTCAAAATCGTTTATGAATTTATTTTTTAACCAGGAATTGATAGCTGACTGGCCAACAGGAGAAAGAAACAGGGCAATCGTTATCACGGCAAGACTTAAACTCATTACCGTTATTTTTTTTACGTTACGCCAGTGTTTTTGGGTCAAATCAATATATTAACTTTGCTTTCTAAACAAGAATCATGCCTGTAATCCTTGGAATCGAATCATCTTGTGACGATACGGCTGCGGCTGTACTCGTTGATGGGCATATTCGTTCGAATATTATTGCCAATCAAAAAGTTCATAAGCAGTACGGAGGTGTTGTCCCCGAACTGGCTGCACGCGCGCACCTACAGAACATCATTCCTGTGATCGACCAAGCTCTTTCAATAGCAAATATCGATAAAAAAGAAGTAAATGCAGTAGCTTACACCATAGGCCCTGGACTTATTGGCTCCTTACTTGTTGGGAATTCGTTTGCCAAATCACTGTCCATGTCACTAAACGTTCCACTGATCGAAGTCAATCACATGCAAGCGCACTTACTTGTTCACTTTGAAAAATCGATTCCTGACCCCGCTTTTCCATTCCTAGGTCTTACGGTTTCTGGAGGACACACTCAGTTGGTTCTTGTTAACAGCCCATTCGATATGGAGGTCATTGGGAAAACCTTAGACGACGCTGTTGGTGAGGCCTTTGACAAAGCTGGTAAAATGATCGGACTCCCCTATCCAGCAGGGCCATACATCGATAAATATGCACAAAATGGAGTGCCCAAAATCCCATTTTCCATGCCAAAGGTTCCTGGTTTAGATTTCAGTTTTAGTGGATTTAAAACCAATGTATTGTATTTTTTAAGAAAACAGCAGCAACTGGACAAGTATTATATCCAAAACCACCGCAACGATTTGTGTTCGTCCGTTCAATATACCCTTGTTAACATATTGATGGAAAAACTTGACAAAGCAGTCATTCAAACAGGTATTAAAGAGATTGTAATTGGGGGGGGTGTTTCGGCTAATTCTGGCCTTCGACAAGCTTTATCTAAGAAAACAGATTGGAATGTGTATATTCCGCCAATGTCATTCACAACAGATAACGCTGCAATGATTGCAGTTGCAGGCTATTTTAAATATCAAAACAACAACTTTGGTGTATTGAATCGCCAAGCACAATCGAGAATATTCTTGTAATGCAGCAATTTTATCTTTCATACCTGTCTAAAAACGATACAGAAATTCATTTTGACAAAAATGAAAGCAAGCATCTATCTAAAGTCCTTCGAAAAAAAGTTGGGGATTCCATTACGATTACCAATGGCATTGGGTATCGCTTTTCGGCAACCTTATCTCATGTGAATCACAAAGCATGTACAGCCATCATAAATCAATGCGTTGAAATCAGCCCAGATCCTTATCAACTACATGTTTTCATCGCGCCCACAAAAAGTAATGATCGTATGGATTGGTTTGTTGAAAAAGCTACCGAAATTGGTGTTCATGAAATCACTCCTATCATTTGTCAAAGAAATGATCGAAAAGTGATCAAGCAAGAACGTTTGCAAAAAATCGCAATTGCTGCCATGAAACAATCTCTGGGAACTTTTTTGCCGATTATTCATCCCGCATGTGATTTTACCAAATCGTTAGATAAAGTCAAAGGAATAGCCTGTATTGCGCATTGTCAAGATACGAGTAAAATAGTAATCGACAGGCTATTGATCAAAGATAAATCCATATCGATTTTCATAGGTCCAGAGGGTGATTTCACTCCTGAGGAAATCCAAGCCGCAGTCGATGCCAACATCACTGCTGTAACATTGGGAGAAAAACGGTTGCGCACCGAAACTGCTGGTATTATCGCTTGTCACAGCATATCACTATTATATCCTTAAAAAACTTATCTTTAGTATATGAAACCAAAAGAGCTTACCCGAGGGATTATACAAGCATTTCTCATCATTATATTGTTGATCGGATTATATCAAGTCATAGTCTCTATACAAACCGTTATATATTATCTTCTTATTGCTGCAGTCGTTTCCCTAATCGGACGACCAATTGTTCAATTGTTGAAGAGAATCAAATTTGGCAACACCTTCTCATCTGTCACCACCATTGCCATTTTAATGACCACATTTTTTGGAATTGTTTCCTTACTCCTTCCAGTTATTTTTGAACAGGCTAAAAATCTTTCCCTACTAAATGTAAACGCTTTTGAAGCTACGGCGACAAAGTTGATTAACGAGCTTAGTATTTATCTCCGTGAATATGGGATTGATTTGCAAAGTTGGGTCGATCGTAGCTTGGCAGAAGTCGATTATAGTTTTCTTCCCGATGCGATCAATACCGTTCTCAATGGACTCAGTGGGTTCACGATAGGTGTATTTTCAGTAATATTTATATCCTTTTTCTTTTTGAGAGATAGCGGTTTGCTAGAAAGAATGGTAATGGTTTTTGTGGCAGACAAAAACGTTAAAAGAGTTGAAAAGTCAATTTTGTCAATCAAGAATTTGCTATCTAGGTATTTTATCGGATTACTCGTTCAGATCACGGTCTTATTTATCATTTACACCCTGGTGCTTCTGATATTTGGAATTCCAAATGCTGTAACGATTGCACTTGTTTGTGCCCTTTTGAACATCATACCGTATTTGGGGCCAATAATTGGTACTGTTTTGATTATTTTTTTGACAATGACAAGTAACCTCGACGCCAGTTTTGCATCTGTCACACTTCCCAAGACAATTTATGTGTTTGTTGGATTTACCGTTGGACAGTTGATTGATAATTTTTTGACACAGCCCTATGTTTTTTCTACCTCTGTAAAATCTCACCCGCTAGAAATTTTTATTATTATATTGATTGGTGGGCTTTTATTTGGTCCATTAGGAATGATTATCGCAGTCCCATCTTATACAGCGTTAAAAGTCATTTTTAAAGAGTTCTATGCACATAACAAAATTGTAAAGGCACTGACTAAAAACATTTAAAATATATGAAACTTTCAAATACAGAAACCATACAGAACCATACGATTACGGAAACCCTAGGCATTGCACGCGGAAGTACAGTAAGAAGTCGAAACATTGGAAGAGATATTTTTGCGAGTCTTAAAAACATCGTGGGTGGTGAAATTGAAGAATACACCAAGCTTCAGGCAGATGCTCGAGAACAAGCCTTACAAAGGATGATTTCTGATGCACAAAAACTTGGGGCTGATGCCGTGGTCAATGTTCGATTTACGACTTCAGTAGTGGCGCAAGGGGCTTCTGAAATGCTGGCCTATGGAACGGCTGTTAAATTGAAATAGATGACCATTATTTTTTATGGGGCGGTAGGTTTAGCATTGATTGTATTGGCAATCATTAAATACAATGAACGCCAAAACGATGACTTTGACAAGCGCAGCAATTGAACCGTCAAATAAGTTGTTGATTTTCGGCTGATAATGTATTTTTACGTCCGATTTAGTAATCCAAAGGAGAGGTGCCAGAGTGGTAATGGAGCAGATTGCTAATCTGTCAACGCGAAAGTGTTGCCTGGGTTCGAATCCCAGTCTCTCCGCTCAACCCCTTGTAAGTAATTGATTTGCAAGGGTTTTTTATCAGGTCGCGTAGCTCAGCTGGATAGAGCATCTGCCTTCTAAGCAGACGGTCATAGGTTCGAATCCTATCGCGATCACTAGTAAATCATATAATTAGAAAAGACGCCAAGCATGCTTAAGCATTTTTTTTGTTTGTGTGATTTTCAAAGCGGATATTAAAATAACTTTTAATAGATTAGAGATTGAGCAAAAGTCAAGACTTAATATATACTTTAAGCAGTCTTAAGTTATAATTCATTTGATTTTAATCGTAATTTCACAGGAAATATTTAGATTTGCATTTATAAAAACACAATCAAAATGAAGAATAAATTATGGGTATTGGTTCTTATTGCTTTAGCAGTGGCCACTTACTTTTTTATAAAAGACAGCTCTGAAGAAACTGTAGCAGAGGAAGCTACAACTGAAGAAGTTGTAGTTGAAGAAGCTACTGATGAAGAAGCTACTGATGAAGAAGCTACTGATGAAGAAGCTACTGAAGAAGAAGCTACTGAAGAAGAAGCTACTGAAGAAGAAGCAACTGAAGAATAACATTCTTATATCAAAATATTAGGGGAGTTTTTACTCCCCTTTTTTTTTGGAATATATTTTTGTTACATCTGCTTTACGACAATAAAAGTTGCCGTTGCGCCAGTTGATAAATTCCATTGATTAGAGGAGAGTAGATTTTGATCTTCGTCAAATACCCTCAGTTCTGCCGTATTCGGACCAGAAGATCCCTGATTTAAGGCTTTAAAGTCAAACTTATTAAAACCAGGTTTTAAATCGATTTGCATGATGAAGTATTGATTTTTAAGATATAAATTTTGCAGTAAAATTTCATCATTCAGTAAAATTTGAACACGGTCTCCGTCCTCATATTCGAAGTCACGACAAACAATAATGGCTTTATTGGAAGTTGTGTTTACATCCCCTAAATAGGTATCTCCCAAATAACCCATGTTGGCGTTATCCTCCTCTCTTTTGCGCAATCTTTTTAGATAAGGAGCGGAAGCGTCTAAATATTCTTCTTTTGCAAAAAGAGATTTTTTTGGCTCATCTTCCTTGTTGAGAAACGAAAAATCATCGATTGAATTTTCGTTGGTCATTAAACCTAAAATTGGTTTGTTGGGTATTGAAAAAAGAGGGGTTTCTGCCTGATTTTCTTGCCCATATGCACTAAGACAACTGGCAAAAAACGTACAAATCAGGAACGATTTGCGTAGCGAAGACCGACTGCGGTACCAAAAAAACATAATCCCGAATTTACAAGAATAAGTCCAAATGTGCCAAACAAAAACCATGGATCGCCATTAGACTTGGAAATAACTGCTTCTCCAACAACACTCAATCCTAGGCCATTAAGCACTAGCCCAGTGATTGCATACCAAAACCATTTTTTATGCAGCATTTTTTCCAAAGTGTTTATTGTAACGCAAGAAAGAAACCAATCCTATAACAGAAACGATAGCAATGGAATAATATACAAAGCTTGGCGTAATCACCTTATCTCCACTTGCGTAAGAATGCAAACCTACCAAATAGAAATTTACACCAAAATAAGTCATGATAATACTTGCAAAAGCGATAACTGACATAAGGTTAAACAACCATTTGCTTCGCATATTAGGAATCAGTCGCATGTGTAAAACAAAAGCATAAACGAGAATACTGATTAATGCCCAAGTTTCTTTCGGGTCCCAGCCCCAGTATCTTCCCCAACTTTCGTTTGCCCATTGGCCACCGAGAAAGTTTCCAATCGTCAACATCACGACTCCAACAGTGAGTGCAAGCTCGTTTACAACTGTTAGTTCATCAATTGTCAATCGAATTCGATTTTTTGTTTTCTTGGTAGTTAAAATCATCAAAATCATAGCGATAAACCCAACGATCATTCCAAGAGCAAATGGCCCGTAGCTTCCAACAATTACGGCAACATGAATCATCAACCAATAACTATCCAAAACGGGTACTAAATTCGCAATCTCAGGATCCATCCAGTTCCAATGTGCAATCATCAATATCATGGAAGCAACAAAAGCAGTTGCTGCGATTGTGAGTTTGGATTTGCGCCCAAAAGCCAATCCCATACCCACGGTAGCCCACGCAACATAAAGCATCGATTCGTAGGCGTCACTCCATGGTGCATGACCTGAAATATACCATCGCGCTCCCATTCCAAAAGTTTGGGCAACAAAAAGAAGACTAATGAGACCTATACACAACTTTACAACAAATCCAAAAATGCGTATATCATAGAGAATTTTAAAAATGAGCACCAAAAACATAAGTGTTCCAACATACATATACCATGCAAAAAGCTTTTTGAAAATATCGTATTTGTTGTAAATGATTTCTGCATCAATCTTTTCTTTCGAAGGCATGATGTCATTGCCATATTTTCTTTGAAATCCGGATATACTTTCCAATAGTTCATCGGCTTGATCATATGCGCCTTGCCGCAACGCCCCGATGTAGAGTGGCATTACATTGGCCACATAAAGGGAGTCAACACCTTGAAATGGAAAATCAGGTGCCTCAGTAAAAGAAACCCACTTGTTGTTTGCATCGTTTGGAACTGGAAAAATTCGAAGAACTTTACCTTCTATCGCACTATACAGTAGATTAATCCTACGATCGGTTTCGATAAAATCTTTTTGAAACTGGTTTGGTGTAGCAGCTTTATAAGCGCCCTCTAAGGGTTTTGCGAGTTTGTAAGTCCCGCCATTGTCAAAGAAATCAACAAATGATGCATATTTTGCTTTTTTATCGACCCCAGCGAGTCTTCTCAAACTGTCATTCCCTCTTTTCAAGTAAATAAAAGGTACTTGATACCACAATAACGGATTTTGTTGAATCGATAGCAAAACTTGATTTGCATTTAAAAACTGATATGTATCTGACTTGCTCACTTTTCGTATTAGTTCAGAAGCAAAGGTGTTTGCTGGTTTCATTCGACCGCCAGAATCTTGAATGACGAGTTTTCCAAATTTAGCAGCTTGTTCAACAGGGACTGCTTGACGCATCAAAGTAGAGTCGAGGTCTTGTTTTGCTGCCGAATCGTGTTGGTGGGTTTGAGAAAACACAGAAACACTGAACAAAAGAATAATTGCAGTTAATAATGCTTTTTTTGCTCTTATTCTTTCAAGAGTTTTTGAGAGAGATTTAAACCTCGTTTTTCCAAAAAACATAATCCCAAGTAGGCCAATATACAGTATGAAATAGCCAATATAGGTAATCCACGTTCCCCAAAAATCATGATTTACTGAGAGAACAGTTCCTTTCTCATCTGGATCAAATGAAGCTTGAAAAAAACGATAACCTTTGTGGTTTAAAATGTGATTCATGTAAATGTCATAATCAAAAGGTGGATAATCTGCTACGCTGACTCTACTCATAAAACTACTGTAGCTTTTTTCGGTTCCAGGGTATTTTTCAGCAATAAAATCATTGAGCTTTAAAGCGTAAGGCAACTCATGCTGTAAAGAACCGTATTGAACCCAAAAATCCAAACCACCGAGAGAAATCTGTTTTGGGTCGTTGGTAAACCCTTTTGCACCCAAGACTTGTATGGTCTCTGACTCGCCTTCTGATGTGATTTTAAGGGTTAGTGCATCTTGAAAAGATTCCTCATCCTTCACAATTTGATAGGACCCCTTAATCACAGGATCAGGAAACACAAACTGCATACCAGCAAGGGAATACAGTGAACGAAAGCGGAGAGGTAATTGTGTATCTACTGGCACCTCATCAAGAGTCTGCGTTGCCATCTGCATGCTTGTCCCACCAAAAGGAGTATCAATAGAATAGCGATCGTTAATTTGATCCCATTCAATGTTGATTGCCCCATCTGTTGGGTTATTGAGAGTGAATAAAACGTTGTGGATATTAACGATTTCTCCAAATCCGATATAGTGGTCATGGCGGTTTCCATCACCAGCCTCAACGATTTTGAGAAAAAACTCCCCATCAGGATCCTCAACCAAATCCTCCGCAGCATTTGACATAAAGTCAACATATTCTACTGTGAAGGCTTGAGTGTCAAATATACTTTTCCAACGAAAAGAGTTGTTTGTCGCTTCGGCAAACAAAAAATCATCTTGAAGCTTTTTTCGTTGTAGGTTTCCATCCATTTCGCCATCAATCAAAACAGTGACATAGGTCTTTTCACTTAAAAATGTATTGGTAGTTTCACCTTCACGAATTGGCATCACCCCTTCAAAACCAAAATAACGAGTAACAAAAGCACCAATAATAATTAAAATCCATGCGGCATGCAAAAGAAGAACGGGCCATTTTTCCCAACGTAATAGACGATATTTTTTGATATTACCAATAAAGTTGAGGACGAACACACCCATAATTGCCTCAAACCACCATGCATTATAAACCCAAATTCTTGCCGTAGCTGTATTGTGAATGCTTTCAATGAAAGTACCCGCAGCCATCGCAACACAAAAAATTATAAATAATATTGCTGTAAGTCGAGTTGAAAACAAAAAACTCACCAAAGTCATGGCTTGTTTCATAGCTTTTTTTTTATTACAAAAATAAGTTATAGTCTACAATTATCCTACAGTATATCAAGCTTTTAATGGGAGGATTCTAGAATACATAAAAAAAATTGTAAAAACTATATGTAGTTTATTGAATGAGGAGATTTTGAGGTTATTTAACCCACTTATTTGAGAAATCACAATTTCTGTAAGAGCGATTAACATTGACAAAAGTATCATCAATTTTCTCGAGCATCCACTTTTCTATAGCGTCCAACTGTTTTTCTTTTAAAGCCAAGTCCTTGATTTTTACATAATCTTTTGCAAAATCTGCTTGGTGTTCGTCGTAACGATTAGTCACCTTTAGAATCTTATATTTTTTGTTTCCTGATCGGTCTTCGTCAAGGATTGGCGGAGAAATTTGATTGTCCTCCAAGTTTAATATGTGGTTGTAAATGGTTGGATCGAGTTTAGTCAACTCAAATCTGGTGTCTCCAGACGTAGGATTGATCAAAACACCCCCGTTAGAAGCAGTGTCTTTGTCGTCTGAAAAATCAAGGGCAGCATCGGCAAAAGAAAACTCCCCATCCTGAATTCTTTTGCGAATCAAATCAAGCTTATCTTTAGCATCTTTGAGTTCCTTCGCAGAAATTTCAGGGATAAGAAGAACGTGACGGACATCAATTAGTTGTCCTCGAATCTTATCAACCGTAACAATATGCCATCCAAAGTCTGTTTGGAATGGTTGGGATACTTCTCCTTCACGAAGTCTATATGCCTGATCCCTAAACTCTTTCACCATAACTGGACGTTTGCGATCAAGAGTATATCTTCCGCCACGGGACCTCGAGCCGGGGTCTTGAGAATATAAAATTGCCTTAGATGCAAAACTTGAACCATTTTCCAATACATCGTTACGCATAGTCTCCAACAGTCTAATTGTTCGTTCAACTTCTGATTCTATCGGAGTAGGCTCAACAATGATCTGCGCGATTTCAAGTTCAGCACCAAAAACAGGACGTTGGTCTACTGGTATTTTATCAAAAAAAGTTCGTACTTCATCTGGTGTAACTTCAATTTCTTCAACGATATTGGATTGCATCCTTTGAGATAGTTGTTGCACTCGATTGATATCAAAAAGTTCACTTCTAAAGCTTTGTTCATCCTTTTTCTTGTAGAACTCGAGAACCTTTTCCATATTTCCAAGTTGTTGTACAAAATAGTCTATGGTTCTGCTTACGTAATCATTAATCTCTGCATCACTAACCGTTATACTATCTTGTTCGGCATGATGCGCATAAAGTTTGTCTTCCATAAGCTTACCAAGAAGACTGCACCGTTCGATATTTGATGTTGGTATTCCTTGAGATTCTAGGTCAATATATGCTTTATCAACATCAGAATCAAGAATCACATAATCTCCAATAACAGCGGCAACACCATCTATTTTAATTTTAGTTGGATTTGCGATACTGTCCGTTTGTGCATAACTTAAAAAAGAGCTACTGAAAAGAAATAACAAAAAAAGAATGATAAACCGTTTATTCATATATTTCGTAAGTATTTTGTTGCAATCCCTCTTCAATAATTTCCCTATCAAATTGTCGCATCAATTCTAATTTACGTTTATTAATTAAAATTTGTTTTAGGGTGGGCATTACATATTCCAATGGAGCCAACTCGTTGCGCAAAACAACTTCTTCAACAACCACCAAATATACTTCTAAAGAATCTTGTAACTCAAAGAATGAGTTATTTTTTAAGAAATTTTTATAACGTCTTTCGCTTATTGACGGCAATCGATTAAAAAATTGGGAAGCCTGAACCCATATTGAATCATTCATGGAGTATGTCGTAAACTGAAGTGCAATTGAGTCTAAAAAAATCTTATCTAGATCGTTAAATCGTCTAAGGCTACGACGAATTGTGCTTAGATTAAAATTTTCATTTCGAACACGAACATAACGACCTCGCAATAAATCTTTATTGGTTCTAAAATTAGCTTTATTTTGTTCAAAATAATCCTGAATTTCAACTTGATCAACTACAGAGTCCAACTGAGACTGTATTGCCATGTCCTTATAAGTTTTGACATACAAATCGTTTCGATATGTCCTTACCAGTTTGTCGAGTCGTTTTTTTTCAGTCGAATTCAAATTAATTTCTGCTTTTTTAAGATACAACAACTGTTCAGCCCAATCATCAATCAAACGATTGGCGATTTGTAAACTATCACCATTGTATAGTGGGCCAATTTGATCTTGTAAATCAGATGAAAATAAGTAGTTTTCACCTACTCTGGCTACTGCATCGGATTCATTATTTGTAGAAAGAGTACATGCAGAAATTAGGAGTAATAATAAGAAAGAAATAAATTTCATTGATTATCGAGAGTAATTGGGTGCCTCTTTTGTGATGGCTACGTTATGTGGGTGACTTTCTTGAATTCCTGAAGAAGTAATTTGAACAAAACTTGCCTTATCTTGAAGTTGAGGAATATCCTTTGCGCCACTATATCCCATACCAGCACGAAGTCCCCCAACAAACTGATGAATGCTTTCAAATAACTCTCCCTTGTAAGGAACTCTACCGACAATTCCCTCTGGAACAAGTTTTTTGATATCATCCTCTACATCCTGAAAATATCGGTCTTTACTCCCCTCTCGCATAGCCTCGACAGACCCCATACCACGGTAAGATTTAAATTTTCTTCCCTCAAAAATTATAGTCTCTCCAGGCGATTCTTTCGTTCCTGCTAGCATGGAGCCTAACATGACTGATTGTGCCCCAGCACCAATGGCCTTTACAATATCTCCTGTATATCTAACTCCCCCATCTGCAATTAAGGGAACTCCTTTTTTGGATAAACCTTTAGAAACTTCAAGAATTGCCGAAAACTGAGGATACCCTACCCCTGCAACAACACGGGTAGTACAAATCGAACCGGGTCCAATACCTACTTTTACTCCATCAGCTCCAGCTTCAGCAAGGAAAGTGGCTGCATCGGATGTCGCAACATTACCAACAACGACATCCAAATCCTTGTACTCATTTTTAATTTGGTTAAGCACATTGACAACACCTTGTGTATGACCATGAGCTGTGTCAATGACAACACCATCAACCCCGGCATTAACCAAAGCTGCGCAACGTTTTACAGCATCTCTAGTGACACCAACAGCAGCAGCTACGCGAAGGCGACCATAGCTATCTTTATTAGCATGTGGTTTTAAGCTTACTTTCGTAATATCTCTAAATGTTATTAAACCGACAAGTCGGTTTTCCCTATCAATAACGGGAAGTTTTTCGATTTTATGTGCCTGTAATATCTCTTCTGCATCAGACATCGAAATCCCCTCATGTACGGTAACCAAGTTTTCAGAAGTCATTACTTCCATAACTGGGCGAGCTTCATTTTTTTCAAAACGCAAATCACGATTAGTAACGATGCCAACCAATTTGTCTTTTGTATCTACGATTGGAATTCCTCCAATACGATATTCTCTCATGAGATTTTGTGCATCAGAAACGAGAGCTGTAGTCGGCAGAGTTACAGGGTCAATAATCATACCAGACTCTGCACGCTTGACCTTACGGACTTTTTCGGCTTGGGCTTCGATGGTCATGTTTTTGTGAAGTACGCCGATCCCCCCTTCACGTGCCATGGCAATAGCCATTTGGCTTTCTGTTACGGTATCCATCGCAGCGGAAACAATGGGAACGTTTAAGGGGATATTTTTAGAAAATTTTGATTGGATATTAACTTCACGTGGCAGCACATCGGAATAAGAAGGAACCAGCAAAACATCATCATATGTTAAACCCAATCCAGTGATTTTCGATGATTGTTTTGACATAGCAACTAGTTTACAAATAGTTGCATGCAAATATACTAAAATGTGTCTGAATTAGTCTCAGAGATCTTAAATACATTTAGCAGGAAATGTAAAATCATTTTATTTATCAATCAATATTAATTGAATCCTTTTGTAATAAAAAGAACACAACATTAAGTTCAAAACTAATAAACCCCCAGTTACTATATTTTCATCTATTCTATTATCAAAAAAAACATGCATAAAAAAGATATTGAAAATCATGGGTAATAAAAATAATAATCCTAATAATCTTGTTTTTGGGAAAAACATTAATAAACCTGCAATTATTTGAAAAAATGAAATCATTCGTAAAAATCCAGACTGTCGCATTGTATTCATAGTTATGTTGTAGCCGACTGGAGGTTCATAGGATTCCTTTTCAATAATTGTTTCAAAAATTTGCTCTTGAGAAACCGGCTTTAATTTGATTGGAATTTTATCTACCCCCTTGTAAATAAAAAATAATCCAAATAATAAAGTTACAATAGCATGTAATATATTTTTCATCTTAATATTAATTTTAATTTAAATTCAAATATATTAATTTAAAATTATTCTAAATAATTTTTTTATTTAACAATCTTTATGTAGGTTTGTATTGTTTTTAATTAGTCTAAATAATAATAATAATATGAAATTTAAAATTACAGCACTCCTAACATTAATATTGATATTAGTTTCTTGTGGAGATGATGAAAATCACAATCATGAGCATGATTTAGAAAATGAAGTAATTGTCCCAGAAACATACATTTTCGAAAGAAATGGAATGTCTTCTGTAAGTTACTCAGGACAAACTACAAGACTCAATCAAAGTGATGAACTTTATAACGCACTAAATGACAATTCATTCACATTAAGTGACTTAAACAAAATGTTCCAAGGAGAAAATGGTTCTTCTGCAGGATTCTCTGATGATAAATTAAATGGAACTTCAAAAATTATAGGCTCAAAAACATCAGCCTCATCATTAAGAGGGAATGCCTTGACTAAATCTCAATTTGTTCAATTGCTAACAGACTACACAGAAAAAATTATTCCCAACTGGGCTGCTGATGCATCGAATGGAAATGCTGGACAATATGGTAATTATCATTTTACTGAAAATGGTCATGAAATAGACCAACTATTTTTTAAAGGGTTAATCGGAGCATTTTGTTTAGACCAAATAATTAACAATTATATACATCCAGACCAACTAGACTCGGGCACAAAAGTAGAGGACAATAATAGCGATATACTTTCTGGGGATAAAAACTACACTGATATGGAACATAAATGGGATGAAGGATTTGGGTATCTCTATGGACAGGTGAATGATGTTACTTTAAATTTCGGTTTACCAGCATCGGGAGAATCTTCCGGTAATTTGTTGATGAAATACTTTATCAAAGCAGATGAAAACTACCATCAAGGAATTGCAGAAAAAGTGTATCAAGCATTTAAAAGAGGAAGAGCTGCCATAGTTGCAAAAAATTATTCGGAACGTGAAGCTCAAGCAAAAATAATTAAGCAAGAGCTGTCAAAAGTTATTGGCCAATATGCTGTGCATTACTTAGAAAGTGCCTACACTAAGATTTCAAGTGGCAGTGATCGTAGGGAATCATTCCATGGTCTTTCAGAAGGATACGGTTTTGTTTTAAGCTTGCAATTCACAAATAACGGCGAAGATGAACCCTACTTTTCTAAAGTAGAAGTTGATACTTTCCTTGAACAACTTAATAATTTCTATACAATAGAACCAAGTGCAATATTAAACATGCACGATGAAATCAAATCAAGATTTGATATTTAAATATGTTTTTATAATTAATATGTGTAACAAACAGAAAATTTATTTTCTGTTTGTTATTTTTGTACCGCTATGAAAAAAATACTTAACGTGTTATTTTTAACACTTTTATTTTCATGTACTTCAGAAGATACTAGTAGTAACCCTGAAGATGATGATTTTGATAGACAAGCAATGCTTGTTAACCTCACAGATAACATTATTTTACCTTCCTTTTATGATTTGGAAGAAAAACTAAATGGATTAAAAAACAATCTGGATTCTTTTTCTGAGAAGCTGGATTTAACTTCCCTTACAAGCTTACGAGATAGTTTTTTTGAAGCATACAGATCATGGCAACACGTCGAAATGTTTAATATTGGAAAGGCTGAGGAGATTTACTACCCCCAGAAAATGAATATTTATCCATCAAATGTATCGCGAATTCATCTAAATATGATTAAAGTTGATTTGGACTTAGATTCAGGACAAAATGAATATTCAGCCCAAGGTTTTCCTGCATTAGATTACATGTTATTTGGATTGGGCGAGAATGACAATGAAATCCTTTTAACCTACTCAAATCAGAATAACAATTCACTGGCCTACTTAAAAATACTTGTGAATAAGATGATTTCCAATACATCCACTGTCATTGAGGATTGGAAAATTAATAGAACTGAATTTGTAAATTCTTTTGGCAATAACTCATCGTCAAGTTTAAATATGCTTGTTAATGATTATGTTTATTACTACGAAAAGGGTCTAAGAACAAATAAATTTGGTATACCCGCCGGAAGATGGGCATTAAAGCGCCCTCAAAACGTTGAAGCTTTCTATGCTAAAAATTTATCTAAAATTCTTGCTATCGAAGCTCTTAAAGCATGTAATAATTTCTTTATCGGTAAATGCAATATTTCTAACAATATTAAGGGTGAAAGCTTTAAATCATACTTAGATTTCTTAGAAGGTCAAAATTTACTGTCAAACTCAATTTTAGACGCTTTCAGAAGTGCAAATACAAAAATGCAATCTCTAGATGATAATTTTTCAGCAATAGTCGAAAATGATAATTTGAAACTTCTAGAAGTTTTTCAAGAATTACAAGAAGGAGTTGTTCTATTAAAAACTGATATGATTTCTATGATGGATATAAGCGTCGACTACATGGATGCTGACGGTGACTAAAGTTTATGAACATAAATAGTTTAAAGCATTACATAAACTCAAAAACTTCTTCTAGTCCTCTTGTAATATTTAGAATTTCATTTGGACTATTAATTTTTTTTAGTATAATTCGTTTTTGGTCTAATGGATGGATTAAATCACTTTATCTAGATCCAGTTTTTCATTTCTCATATTTGGGCTTTTCTTGGGTCAAACCTGTTGGGAACTACACATACTTAATTTTTTTATTATGTATATTATCTTCACTGGGCTTTGCATTGGGCTATAAGTATAAGTTGTCCTCAATAGTACTTTTTTTGAGCTTTACTTACATAGAGTTGATGGACAAAACAACATATCTTAATCATTATTATTTGATTAGCATATTAGCATTTATGTTGATTTTTTTACCAGCTGCCAACTATTTTTCTATCGATTCTTTGAGGAATAATAAGGATAAACTAATTCCGAGGTGGAGTGTGGATTCAATCAAGGTAATGTTGTGTATAGTTTATTTCTATGCAGGTTTTGCAAAAATAAATTCTGACTGGCTTATTGATGCCCAACCATTAAAAATATGGCTTCAAGGAAGTTATGACATTCCATTAATTGGTGAATTATTACAAAAAAAATGGGTGCATTACATAATGAGTTGGGGAGGGATGTTATACGATTGTTTAATTCCTTTCTTACTTTATATTAAACGGACAAGATGGTTTGCGTTTTTATTAGTTGTAATTTTTCATGTGCTGACCAAAGTTTTATTTCCAGCTATTGGAATGTTCCCTTATATAATGATCGTGAGCTGCTTTATTTTCTTTAATTATTCATATCATGACCAAATCATTTTATTTCTAAGAAGACTAGTCAATAAAACCAGATTATATAAAAACCTTAAAAAAAGGGTTGAGAAACCAAAAATTTTAAATCATAGTCGAAATTCAATGTACCTAATTGCTGGATTTTTGTTACTGCAAATTTTAATTCCACTACGTTACAAACTTTATCCAGGTGAATTGTTTTGGACAGAACAGGGTTACCGATTTTCATGGAGGGTAATGTTAGTTGAAAAAAGAGGTCATACTGATTTTAGAATTATTAACTCTGATGACAATCAAGAGTTTTATGTTAACAATGAAGATTTTTTAACTCCTTTTCAAGAAAAACAAATGAGCTTTCAACCAGATTTTATTGTTGAATTTGCTCAATTTTTAGGTGATTATTATACAGAAAAAGGATTGAATAATGTTGAAGTTTATGTTGACGCTTTTGCAACACTTAATGGAAGAAAAAGTGAGCGTCTAATTGACCCTAAGATTAATTTATATGGAATTAAAAACTCCATTTTACACAAAGATTGGATCAATCCATATCCACATGAGATTAATAAATTATAGTTTTAAACCATTTTTCTTTCTTGTTTCAGCAATTATAACTGCTCAAGATCGTCAGCTTGACTTTTTAATTGTTGATAGTATTTCAGGACTGCCAATTGAAGGAGTTGAAGTTTATGATAGAAATCTTGGGTTAATTGAAATCTCAAATTCAGATGGAAAAGTAAGCGCTTATGTAGATAACATTGACATTAATTTAACACTATTTTATTATGGATATGACATTTTAGAAGTCGAAACATCATTTCTTAAAAATGGAACTGTTTTACAATTAGACCCAATTAGTCAAGTCTTAACTGAAGTTGAGGTTATTGCAAGAAACTCTAAAATATTTTCATTGAAAAGATTAAAAGATTATGAAGGAACTTCAATCAATTCAGGAAAAAAAAATGAGGTAATATTGATAAGTGAAAGTCTTGCCAATCTATCTACAAATAATGCAAGACAAATTTTTTCACAAGTTCCTGGTTTAAATATTTTCCAAAATGATGATGCGGGTCTACAATTAAATATTGGTGGTAGGGGACTAGATCCTAATAGAACTTCAAATTTTAATACACGTCAAAATGGATATGATATAAGTGCAGATGTATTAGGTTATCCAGAAAGTTACTATACCCCGCCCTCTGAGGCACTAGATAGAATTGAAATTATTAGAGGGGCAGCTTCACTACAATATGGAACACAATTTGGGGGGCTTGTAAACTTCGTTTTTAAAAATCCTGTAAAAGAAAAAAAAATAAGCTTAAAAATTAGAAATACATTAGGGAGCTTTAATTTATTTACAAATTTCAGCGAGGTCAGTGGGTCTTCGAAAAAATTTAGCTACTACGCATTTTATAATCATAAAAAAGGTCAAGGATTTAGACCGAACTCTGAATTTGAGTCAGCAAATTCTTATTTAAACATCAATTATGACTTTAACTCAACTACAAATTTAGCTTTAGAGCTAACCTATTTGAGTTATTTATCTCAACAAGCTGGGGGGCTTGACGATAAAATGTTCAAAGAGAACCCATTACAAAGCATAAGGAGCAGAAATTGGTTTAATGTAGATTGGTTACTTTACAATATTAAACTTCTTAAGAAAATAAACGATAGAACAAATTTTTCCTTTCAATTTTTTGGGCTTGATGCAAGCAGAAAAGCACTCGGTTTTAGAGTCAACAGAGTATCTCAGATAGATTCTAATGATCAAAGAGATCTGATAGTAGGAAATTTTAATAATTTTGGCTTTGAATCAAAACTATTAAAGGAATTTAGTTTCTTTAAAAAAAATGCTGTTTTTTTATTTGGTCTAAAATACTACAAATCAAGTAATAGTTCTCGTCAAGGGCCAGGATCTACAGGAAAAGACCCTGATTTTAAATTTTACAATGATTTATTTCCATATTACACCAACCAATCGAAATATAACTATCCAAACACAAACTTCTCATTATTTGGAGAAAACATTTTCAAAATAAATGACCGGTTTTCAATTACTCCTGGGTTTCGATTTGAATACATAAACACAAAAAGTATTGGATCTTACAGGCAAATTTTACTTGACGCTGCTTTCAACGTGATATCAAATGAAAGTTTCGATGAAAACCGAACGAACAAACGCATTTTTCTATTGTCAGGAATTGGGTTTAGTTATAAATATAATTCATCTATAGAAATCTATTTAAATACGTCTCAAAATTACCGTTCTGTCACTTTTTCTGATATGAGCACTGTAAACCCTGCATATGCAATTGATTCAGACATCAATGATGAATCTGGCTTTACATTTGATATCGGCACAAGAGGAAATGTAAAGAATTTTGTCAATTACGACATTAGTGGTTTTGTAATAAACTATGATAACAGAATTGGGTTTATCCAAAAAGAATTGGAAGATGGCAATGTTAAAGCTTTTAGAACAAATACTGGGCAAGCAATAATTTACGGAATTGAAGGCTTGGCTGATATTAATCTTAGAGATATTTTTTATGAAAAAAATCATTATAACTTAAATTTATTTTCAAACTTTTCTTTATTGAACTCAGAGTATATTAAATCAAATGAATCAGGTGTTGAAGGAAAAAAAGTTGAATTTGTTCCAAACATAAATTTTAAAGCTGGTATAAAATTTGGATTTAAAAATTTTACAAGTTATTTACAATATTCTTATATTTCTGATCAATATTCAGACTCCTCAAATGCAATAGAATCTAATCTGAGTGGGGTTATAGGAAAGATACCAGAGTACAATGTAATGGACTTCTCTATGAACTATAAATTAAACAAAGTAAAACTTGAATTTGGAGTAAATAATGTATTTGATAAATCATATTTCACTCGTAGAGCGACAGCTTATCCGGGACCTGGTATTATTCCATCTCCCCCAAGAAATTACTACATAACTATTCAATTTATTAACTAGTATATTAATTTAAAATATGGTTATAGATGATGGAAATATTATCATTGTTTTTGATGGGTATTGCATATTGTGTGACAATTTTGTGAAATGGATTGCAAAAAAAGATAAATACAATAAAATTTACTTTACAACATTTGAAAGTGATTACATTAATAAAAATTATTCTGAAATAAAGCTCAAAAATAGTGTTGTTGTAATCAATTCGAAAAAGAATTTTTTTAAAAAATCTGAAGCCGTTATTCTTTGTTTAAAAACAATTGATTACAACAAGACATTAATAGCTGTTTTAGAAATTATACCTAAAGCAATTTTGGATATAGGGTATAGTTTGGTAGCTTTTTTTAGGTACAAAATTTTTGGCAAAAAGAAAATATGTTCTTTGCCAAACACTATAATTAGTAAAAGAATATTGAGCTAGTGTATCACATATACCAGAATCACTATTCTGATATATTAGTAGATAAATCAAAATCGTTACAAGTGTATTTTTCATTAACTATTAAACTATGAACTTCACACTTAAAATCAATATTGATGTTAGAACAGTTTACACAAGAGTTGCTTACACTTAAGTTTTCCATTTTAGTAGTTTAAACCAAATATATTGTTTTTTTAACTGTATTTTTTTTGAAATCAATAATTTACATTTAGAATAATTAAAAATTATGAATATTTCGAAAATAATTTTTTTGTTTCATTCATTGCAGATTCAAAGGTTGTCATACAAAGGTCTATCTCAATCCCTCGTTCATTAAAGAATGTGACCAACTTTTCTGTTGGCATATTTCCAATCAAGGCGTCACTCGCCATTGGACAACCACCAAAACCATGTATTGCTCCATCAAAGCGTCCGCACCCAGCTTCGAAAGCAGCAGTAAGTTTTTCATACCCCCCATTTGGATGAGTATGAAAATGAGCCCCAAACTCGATTGAGGGAAAAGTTGGTATTAATGTAGAATACAAATAGGTAATATCTTCTGGGACTGCCTGCCCTACCGTATCAGAAAGTGAAATAATTTCGATATCCATCTGTGCCAGCCGCTCCACCCATTGCGAAACAACATCTGCACTCCAGGGGTCTCCATATGGGTTCCCAAACCCCATTGACAAGTACACTACTAATGTCTTATTGGATATATCTGTTAGTTTTTTAATTTGTTCAAGACTGTACAGAGATTCCGAAATCGTTTTGTGGGTGTTTCGCATTTGGAAATTTTCAGATATGGAAAATGGGAATCCAATATATTCGATTTGTTCAAAGTTAAGTGCTGTTTCTGCACCTAACAAATTGGCAACAATTGCCAATAGTTTGGTTTTGGTTTTTGACAATTCAAGTTGATCAAGAACCTCTGATGTATCTTGCATTTGTGGAACTGCTCTTGCAGAAACGAAGCTTCCAAAATCAAGGGAATGAAAACCAACTTGAAGCAAAAACTGAAGGTAGTTCACCTTTTCAGTAGTTGGAATAAAAGGTTTTATACCTTGCATTGCATCTCTGGGGCATTCAATGATTTTAGGCGATACCATATTTCAAATGTACAGAATTGTAAGGCAAAAGTCTTTAGGTATTCGATGGGATTTTATGTAATTTTACAGCTGAAAAAGAAAAATTTAAATCCGATGATAGAAACTACAACTCACCTAGATGAGTACCGTTCTGTATTAGTCAACCACCCACTGTACAACAAGATCGATTCTATAGACGCTATTCGGCTATTTATGGAAACCCATGTATTTGCAGTTTGGGATTTTATGTCATTACTTAAGCGTTTACAGCTCGAACTCACCTGTGCCTCCATTCCGTGGATACCTGTTGGGAATCCCATTACTAGACGACTAATCAATGAAATTGTATTTGGTGAAGAAAGTGATATAGATCTAAACGGTCAAGCTGTAAGTCATTTTGAACTGTACATTAGAGCG
>CACAZM010000011.1 GCA_902536935.1 uncultured Bacteroidota bacterium | reverse complement strand
AGCGTTTTAACATTTCTATATTTTGTTCCGAACTAGGGGTAAGTCGTACATTATTGTTCTTGAAAATTAAATCATGGTCAAACTTTACTCCAAACGAGCTAATAAAACATTATCGTATGAGACGCGCTTTACAATTACTCGAAAAAGGCAGTATGATTGTTTCAGAAGTAAGTTATCATGTCGGCTATAAAAACCCCAAATACTTTAGCAAGTGTTTCAATCAAAAATTTGGCTTAACCCCTAGTCAATTTCAAAAAAAATATACGACCAAATAGATATTAATCAGGTGATATTAAATATGTATTCAAACTAATTCAATCACGACCATGATGTTATCTTGCTCTTATAAAAATTATTATCCAATCTTGGTTTTCTTGGTCATAATGTTTTCAGGATGCTCAACAAATAAAGAAGACTCAGAATTGAATATTAGTACACTTTTGCAAAAAAGATATGAGAAGTTACTTAATTATGAGATTGATTCGCTAGCTTTCCCAAGAAGCTATTCTTACAAAGATAAGTTAGTTAAAAAAGTTCCTTCGAAAGATTGGACAAGTGGTTTTTTTGCAGGTAATCTTTGGCAATTATATAACTTAACAGGTAAACAGGCTTACATAAAAAAAGCTGAGGTATGGACAGCTTTTATTGAAAAGGAAAAGTTTAATAATCGCACCCATGACATGGGATTTAAGGTGTACAACAGCTTTGGCAATGGAATCAAAATAAAAGAAAATATACAATATAAGGATATAATTGTTGAAAGTGCCAAAACATTAAGTACTCGATTTAATGAAAACATCAAAAGTATTCGTTCTTGGGATTTTAATAAGAGGGTGTGGCAATTTCCTGTAATCATTGACAATATGATGAATTTAGAATTGCTCTTTGAAGCAACTAAAATTTCAGGCGACAGTAGCTTTCATGAGCTTGCAGTAGCTCATGCAAACACTACACTTACACACCATTTTAGACCGAACAACAGTTGCTATCACGTGGTAGATTATGACACCCTGACATACCAACCTAGAATGAAAGTCACCCATCAAGGGATTAATGATGAATCTTCATGGGCACGCGGTCATTCTTGGGGGATTTATGGATATACACTTGCATATCGATATACCAAAGATTCTAGATACCTAGATCGTGCCATTTCTACTGCTGAATATTTTTTAAATCATAAGAATTTACCAAATGACGGAATACCGTATTGGGATTTTGATGACCCGGCCATTCCAAATGCGCCAAGAGATGTTTCCGCTGGAACAATAGTTGCCTCTGCAATGGTTGAAATTTATGGTCATACACTAGATGAAAAGTATTTAGATTACAGTAAAAAAGTGATTACTAGCTTAAAATCAACAGACTATATTTTAGCTTCTGATTTTGAGGCTCCTTTTATCCTAGACCACAGTACTGGAAACTGGCCCAAAAACGATGAGATAGACGAGCCCATTGTATATGGGGACTATTATTTCCTTGAAACCCTAATTAGACTAAAAAATCTAAAATTATGAATTATAGTTGTTACAATTTAAATTTTGTATTTGGTCTGCTACTTGGAATTATTAATGTTTCATGTAATCCGGTTTCTGAAACAGTATTGCGACAAAAAGTTAATATTAACAATGGATGGCAGTACCTCGAGCATAATGCAAGAACAGTTGATGAAGCATTATCTCATTCAGCATGGCAGGAGATTGATCTCCCCCATACATGGAACGCTAAGGATGCTACAGATTTAACTCCCGGTTACAGAAGAGATGGAAGTTGGTATCGTAAAGAAATTAAAATCTCCAGCATTAATGTTGATGAGGTTTATCAACTTCATTTTGAAGGTGTTAATATTACTTCTAAAGTTTATATAAATGGAAAAAATGTTGGTGAACACATCGGAGGATATATTGGATTTAATGTTGATATTTCAAATGCTATTAGTGAAGGTAAAAATGAAATTTTAGTTTATGTCAATAATGGATATAATCCTGAAGTAATCCCTTCTCAAAAGAGTGATTTTTTTATTTATGGCGGTATTACAAGGGATGTTTGGTTAAAAAAACTTCCCGCTCATCACATAGAAGATATAAAAATTACCACCCCAGAGGTGACAAATAGTAATGCAAAGTTAAATGCAAAAGTATCAATCGCTAAGCCCATTGAAGGAAATGTTTCGATTCAGGCAGTGCTTTCTGATAATGACAACAATGTTGTTAAAACAGAAATATTTGATGTTGTTTATAATACTGCTGATATAAACTTTGACTCCATTACAAATCCCAATCTTTGGGATACAAAAAACCCTTATCTATATAGACTAACTGTTAAGCTTATTGAAAATGAGAAAGTCATTGATCAGGTAAATGAAAACGTTGGTTTCCGTTGGTTTGAGTTTAAAGACTATGGAGCATTTTACCTTAATGGAAAACGTTTAAAGCTTAGAGGTACCCACAGGCATGAGGAACACGCAGGGGTTGGCTCAGCAATGAGTAACTCACAACACAGGGCAGACATAGAACTCATCAAGGAGATGGGCGCTAATTTCATTCGCTTAGCTCATTATCCTCAAGACCCTGAAATCTATAAGGCTTGTGACGAATTGGGTATACTTGTGTGGGACGAATTGCCATGGTGTCGTGGTGGTATGGGTAACGACACTTGGAAAAAAAACACGAAAAATATGCTCAAAGAAATGATTTATCAAAATTACAATCATCCCAGTATAATTATTTGGTCTTTAGGCAATGAAATTTATTGGTTACCCGATTTTGAGGGAGGAGATAATATTGATCAACTCAAAGAATATCTATCAGAACTAAACGATTTTGCACATAAGCTTGATCCTACTCGGAAAACAGCCATCAGAAAGTTTTATGAGGGTTCGGACATTGTGGATGTTTTTTCCCCTTCAATTTGGTCTGGATGGTATTCTGGAAGTTACAAGAGTTACCAAAAAGCAGTTGACATTTACAAGAAAGAGTATAAACATTTTTTACACACCGAGTATGGAGGTTCTAGCCATGTGGGAAGGCACACAGAAAACCCCATTACAGGAGAGGGTAAAATCCAAGCCGATGGTTGGGAAGAAGCAATTGTGCAATCTGATGTTCCTAGTGTAGCAAAGGTTGGTGATTGGAGTGAAAACTATATTGTTGACCTATTTGACTGGCATTTACGTATCAGTGAAAATGACACTGCTTTTGTTGGAAATGCTCAGTGGGCATTCAAAGATTTTGGTACACCACTGCGCCCAGAAAATCCGATACCTTACATGAATCAAAAGGGTCTAGTTGACAGGAATAACAATCCCAAAGATGCTTTCTATGTATTTAAGAGCTACTGGAATGACACTAATCCTTTTGCATATATTGAATCGCACACATGGGATGAACGTCAAGGCCCAAAAGGCTTAAAACGTTCAGTTAGTGTATACAGCAACTGCTCAGAAGTTGAATTGTTTCTAAATGGAAAAAGTGTGGGCGTAAAAAAGCGAAATATAAATCAGTTTCCAGGAGCAGGATTAAACTGGGATGTTGATTTTAAGGATGGTAAAAATACACTTTTAGCTCGGGGGAAAACAAAAACTGGTGATATTGTAAAAGACGAATTAAATGTGAACTATAGATTCGTAAAAAATGGAAAAGCGAAAAGTCTTACACTTGAGTATCAGCAATTAAAAAATGGAAAATATCTAGTTGTTGCAACAGCGCTAGATAAAAATGGTCTTCGTGCATTAGATTTTGAAGAACGAGTATATTTTCAATGCTTGTCAGGGGGAGAAACACAAAAAGCAATGGGTACCCCAACAGGAAGCGAAGTTATAGAAATGGCTAACGGAAGGGCATCCATTGAAGTGGTGAGAACTTCTAAAAACATCCCTTTAAAAATGATGGTACTGAGTCAAGATTTTAAAGGCACTTATTTAACTATTGAATGAATTTTAAAGTCGATAAGTATATGATTAAATTTAAAATATGTACGATTTTACCCTATTTTGATATTATAAATACAGTCTATTAAATTACTTTTAACTTATAAAATTAAGAATTTATGAAAAAATATTTACACATTTTAACAATACTTTCGCTTGTCTTATCTTTTTCAGCTTTTTCACAACAATTCGATGGGATTCCGACAGGCAGTGGCTATTATATCAATAAATTAATACCCAGCCCTGCTGGTGGAGATTTATCTGCAGAATATATCGAAATCAGAGGGACAGCAAATGAAGTTATACCATCTGACTTATATTTAATTGTAATTGAAGGGGATGGAGAATCTGGTTCTCTTGGTAAGGTTACTGAAGCTATCAGCCTTGGTGATGGTACAAGGAGCTTTGGTTCTAATGGTATTTTTGCTATTGTTAGTAATTATCAAGAACTAGGAACATCTACTACTTTTACAAACGGTTATGCCGCTTTAATTGACCAAGCTGCTACTGTGCTTGTAATTGAACTTAGTGGTACAGACGCTGACGGAGATAGAAATGACTCCGGTGATGTTTCAACAAAAACACCAGATATAGGATATGATGGTAATCTTTCTGATGGAACAGCCACTTACATGTTGATTAGTTCTGCTTCAAATCCTAAAAATGACCGTGTAGATGGTGCAACTACAGCTGACGCAGATGGTATTATCGACCCTACCGGAGATCACACTTCCTGGATTCTTTATGACTCATATTCTTTTGTAGATGACGACGGAAGTGAATATGCTTACGGCCAAATTATATTTGTCGAAGATTCTAGTATAACGGGTCCTATTAAAACTACTACAAGTGCGACGGTTGTTAATTTTGATATTTCGTCTGAACCAACATATGTAATTCGTCAAGGTACTAATACAGGTTATACAATTCAAAGCGATTGGGTAGCTGCATGTAAAGGCAGTGGTGGTGGGCCACAATGGGAATTTAGTAACACTAACGGTAAAGTCCAGCCAGTAGAATTTAAAGGTTGGGAAGATTTGTACATGTATTATGGTAAAGTAAATCCTACTGCACTAACTCTTTCTGTTTCAGATTTTTCATCAATTGGAATTTCAGTATACCCTAACCCAACTGAGAGTGTTATTTATATTTCTGGAAAAGAATCAGTTGATGCCATTCGCCTTATAAATATTAGCGGTCAGCTTATTAAGGAAGTTAAAAACGCCAACACTCTTGACTTAAGCGGTCAAAGAAATGGCCTTTACATGATTGAGATTGAAAACGAAGGAAGTACAACGACTGGTAAATTAATCAAACGCTAAACTTTTCAATACTTTCATAAAAAAGCACCCATATAGGGTGCTTTTTTTATTTGAGTAATAAGAATTAATAAATCAGGCCTATATTCCCTACACCGTTTTTTTCTTTTAATAATGGTGATTTTTCATTTGGGATGTATGAATTCTCATCTAACCACTTTGGCTTTTTGTACAGCACATTAGTATCGATTGCACCCTTAATAAATTTAGGAAATCCTACATCATAGAAAAGACAATTATCCATAATGTTTGTGGCACCAGAAAGTTGCATTGGAATTTGAATTTTATAGCTATTCACAAACACCGAATTAGTAATATTTACCTTATGTATTCCAGCAACGATTAAAATTTTCCCTTTCTCATTATTGTAAACATTATCAAATACACAGTGATCAATAATAAGTTCACCACCTGGAAGGTTTGCATCTAAAGTTTCTCTATAATAGTTTACTGCGTGCTCTTCAATATTTTTAAATACCGTATTCTTAAGCATAATAACATTGGCATTGTATTTACCAATATTATATTTATCATACGATAAATTTAGCCCACGATAACTATTTTCAAAACGCGTATTGGAAAAACTAAGCGTGTCCGCTTTTGTACCAATATATGCCTTAAATATGCTTCCACCATTTTTGGTTTTGAAATTTTGAAAAATACAATTATCAGCGTATATACTATACAGCCCAGATTCATTTTCAGAAGGTGAAACTAATGCATACTTAATAGAATTCTGATCCAAGGCATCAAGGGTTAGATTCTTCATTATTAACTTCCCGCCAGGGCTTACTTTAAAAAAATACATAAATGGATTTTCTAAATCTTCCATTGACTTTAGCATGGTTGATCCATCTGCAGCACCTTCAATCGTAATTTCTTTTTCGACCTTAATACTTTTTTCAATTTCATATGTTGCCCCTGGCAAACGAATGGTGGAGCCTGAAGTTGCTTTGCCAATGGCAATCCTTAAATTTCCAGGGCCAGGATATACATCAATAATATCTGGTTTTTTAACACGAATTTTGATATTGGGTTTCCAACCAGGGCCAGCTCTAAGTTTTAATGCTTTTGGAATTTTAGAAGACCCTAAATTAAAGGCACCTACCGCATGATTCGACCTTTCCATATTAAGTATGTCTCGACTAGGGCTTTCAATATTCTTTTCAACATTTAATACCTCGTTATTTTCTGTTGGAATAGGAACTGAAGTGTCATATGACCAGTCAACTGAGGATTTAGTAAAAAATCGATTATCTACTGTTGCATTAGTATCAACAATATTTCCGCTAAATTCAATACCATCTACAGTATCAAAGTACTCCGCTATTTCAGCTCCCTTATTATTTAAAAATAAGTTGTTGGTAAATACAGAACTAATTGCAGGTAATGACAATTCAGCACTCTTACCTGCGCCAAAAACTATTGGACTGCAATCAATGATTGTATTATTTTGAATAATAACATCTTTAACCTGATCGTAACGGTTTAATGGAGAATTTGGAACACCATTCATAACCACAATTGGTGCTCTGTAACCAGTCCCTTTTAGACCAATCATCAAGTTATTTTGAACCACATGCCCAGCATTAATAACACGAATACCTCCGGTTTTTGGCTTACCATTTCCAACAAATACATTGTTTTCTACAATTGCATTATTACCGTGCCGTAGGGTCAATGTTCCCTCACTTTCAATAAACAAGTTGTTCCGATAAATATTATCTCCAGATTTATTTGAAATGATTTCAGATTCACCATTACAGGCTCTAAAAATATTATTTTCTACGAGTGTTTTAGAAGAGCTGCGCGAAAATGTACTAGTTCCTATTCGAATGGTTTCACCGCCGTTTTCACCTAATTCAGGTCGAAAACCAAAATAATTATGATCAATTCTGTGGTTATTTTCTTGATGCTCTTTTTCTCTTAGAACAACAACTAAAGTAGTTCCTGTTGACTCTTTTCCAGTGAAATTATTGTGATCTACCCGATTGTTTTTTCCATATAAATCAACCCAATGATTACTGATATCATTTACAGTATCGAAGTATGAAATGGTAGAGTTGGTAAAACGACAGTTGTATGCAAAAACGGTTGAGTTTTTTCGAAACTGTACCACGTGTTTTTTAGTGGTTTTGCCGTCTTTAAACCACAAGCCACTAACAATTACATAAGTTCCATAAATATTCAAACTTGAATCACCCGTAATCAACACTTTCCCAGGTGTTTCGGCTTTTACAATAACTGGGCTTTGTTTGGTCCCATTACCATGTGCATTAATCATAACATCTCTCCACTCACCATTTTTTAAAATTACTGTGCCTCCACTACTTACTTTTTTCATAGCCAAATTAAACTCATCTATTGTTGACACCATAATGGGTTGTGCAATAGCGAAAAAACTTGAAAAAAAGATTAAAACAGTTATTTTGAGAGAGAAAAGTTTCATTTATATTTTACTTTTTCAATTAATTCATCAATTTAATTAAAAGTGGTTGAATTTAGATGATTCTAAAATGTTGAATTATAAATATGAACAATTTTAAACAATTTATGTACGCAATATTAATGAAACTTGAGGTCAAATTCCCGGTAAAGTATTGTACAAAATTAGTTGTGTAATAATGCTAATTGCAAAGAAGTCGTGCACAATAAATATGTTTCTATTAAATTTACTTTAGATTTTTAAAAATTTGAATGAGTAAAACAGTTGTAATAACGGGAGCTGGTGGAGTTTTGTGCAGCAGGTTAGCTGAGGCACTTGCGGAAAATGGACATAAAATTGCTGTATTAGATTTGCGAATGGAGGCAGCAGATTCTGTTGTAGCTCGTATAAAAGCAAATGGGGGTACTGCCATTGGCGTGGAAGCAAATGTTCTGGAAAAAGACAATCTGATTCGCGCTAAAAAAAAGGTTAATAATACCTTTGGGAAAATAGATATTTTGATAAATGGTGCTGGAGGAAATCATCCCATGGGAACAACTTCAAATCCATTCTTTAAACTAGAGGATCTAGAGAATAAAAAGGAAGGATTTAAATCTTTTTTTGACCTTGACCCCAAAGGCATTGAGTTTACATTTAATCTAAACTTTCTTGGCACCTTACTTCCTACACAAGTTTTTGCTCAAGATATGGTAGGTCGGGAAAATTGTAGTATACTGAATATTTCATCTATGAATTCCTTCACTCCCTTAACAAAAATTCCTGCATACAGTGGAGCTAAAGCAGCTGTATCAAATTTCACACAATGGTTGGCGGTTCATTTTTCTAAAGTCGGTATCCGCGTTAATGCCCTTGCGCCTGGTTTTTTTCTTACAGAGCAAAATAGAGCACTTTTAACAAATGCCGATGGGAGTTTAACACAAAGAGGACAACAAATTATTGACCAAACTCCAATGGGGCGATATGGTACTCCTGACGATTTGGTTGGAACTACCCTTTGGCTTTGTGGTGAGGAATCAAAGTTTGTGACTGGAGTAGTAATTCCAATTGATGGTGGGTTTGCCGCATATAGTGGTGTTTAATATTTAATGGCATGGATCTTTCTCTAGAACAAACTTGGCGCTGGTACGGTCCTGATGACCCAGTTTCATTGTTGGATATAAAACAAGCAGGTGCGACAGGCATTGTATCTGCACTTCATCAAATTCCAAATGGAGCTATTTGGCCCATTAATGAAATAAAAAAACGGCAAGAGGAAATTGCAAAAGTGGGACTTAATTGGTCGGTCGTTGAGAGTGTTCCCGTACATGAAAACATCAAAACCAAATCTGGTAACTACCAAACTTACATCAACAACTATAAGCAAACTCTTTTAAATTTAGGAGCGTGTGGTATCGATATAGTATGTTACAACTTTATGCCTGTTCTGGACTGGACTCGTACAAACTTAGATTATAAAGTTTCAGATTCATCAACTGCATTGCGATTTGAAGCTGCTGCATTTGCTGCTTTCGAATTGTTTTTACTAAAAAGACCAAATGCGGAAAAAGCTTATTCTCAATTCGAGATTAAAGCTGCAAAAAATTACATTGAAAATAGTTCTTTAGAACAGCAACAAAAATTGATTAAAAATATTATTGCTGGACTACCAGGTGCAGAGGAAGGTTATACCCTAGAAGAATTTGGCCAAATATTAGAAACTTATAATCAAATAGGAACAAAAGAACTTAAAGCAAATCTGTTTTCTTTTGTATCAGAGATAATTCCTGCAGCTGAACAAGCAGGAGTTCTTATGTGTATTCATCCCGATGATCCGCCTTATCCTATTCTTGGATTACCCAGAGTGTTAAGTACAGAACAGGATGTCATTGACTTATTTAGTGCAGTTAAAAGTCCCAATAATGGTCTGACCTTTTGCACAGGTTCTTTTGGTGTTCGAGCGGATAATGACTTAGTGGGTATGGTAAGGCGATTGGGTAGCCGTATTCATTTTATCCATTTACGTTCAACAAAAAGAGATAAAAACGGTAACTTTCATGAGGCCAACCATTTAGAAGGCGATGTAGATATGTTTGGAGTCATGAAAGCCTTAATTGCAGAACAAATACTAAGGCATAAAAATGACAGAAAAGATATACGTATGCCTTTTAGACCTGATCATGGGCACAAAATGCTTGATGACTTAAGTAAAAAAACAAATCCAGGTTACTCTGGCATAGGACGTTTGCGAGGTTTAGCTGAGTTAAGAGGTTTGGAGTTAGGTATTAGACAATCATTGGAACTGTAATTTTATAGCTCGTGATTTATAAGGAACTAAAAATAATAATCAATGCTTTTTTATTTTAAATATTTATAATGAAACTATTATATATTCTTTTCGTATCAATAATATTGTTTAGCTGTTCAAATCAAAATGATAGTGTAATAATCATCAATATTAAAAATGATTTGTCTTTTGATCGTATTTACGAAACAGTTGAAGTTGATGTATCACATTTAAACCTCAGCGAAAAAGAGTTATTGGTATTTGATGCCGAGAAAAGTGAACAAATTACATCTCAACTTGTAGACAACGATTTAGATGGACAGATAGATATGTTGATATTTCAACCCAAAATTACTGCAAACGCTGAAAAGGTATATGAAATAAAATATTCAAATGGACCGCAACTATCAGAAACTTATTGTTTCTCACGATTCGTACCAGAACGAACTGACGATTATGCATGGGAAAATAACCGAGTTGCTTTTAGGACTTTTGGACCAACTGCTCAAAAAATGATTGAAGAAGGTGTCAAAGGAGGTACCCTGACAAGTGGAATAGATGCTTGGTTAAAAAGAGTGGAATACCCTATCGTTAATAAGTGGTATAAAGAACATTTATCTGGGGAATCGTCTTATCACAAAGACAATGGTGAAGGATTGGATAACTTTCATGTTGGAGCTAGCAGAGGTATTGGTGGGATTGCTATTAAAACAAAAGAATCTTATTCTGTTTCAAAAAATTTCATTGATTGGAAAACCATCACTAATGGACCGATTAGAACTAGTTTCGAGTTAACATACGGTGATTGGGAAGCGAATGGCAAAATCATTTCTGAAAAGAAAATTATTTCTTTAGATTATGGTCAAAATCTATCAAAATTCTTAATTAAACTGAAAGGGGCAACAACTATTTCAGCTGGAATTACACTTCACAAAAAAGAAGGCGAAATTTCAGAAAATCTAAACAGCGGCTGGGTTAGTTATTGGGAACCACACGAAGGATCGGCACTAGGAATGGGGATTATTTCCGATGTTGGAAATATAATTGGAATTGATAAATATGTATCCGAAGAGAAAGATAAAAGCAATCTGTTTGCCGAGCTAAAAAGAACCAATAATGGATTTCAATATTATGCAGGATTTGGCTGGAAAAAAAGTGGTCAGTTTAAAAGTAAAGAAGAGTGGAATAATTATTTAGAATATTTTGCAAAAAGCCTAAAAAGTCCACTGCAGATATCCATTATTGAACAAAACAAAGAACTTTGACTAATTATCAATACAGGTCAGTATTTAATGTATTTTGTTTTTTTGCAATTGTTTTTAATCAAGCAAGCGCACAAAAAGTGTTATTATCGGCAAATGGACCTGATAATACCTATGAAGAAATAAACAATGCACTTGCCCCAGGCAGAGATGTGGTGGAAGTTCCTGACTGCGTTCATACAGAATTTGGAAGACATATTGAAGAAGTATTTGATGACCAACTAGGAAAATATGTTTTTAATTTTTTGGTACACAAAACCCCTGATAATGACCGTTGCCAAAACTTTGATCGTCAGCGTGTAGAAATCAAAACGTATGGTGGATCACCTGATAACCTTAAAGCAATTCAAGGAGAAACAGTTTATTATTCGTGGAAATTTAAATTGCCTATAAATTTTAAAGTCTCGAAAAACTTTACACACCTACATCAAATCAAATCAGTTGGTGGTATTTACGCTAGCGCCCCTATGGTTACCCTAACTGCACGAAAGGCTACACCAGACCAGATGGAATTACGATATACTGCTACCAATACTCAAAGTACATTAAAAACAGCATTATTAGACTTATTTCGGGGTGAATGGGTTAAAGTTACTGAGGTTATCAAGTATGAAAATTTAGGAGAATATTATCTGAAAATTTCACGCATTTCTGATGGCTTGGTCTTATTAAAATATAATATTACTACTATTGATATGTGGCAAGATGGATCGAGCTTTGCACGTCCAAAATGGGGTATTTATAGAAGCATTAAAAGTTTATCTAATTTAAGAGATGAGCAGGTAAGATTTGCTGATTTTATTATTCAGGAGTTAGCTCCACTAAGTGCAATTGATTATAAGGCAATGTCAATAAATAACAAACTAAAGTTAAATAAATCAAAAGGTGTGGTTTCTATAAAAGAAATACCAAAAAATAGCTATGAGGAAATCGAGTTAATTGACGGAAAGGGTAAAAGAATAGCACAAAATAGATTAGTACGAAAACAGAAAATAACAGTTTCTGGGCTTACTGAAGGAGATTATTATGTTTCCTTTTTGGTTGAAAAACAACCGGTAAATGTTTATACTTTTACCATAAAAAACTAATTACCAATTGTTTTTCTGAAAGGAGGCAATGGAATTTCTAACTCGTTATAAATTGAGACTTCTGAGGGTGCATCTTTCCATAGATATCTTATTTCTATAGGATAGCTATTGCTTGAATGTGGTACAGCTATGGTTTTTTCATCCATTAGCTTTGCATTGGCTTTGGAATCAAAAACACCATTTTTAAAAATCTCAAATCCCTCTACAATTTCAGATTTACCCTTATGTACAATTGACTGGTCAAAAGAAAACAAAACTGACTTTGGCATAGATACTGTTTCAATAATCTTTGGATAATGACCAATTATTGAAGGATTATAGACCAAATGATCAGCAGCCACAGCAAGTCTATAGCCAACATCATGCTTATTTGCTGGGTGAACATCATAATTGTCTCCTATGTCAATAGCTGGTATCATCTCCACTAAATCCAGATTTAATGCTTGGGCTTGAGCCTCTCTAAAGTTTGGCTGCTTAATTCCCATATTAGCTCTATTAGGAAGTTGGACAAATAAAAAAGGTATGTAATTTTGCCATTTATCTCTCCAATCTTTAATCATCATAGGAAATAGTTTTCCATATTCCGTCGCCCTACTTACATTAGACTCTCCCTGATACCATATAACACCTCGAATATTGTAATCAAAAAATGGATATAGCATGGCATTGTATAGCGATGAGGGTAAATATTTTGGATGCACGCGAGTGGGAGGTTCTTTAATTTTGGGAGTTCCTACTTTATATCTCCAAGTGCCAGCCAAGGATACCTTTTTTAAAATAGTACGGACATAAAATGAATTTTCACCGCTTCTAAATCCTCCAATGTCTAAAGGGTTTTTAACGCGCACAGTAATTATATTCTCTCCATATTTTAACAACTCCTTTGGCACAATATAATTTCTCAAAACATTACTCTTTTTTATTGACCCGACCCGAGTGCCATTAAAATAAGTAATATCTTCATTGTCAATTAAACCAAAACTAAGCTCCAAATCTCCAGCTGTATCCTGAGCTGATAGGGTTATGGATTTCGATACCCAAACAACACCCACACGTTGTTTTAAAGGGGAACGTTTCCATACATTTGGGAGTTGCATTGTTTTCCATGAGCCGTAGTTTTGTTGTACTAAATGCCAATTTTGTTTTAATCCCAAGTCAACCTCATCCAAATAAATATTATATTTTTTTTCTTCAACTTTGTAGTCTTGCTCTAATTGGTTAAGATTTAAAGTCTTTATTTTTTTTATTAGTTCATACTTGTTTTTATCATCAGCAAAAGCATCCGCATTCATCCAGGCTTCAATGCTTGAACCACCCCACGAAGAATGAATCAAACCTATAGGAACTTGATACCGCTTATATAATTCTCGACCAAAATAATAGGCAACTGCAGAAAAGTTTTTTGTTGTTTTTGGATTACAGCTAGTCCACTTATTCAAAGTATCAAGATCCTTAGTAGGAATACCGCTCATAGATCTTCTAACATTAAACAGCTTGATCTTGTCATATAAGCTTTGTTCAACTTCACGAACACCATTTTCTGATTTGTATAGCGGCCAACCCATGTTTGACTGCCCAGAACAAAACCATACTTCGCCAACAAATACATTATTGAATTCAATTGTATTTTTTGCGGAAATTTTAAGCTGGTATGGCCCTCCAGCTTTTGATGGACTAAAAACAAGTCGCCATGAACCGTTTGGATTAGCACTTGTTTTACTTATTTCTCCTTTAAAGATTCCTGTAACTTTTTCATAGGGCGCAGCCTTACCAAAAAGGACAATTTTTTGTTCTTGCTGTAAAACCATATGATCAGAAAAAAAGGGGGGTAAACTTATTTGTGCACATAAACCAAGTGAGGTCAATGTGAAAAAGAGTAGCTCGAAGTAACGTGTTTTGAAAGTCTTATTCATAATTCTTAAAAATAAAAAAGCAAGTAGTTAAAATTACCACTTGCATTTTTAAATTACTGTTAATTGATATACTACAAAGCAGTGATGACTAAGTTATCAATTCTAATTTCTTCATCTCCACTAGAGTACCCATATCTTACATTGTCTGAACTCCCTGTAGCAAGCCCGCCAATGCCTCTTACAAATAATGCTACACTGTTATTTGCGCCAGAATTGAAGTTAAGCATATATTTGATATAACTAGTGTCGTCTGGGTTATTAAGCACTTTAGACATCAGGTTATTTTCTTCAACTTCTGTTTGAGCAACTGATGAATAACCATAACCATCTTGTGGAAATTCTGTTGTTTCAGTGTAATAAGTCGGAGTATAGCCAGTATCATAGCCCGTTCCAGCTAGGACTCTAAATTCGAGACTTGAAGGATTTGATTTACCCGCATTAGCTCTAAATGCTACCTCAACTTCAATTTGATAATTGGAATTAGGCGTGACCTCAAACTCTTGATAAATATGATCAGGTTCGTTATTGTCAAACTTCATTACATCACTACCATTGCCTGTGCTGGATTCACCTTGAGTCCCTAAGCTTCTATTAATCCAACCAGCACATGTACAATCAGACCCAGACGACTTGCCAAGTTTGTCAAAAACAGTATTTATTAAAACTGGATCTTGTACAGGAGGTGCTGGAGGTTCTTCAACTGTTAAATCCTTTGTTAATGTATTTGAAAGACCATTGTTGTCAGAAGCAGTCAATGACACCGTATAGGTTCCCTCATCACTAAACTTATTTGTTGGTTCATAATCTGAAGATGTATTTCCATCTCCAAAATCCCAAGCATAGGTAGTGGCGCTTATTGATCCATTGGAAAAATAAAAGTCTTTCCAACCGTCATTATCCACTTCCTCGCTTTGTATAGCAGTAAATACAGCCTGAGGTGGTGTCGCATCTGGAATTGAATTTGCCTCAGGCAATTCGTATTTGTCAAAATCATCGCATGCCAAAACTAATACTAGTGAGGCAACCATTGAAATATTAAATATATTTTTCATTAAAATTTATTTTTAGGTTTAATACCCAGGGTTCTGTTTTAATAATCCTTTGCTAAGTCCGATTTCTATTTGTGGAAATGGAAGCAATAAATCATTAGAGGTAAAATTAGCTCCAATTGCTACTGCATAGGCACCAAGTATATCTATACCTTTTCCAAATCGAATTATGTCGTACAACCTTTGGTTTTCAAATGCTAATTCTGCACGACGTTCTGCTAATAAATCATCTTTGGTAATAGAAGTTACCGATTCGGTGAGTCCTGCTCTATCACGCACTTGCTGAAATGAGGCTAAAGCCGCTAAAGCATTGGTTTCGCTACTGCTTCCCATAATGGCCTCAACGTGCATCAGTAATATATCGGCATATCGCAATACGATCCAATCGTTTCCAGCAAGTCGCGCATCAAAATCAAACGTTTTCCCGTCTGAACCGCCATCAAAACCGTCAGGTAAAAACTTAATTACTTGCGTTTGTGTAGGTTGTATTGGATCAGTGCGCATAGAAACAACGGTTCTGTCTCCACCATTGGCTTCCATAAAAGCTTTTGCATCGTCAGTAACGTAATTTACACCAACTGTTCGTCCAACTCCGTTCAAAAATTCAGCAGAAAAGTTTTGACTATCTAATGCCAAAGCTGAACTATAGCCGATAGAAAAAATAACTTCCGAATTACTTTCGTTAAAAAATACATCACTGAAGTTGGCTTCCAAAGCAAATCCATCAGACATAACGCTTTCGAGTAATTGTTGAGCCTCGAGATAATTACCTAATGTAAGGTGTACTTTGGCAAGTAATCCTTGTGCGGCAGATTTATTTGCTCTGTTCCTACCATTACTATTGTCTAGCCCAGCTACTGCGTTGTTCAAATCACTAATTATTAATTCGTAAACATCAGCTACAGGCCTTCTGATAAAAGAGATATCATCATTAACCCCTACAACACTATCAAGAAGTGGTATTGCTCCATAAAGTCTTACCAAGTTAAAATATATATAAGCACGAATAAATTTAGCCTCCCCTTCGATTTTTACTTTGTTGGTCTCAGAGGCGACACCAAGATTTTGAAGTACCGTATTCGCTCGAAAAATAACATTATAAAAACTTCTATAGTGGTCGGCAATTAAACCATTAGTTGCCTCAACAGCAAGATTATCAAATTGAGCAGCCTCACCCTCTCCACTTTTTGATCTTGTGTTATCACTGCGCATTTCGGTAACATAAAACTCTATTTGAGTTGCGTGATTACTCCTTGAGCTAGTATCGTTGGCTCCCTGAAGACCATCATACATGTTATAGACTCCCTGCATGAGCTGTGCTTCATCAGCGTAAAAACTTGCGCCACTGATTACTGATGTTGGTACTGGTTCTAAATAATCCTCACATGAAGTAAAGACAAATATTACAAGAACAGATATAATAATTCTAATGCTTTTCATAATTGAAATGTTTAAAAGTTTAGGTTAAAACCTAATGAAAATGTTTGATTAATTGGAGAACCAACACGTTGGTAACCATAATTAATTGGGCTAGTGTTGTAAATAGACTCAGGGTTTAGGCCATTGTAATCATCTGCTGTTATATACAGCAAATTTTGACCTGTCGCGTAAATTCTAGCATTGGTAATAAATAATCCTGAGAGCAAATCTTCAGGAAAATCGTAACCAATTGATATTGTACGTAATGCTACATAAGAAGCATTCTGAACAATCGAATCTGTAAATATTTTTTGTTTTATGAAGCCTTGGTTAGGTGCAGACGATAAGGCTGTTGCAGAAGATCCAAAGTGACGGAACAAATACTGATCCCCAATATTTCGCACTTCTGCTCCATGGCTTCCCTGAAAAATAAAACTTAAATCGAAATCGCCTACATTAAACTCATTAGAAATACTCCAAACTAAATCGGGATAGGGATTTCCAAGAATAGTTTTATCGTCATCATCAATTACTCCATCTCCATTTAAATCTTTCACATAAACCTCTCTATTGGTTTGGCGGACACGCTCCCATGGTGACTTTATGTATTCAGCAGGTATCTCAGTATCAACTACCCAGCCGTAAAAAGATGAAATGGGATTTCCAACTAAATTAATCCACTCTGCAGCACGCTTGGTATCAACATTTGTAATAAGACCATCTGACTCGGCAAAATCCAAGAGCTCATTTTCATTTCGTGAAGCAATAAAAGTACTGTTCCATTGGAAACTTGGACGAATGACATTTTTAGTTTTCAATTCTATTTCAATTCCTCTATTCTCAACTTTTCCTCTGTTGGCAAGAGCATTTGGAAAACCTGTGGTGTAAGAAACTGGAACATCTAATAAGAGATCCTCACTTGTTCTTCTATAAACATCAATAGAACCAGTAAGTCTATTATTAAACAAACCAAAATCAATTCCAGGGTTCACCTCCACTGATTTTTCCCAACCTAAACTAGCATTTGAAATATTGAGTGGGTTAAATCCATTAACAATGGAATTGTTAAATGAAGCTGAAGAAGAGCCAATTAAAGATAGGTAAGGATAACTGTTAATCTGATTTCTGAAATCTCCAGAACCAATGTCAAATGCATTGTTTCCTGTCAGTCCATAACTAGCTCTTAGCTTTAGATAATTAATCATCTTACTATCACGCAAATAGTCCTCATTGGAAAGAGTCCATCCTGCAGAGACAGCGGGAAAAAATCCGTATTTAGAATCTGGTCCAAAGGCAGAGTACCCATCCTTTCTTGCACTAATTGACAAAAGGTATTTGTTATCATAAGCATAATTAACACGACCAAAATAAGACATTAGCCTTTGCTGATATTCTTCAGAAGTGGCCTCAGCAATTGTTGTTGCGGCAGAAAGTGTTCTTACCAAATCTGAGGTGTATCCTATTCCTGTTGCAGCCTCAATTTCATAGTCCCATTGTTCAGCAGAAAAACCAGCCACTGCATTGATTTCATGTTTACCTCTTGTTTTATCATAAGTGAAAATGTTATCTGAAACAATATGGAGCCTCTTCAAGTTTGAAAGGTCAAGCCTTGTTGCTGCTACTCCATTACGACTTGCTTTAACCCCCTGCCATCTATCTCTTTTTGTGTGTGAGTAATCACCCCCCAAGGTTGTTTTAAACTTCAAACCGTCAGTAATTTCATATTGTACATAAATATTTCCGTACAGTTTAAACTTATAATCATTGCGGTCACGTTCCAAAATTTTAGCAGCAGGATTGGTGTTACTGGTTGTACTAATGTCTGTTTCCCCTCCATCCCCATATAAATCAAAATTATCAAAGTGTCTTTGTACAGCGTAATCACCTACTTGAACATCTGGGTATATATTCCTATCAACAAACTGAATAGTATGGTCGTTGTGGTAAACCGGTAACCACGGTGGTTGTCTTAATACATCGTGGGTAGAACCATCAAATCTTCTTCTGTCAGAATAAGAAGGTGATATATTAGCGCCCACTTTAAATTTATCTCCAACTCTCGAGTCAACCTTCAAACGAATACTATAACGATTAAAGTTGTCTGTTAGTAAAACACCTTCGTCACTTAAGTAGTTTAAAGATGTGCTAAATGTAGTGCGCTGGCTTCCACCTCTAGCAGAAAACGAGTGGCTTTTTATCAAACCACCATCAAACATAATATCTTGCCAATCACGATCATTATGATTATTTCTAAAAAGGAAATCAATAATGCCTTTGGTCCAATAAATATTTTTATAAATGGTGCTGGAGGGAATGGTCAGTGCAAGTTTATATTTGGTTTTATCTGAAAGTTCACCAGTTGCAGCAAGTTCTTTTTCAGCCCAATCTTTCATTGACACATAAATATTTTCGCCTATTCGTGCTTCTTTAAAGCCTATATATGTATTGTAGGTAAATTTTGTTCTTCCTTCCTTACCATTTTTAGTTGAAATTAAAATTACACCATTACCACCTCGTGCACCAAAAATTGCTGCTGAAGAAGCATCTTTCAATACTTCAAATGATTCGATATCATTCATATCAAGATTACCCAAAAAATCGTTATCAACAACAATTCCATCAACAACAATAAGCGGTGATGAACTACTTGTGATAGATCCTGTACCCCTAACGCGGATGGTAGGATCAGACCCTGCTTCACCTTCTGTAGCTTGAATATTTACACCAGAAACTTGGCCAGTTAGAGCATCATCTACTCGTGAAACGGCAATTTTATCGAGGTTTTCATTTTTTACTTTCGAAATAGCACCAGTCAAATTTTTCCTTTTTTGAGTTCCATATCCAATGACAACAATTTCGTCAAGAAGTGTGTCATCATATTCCATAATTACATTTAAAACAGAACTGCTGCCTACAGGAACAACCTGTGTTTTGAAACCTATATATGAAAATTGTAATAAATCTCCTTCGCTAGCATTAATTTCAAAATTTCCGTCAAAATCTGTAGCCGTACCAACACTGGAACCAACTATAACAATATTTACACCTGGAATAGGCTCATTATCCTCAGTGGAAGAAACTTGTCCTTTTACAATATTAGTTTTTTGTGCATGTGTTACAAAGCAAAAGAACATTATCACTAAAAAGGGTAATTTGATTTTATAATTCATAATAATTTATTTATAAACTGATAATTCAGTATAAAATTGACTTGTTTTTAAAGAAATTTTACCTTACAATTTAAAAAATTATAGATTCGAGGGCGAAATAAAGTAATATTTGTGTACTAATTTACCCCCAAAAATGTATGAATTTGAAGAATTACTATATTTCATTTTACAATAAAATTTTATGAATTATAAAACATTTTTTCTTTGTTTAAAATTTTTAACAATGGTTGTAATTTGTCAGGGACAAATAAATCAACCAGACGCTAAAAAGAATGTACTTTACAATATTCTATTTATATCAATTGATGACTTAAGGACTGAGCTTAATTGTTATGGGGCAAGTCATATCAAATCTCCAAATATTGATCGATTAGCAGCCCAAGGGGTTCGGTTTGAAAATGCACATGTACAACAAGCCATTTGCATGGCTTCAAGAGCGTCAATTATGACTGGTATAAGGCCCGAAAAACATGGAATTTACACCGGCCTAGCTGTGGATGATGTCTTACCAGAAACATTGACAATAAATAAATATTTTGAACAAAATGGGTACAACATTGCATCGTGTGGTAAAATCTATCACCATAAAATTGATACTAAAAAACAGTTTGGTGAGAACGAAATAAAATCTAAAGGCACATGGACAGGCAGAGGGTATGTAACTCCAGAAGCTATTGAAAAAATTACACTAAATGTAAAGTATAATAGGGGTCCAGCTTACGAATTTGCTCCTGTTAATGACACGATTTATAAAGACGGATTAAATACCCATAATGCACTGAAAAAAATGGAAGAACTAAGTAAATATAACGTTCCATTTTTTTTGTCGGTTGGCTTATCTAAACCACATCTTCCATTCGTAGCTCCAAAAAAATATTGGGATATGTATCCATCTTCAACTATCAAAATAACAGAAATTAGGAAAGGTCCTAAAAATGGATATAATAAAGCTATCCGAACGGGTGGAGAATTGAAAAACTACTATGGAATGCCAGAGCTGTTCAATGAAATTGATGATAATTTAGCTTTGACACTTCGCAGAGCATACTATGCTTGTATCTCATATGCCGATGCACAAGTAGGAAAACTCATAGATAAGCTTGAAGCACTAGGCATTAGGGACAAAACTATTGTAATCTTATGGTCTGATCACGGCTATAAGCTTGGTGACTACAATTCTTGGTGTAAATGGACTAATATGCATCTTGACACCAATATTCCTCTCATATTCAGTATTCCAGAAGGAAAAAGAAATAGTGTTTCAAAAACACCTGTGGCTGCACTTGACATATACCCAACACTTGTTGAACTCAATGGATTACAAAAACCAAATCATCTAGATGGGAAAAGCATAGTCACTTTACTGAAAAACCCTGAAATTCAAAGGGAAAGGGTTGTGTTTAGTATCTGGCCCATTAATAGAAATGATTACAATAAAACCATAATAGGATATGCGGCTAAAACTGCAAGATTTAATTACGTTGAATGGATTAAAATAGGTTCAGGGGAAATGGTTGGCAGAGAGCTTTTTGATCATCACAAAGATCCTAACGAAACTTTAAATTTAATTGATAATATTGAATATGCTGAAACAATAAATTTTCTCGCTAAAAAAGTATCAGAAAGGATACAAAATACTCATCACGATCATAAATTTAAAAAAATCGATTCCAAATATTAGTAATTATATTCCCAAAAATAAAAAATTTATCTTGAGTATAATCGTACCTTGGGTGGGAATCGAACCCACACTTCCGAAGAAACTGGATTTTGAATCCAGCGCGTCTACCAGTTCCGCCACCAAGGCAAATTGCGTCCGCAAATGTAGGAATTTATTTGCCCCCTGGAAAACAAAAATTGAGCTAGAATTTATACAAGCACACAAAAAAATCATACATTTGCACCCCTGTAAAATAACGTATTAGCCAAAATGGCAAAAGTAAAAATAGAAGCGAAAATTTTTGGGTGTACCCAAAGTATGGAGCTCGCAGAGCGCATTGCTACTCAATTTGGTGCTAAACTGGGTAATGTGATTTTCTCACGATATAGCGATGGTGAATTCCAGCCCTCCTTTGAAGAGTCCATCCGTGGAAGTCGAATTTTTATCATTGGATCCACGCACCCAAGTGCTGAAAACTTGATGGAAATGTTATTAATGCTCGACGCTGCCAAGCGTGCTTCCGCAAGACATATTACCGCTGTTATTCCGTATTTCGGTTGGGCAAGGCAAGATCGTAAAGACAAGCCAAGAGTACCTATTGGGGCTAAGCTTATTGCCAAACTTTTAGAGTCCGCGGGAGCAACACGTATCATAACCATGGATCTCCACGCTGATCAAATTCAAGGTTTTTTTGAAAAGCCCGTTGATCATCTATATGCTTCCTCTTTGTTTTTACCTCATATCAAATCACTTAAGATTGACAACCTTACCATCGCTTCTCCAGATATGGGTGGTGCTAAGCGTGCTTATGCCTATGCAAAGTTTTTGGAAAGTGATGTTGTGATTTGTTACAAACAACGAAAAAAGGCAAATGTAATTTCTCATATGGAACTCATTGGAGATGTCAAGGGCAAAAACGTAGTCCTAGTCGATGATATGGTTGATACTGCTGGAACACTAACCAAGGCTGCAGATATGATGATAGAGCGTGGTGCACACAGTGTTCGAGCTGTATGTACACACCCCCTCCTCTCTGGAGAGGCCTATGAGAGAATCGAACAATCAGCACTAAGCGAACTGATAACAACGGATACCATTCCGCTAAGAAAAGAATCTAAAAAAGTGAAAGTGCTTAGTTGCGCTGAGCTTTTCGCACAAGTGATGCACAATGTTCATCACAACAAATCGATTGCGAAAAAATTTATTATGTAATCTATTTTAAATTTAAACTATGAAGTCAATTACGATCAAAGGATCTAAAAGAGAAAGCGTGGGCAAGGCATCGACCAAAGCTCTACGTAATGCTGAGAAGGTTCCTTGCGTGCTCTACGGAGGAGGCAATGCCATACATTTCTCAGCAGATGAATTGTCATTTTCCAAACTTGTTTATACAAATAAAGCACATACCGTTGTGATTGAGCTAGAAGATGCGAGTTTTAATGCCATTCTTCAGGATATTCAATTTCATCCTGTTTCTGATAAAATTCTTCATGTAGACTTTTATCAACTTTTCGAGGATAAAGAAATTTCTATGGATATCCCTGTAGAATTTATTGGACAAGCTCCTGGTGTTAAATTTAGTGGTGGGGTACTTAGCAAAAACAAGCGAAAACTTCGTGTGCGTGCCTTACCTTCTTATTTGCCAGATAGCATAACCGCTGACATTTCAAACTTGGAAATCGGAAACAAGCTATATGTGACCGATGTTGCTGATGAAAAGTACACTTTTCTTCATCCTGACAATACCGTTGTTTGTCAAGTGCGTAATTCACGTGTTTCCCTTAAAACCGAAGAGGATGAAATCGAAGGTGAAGAAAGTTCTGAAGGAGATGAAGTTGCTGAAGGTGAAACTGCTCCAGCAGCTGAAGGCACAAGCACACCCTCTGAAGGCGGAGAAGACGCTTAATTTTATTAATTTTTGTGATAAGCATCCCAGCAGACCTATGCTTGGGATGCTTTTTTTTATTTTTACAAAAAAAAGATGCCCTTTTGGCCCTTTAAGCTTAGTCAACAACAGTCCATGAACAAATTCCTTATCGTTGGGTTGGGCAATGTCGGTGCCGAATATCACAACACACGTCACAACATTGGATTTAACGTACTGGATGCATTGGCAAACCAATTTGATATTTCCTTTTCAACCCTGCGCTATGGTGATGTGGCAGAAATAAATCACAAAGGAAAAAAACTGATCCTGCTCAAGCCGAGCACGCTCATGAACAGAAGTGGAAATGCTGTACGCTACTGGACAAAACAGCGGAAAATAATTTTTAAAAACATTCTCGTTATTACTGATGATGTCCATTTGGATTTTGGTTATTTGCGTATCCGCAAACAAGGATCAGACGGCGGACATAATGGACTGAGAGACATTCAAGAGAAATTGGGGTCTAATCAATATCCTAGACTTCGTGTTGGTATCGGAGCCAACTTCAGTAAGGGACGGCAAGCTGATTATGTACTTTCTCCTTGGAAGCCTGATGAAGAAGTTTTACTGCCAGTTATTGTTGAACGAGCGACAAAATCAGTGATTGACTTTACGGCTCAAGGTCTCGAAAAAACGATGAACCTTCATAATGGACTCGTAAGCTAAAGGCGGATGAAAACCATTCACGGAATAGAGAATTTTCCAGCTGATGAAGCATCAATTGTGACAATTGGTACTTTTGATGGGGTCCATTTGGGTCATCAACAAATTCTCAAACAACTTACCGATACAAGCCGGAAATCAAAACTAAAAAGCGTTTTGCTGACTTTTTTTCCTCACCCCAGAATGGTCTTACAACCCGATATTCCTATGCGACTTATCCAAACGATACAAGAACGTAAAAAAGCGCTGGAAAAAACGGGCTTAGATTATTTGGTGATTCATCCATTTTCCACAACGTTTTCAAGGTTAAGTGCCGATGATTATGTCAAGCAAATTCTCGTTGAACAGCTCAATGTACAAAAAGTTGTTGTAGGTTATGACCATCGTTTTGGACGCAACCGAACAGCAAGCTTAGAAGATATGTATCATTACGCTGATATTTATGATTTTGAAGTCATCGAAATCGATGCCAAAAAAATTGACACGACAGCAGTGAGTTCGACCAAAATTCGAAAAGCAATAGATGATGGTAATATTGAGCTCGCTAACTCCTATCTAGGGCAACCGTTTAAACTTGAGGGTATAGTTGTACATGGTGATAAAAGAGGTCGTGAATTGTCTTATCCCACAGCAAATATCGATTTGCAAAATCAACATAAAATCGTGCCTAAGCAAGGGGTTTATCTAGTCAAATCGAAATTGAAAGGCGATGTAATTTTTGGCATGATGAATATAGGAACAAAACCTACTTTTGACACTACAATGAGAAGCGTCGAAGTACACTTTTTGGATTGGAATGGTGACCTCTATGGGCAAGTGGTGCAAGTGGAGTTGCTCAAATGGGTTCGAGAAGAGCGAAAATTTAAAACTGTTAAAGAGCTACAGACACAGATTCAAACTGATGAGCATAATTGTCGTTCATCCATCCCCACTTCGCACGCGAGCTACAAATAAAGTTTTACTTTTGCATAAAATCATTCTCCAATGCTCGACCTTTCAGTAGTACGTACACAAAGAGAACAAGTCATTACTGCGCTTGAAAAGCGAGGAATCGATGCTAGTACGCTTGTCGATAATGCCCTTTTGGCGGATGAAAAGCGCCGTGGGTTTCAAAGTACACTTGACCAAAAACTCGCTTTAGCTAATTCTTTAGCCAAAGAAATTGGTGAATTGTACAAAAGTGGAAAACCTGAACAAGCCAATAATAAAAAAGAGGAATCCATAGCCCTCAAAGCGGAAACCAAAGCATTACAAACTCAACTCGCAGAGGCGGAAACTACTCTGCGTGAGTTGTTGTGTAGCATCCCAAATATCCCCAACCCACTGGTCCCAGATGGGCAAAGCGAGGACGATAATAAAGAAGTTTTTCGAGCAGGTGAAGTTCCTACCCTCAACGAAAAAGCACTTCCCCACTGGGAGTTGGCTGCCAAATACGATTTGATCAATTTTGAACTTGGTAATAAAATCACAGGAGCTGGTTTTCCTGTATATAACGGAAAAGGGGCTAAACTACAACGGGCTTTGATCAGTTTTTTTCTCGATCAAAATACCTCTGCGGGTTATGAAGAAGTTCAGGTCCCGCACCTTGTAAACGAACAATCTGGATTTGGCACTGGACAACTTCCCGATAAAGAGGGGCAAATGTATCATGTTGGGCCGGACAACCTCTATCTCATTCCCACTGCAGAGGTGCCGATCACCAATTTATTTCGAGATGAGATTGTTAATGCAGATGATTTACCCATCACCCGAACTGGCTATACCCCCTGTTTTCGACGTGAAGCAGGAAGTTATGGGTCTAACGTTCGTGGACTCAATCGTTTGCATCAGTTCGATAAGGTCGAGATTGTCCGACTAGAACATCCTGACAAGGCCTACGAGGCGCTCGATCAAATGGTTGAACATATCAAAGGAATTCTCGAACAACTCGAACTACCCTACCGAATCCTTAGTTTGTGTGGGGGTGATCTCGGATTTACCTCAGCACTGACATACGATTTTGAAATCTTTTCTGCTGCTCAAGAGCGTTGGCTTGAAGTGAGCTCTGTGTCCAACTTTGAAAGTTATCAATCCACTCGATTAAAGCTTCGTTTTAAAGACAACGACGGAAACAGGAAATGGGTACACACCCTGAATGGGAGTGCCCTTGCCCTTCCGCGCATCATGGCTGGACTTCTTGAAAATCATCAATCTGAAAACGGCATTCGCATCCCAGATGCGCTCGTTTCATATACTGGCTTTGACATGATTCGCTAATTGTCTGTATGCATATTCTCAATATCACCTTTAGTGTTGACCCATCCGTTGAAGAAGACTTCATATATTATGTTCAGCAGCAAATTATTCCCAAACAAGACCACAAGAGTTCATTATTGAGAATACATAGTGATGCCAACACCCATCCAACATTTGGACTTCAAATCGATTTTGAATCTGCAACAGCAATTCGCGACTTCAAAAGCACCTCATTGGATAGCATATACCAACAACTCCAAACTTCATTTCCCAATAAGTGGGTGAGCTTTGATACAAAACTCGAAAAACTAACCCCTTGAGTGTTCGACCAAAAAAGCATCTCGGTCAGCACTTTTTGACCGACCTGAATATCGCACAAAATATTGCGGGAGCACTCACCGGACTGGGCTATAAAAATGTTTTGGAGGTTGGTCCTGGAATGGGCGTACTCACCCATTATCTACTCCAAAAGGATTACACTATTCATGCCATTGAAGTTGATGAAGAATCCATTAATTACTTACAACACAACTATCCCAAATTGAGTTCCAATCTAGTTTTTGGAGATTTTTTGAAATCAGATTTGGTCAATCAATTTCCTAGTCCACTTGCAATTATTGGGAATTTTCCATACAATATTTCGTCTCAAATCTTGTTTAAAACCATTGAAAATCGAGAGCAAATTCCTGAATTTGTAGGTATGTTTCAAAAAGAAGTTGCCGAGCGTATTTGCGAACCGCCTGGATCAAAAGCTTATGGTATACTGTCCGTGTTGACACAGAGTTTTTACGAAACGGAGTATTTATTTAATGTCAACCGTTTTGTGTTTAATCCCCCACCAAAGGTTGCATCTGCTGTTTTGCGACTTAGAAGAAAAGAAAATATCAAATTGGATTGTGATGAACGCTTGTACTTCCAAGTTGTCAAAACCGCCTTTCAGCAAAGGCGTAAAGCCCTACGGAACAGTTTAAAAACCTTTTCTTTAACTGCCAATTTAAAAGAAGACACTATCTTTGGGCAACGACCTGAACAATTGCACGTTTCGGATTTTGTACGCATCACAAATTTGATTGCTAATGACGCCTTTTAAGCTTAGCGAAGAACTTCTAGAACAAGTCATCAGTGATATTGCCTCTGAAAATGACAAAGCACTTCAAACTCTTTTTAAAGAATATCACTATGCAGATTTAGCGGAAATTTTTGACAACCTACAAATTGAGCAAGCGGTATATCTATTTAAGCTGACTGACTCTGAAAAAACCGCAGATATGCTCACTGAGCTGGACGAAGATGTCCGAGAAAGTATTTTGGATGCGCTTTCCTCAGAAGAAATTGCAACCGAAATCAATGAGCTTGATACTGACGATGCAGTAGATATCGTTGCTGAACTTCCCATGGAAATTCGGAAAGAAGTAATCGACCAAATCTCAGACACAGAACACGCTGATGATATACGTGAGCTACTTACTTACGATGAGAATTCTGCTGGGGGATTGATGGCCAAAGAGTTGGTCTGTGTCAACCAAAATTGGACGGTTACTCGCTGTGTTAGAGAAATGCGTGTACAAGCACAAGAAGTCACTCGAGTCCATTCTATTTATGTAGTTAATGATGAGAATGTATTACTTGGGCGGTTGTCCTTAAAAGATTTACTTACCGCAAATGAGAAAAGTAAAATCGCAAGCATTTATATCCCCAAAGTCGATTATGTACAAGTTGATATCGACGGAGAAGAAGTAGCAAAAATTATGTCGAAATATGACTTAGAAGCAATCCCCGTTGTCAATGAAAACAAACAGCTCGTTGGAAGGATTACAATCGACGATATTGTTGATTTGATCAAAGATGAAGCAGAAAAAGATTATCAGCTCGCGGCTGGAATTTCCTCTGATGTTGAAGCTGATGACTCCATTCTTGAACTGACTAAAGCAAGACTTCCATGGTTGGTTTTGGGTTTGATCGGAGGACTTGGAAGTGTATTTATTCTCGAGGGCTTTGAGAGCTTTATGAATCACCCATCGTACAAAGCATTATTCTTTTTTACACCCCTGATTGCTGCCATGGCTGGTAATGTTGGCGTTCAATCGTCCGCAATCATTGTTCAGGGTCTTGCCAATGATGTGGTGAAAGGAAGTCTTCTCAACCGCTTACTCAAAGAAGTTGGTCTTGGACTCATAAACGGATGTGCACTCTCACTACTTGTTGTGTTGTTTGGAGTTGCCACGCAACAACCGACCGATGTCAGTTTGACAATCGCTTTATCGATGCTTTGTGTGATTATTGTCTCTGCGCTCATCGGCACCTTCGTGCCTATCGTATTAAATCGAAAGGGAATCGATCCTGCAATTGCCACAGGGCCGTTTATAACCACCAGCAATGACATCTTCGGTATTTTTCTCTTTTTTTATATAGCCAAGTGGTTATTGGTTTAATCCCAAATATCAATAATGCGCGTTCTCCATCTAGACAGTAACCATGATATCCTAGTGCAAGGATTGAGTAAACTCGGTTGTACCAATGTGTTCGACTTGAAAAGTTCCAAAGAAGATATCATGGCCATCATTGAAAACCATGATGCCATTGTTATTCGCAGTCGTTTTCCAATCGACAAAGCGTTTTTGGATACAGCTCAGCATCTTCGTTTTATTGCTCGTGTGGGATCGGGTCTAGAGAATATCGATGTAGCATACGCAAAGTCTTTGGGGATTGAAATCATTCGCTCTCCCGAGGGCAATGCCAATGCAGTTGGTAACCACGCTTTAGCGATGCTATTGGGACTGCTAAATAATCTTCCGAAAGGCGCTAAAGATATCGCCAATGGAAACTGGGAACGAGAAGGCAATCGAGGAGAAGAACTCGATGGGAAAACAATTGGACTCATTGGTTATGGTCACACTGCTAGTCATTTTGCCAAAAAACTTCAGGGATTTGATGTCAAGGTATTGTGTCAAGATATTCTTCCTGATAAAGGCGATGAAAATGCAACACAAGTTTCCTTGGCGGACTTACAAGCACAAGCTGATATTGTGAGTTTACATCTCCCACATACACCAGAAACAAAGGCATATATGAATGTCGATTTTATCAATCAGATGGCGAAACCTTTTTGGCTGATCAATACTTCACGAGGAAATCAGGTAGTTATCAATGACCTGTTGGAAGCAATGGAAAACAAAACGATCAAAGGAGCAGGTTTGGACGTACTTCCCTTTGAAAAATCATCTTTTGAACAACTCGACCATAACCCCCAACTACAACAACTCATCGACAACCCGCATGTATTGCTCAGCCCACATGTTGCCGGTTGGACACACCAAAGCAAAGAACGACTTGCGCAAGTTATCGTTGATAAGGTCAAAGGTCGTTTTTTTTAACGCAACTAAATGTCGCATAACTTAACTTAAAGTTTACAAGCTAGAGTCCAGCAGTTTTTATTTTTATACACATGAAAAACATCCTTATTTTATGTACAGGCAACTCCTGTCGAAGTCAAATCGCCCATGGCTATTTTACTCATTTTGGTAAGCAAAACCTAAAGGTTTATTCCGCAGGCATCGAAACGCATGGTGTAAACCCCAAGGCAATTACCACTATGGCAGAAGATGGAATCGATATTTCGGATCATACTTCAAATCACGTTGATGAGTATCTTCATATCCCCTTTGACTACATCTTGACGGTATGCGATCACGCACAAGAAAACTGCCCTTACATCCTGAGCCAAACAGCCCTTCGGATTCATCACAACTTTACAGACCCCTCCAAATTGATCTCAGAAAACGAGGAAGAGATCAAGGCAGCATTTGCTGCAACTCGAGATGAAATCAAAAGGTTTACTCATGACTTTGTCGAGCAACATCAAATCGGGGTTTAGCGCATTACCAATTGCATGGTCTCTTGGGTGCGCTGCTCGAGCAATAGTTCGTGTTTACGTAATAAAAAATCTGCGCTTTCAGCTTGAAAATGCCGAATTGTGTACAAAGAAACATCTGCTGTATGGTCCACTTGAAATCGGCCGCTGAGTTCGCGGAGAAGTTCCTCCATTTTGTTGAACTTATCAAAAACACAAACCGAAAAACTAATCGCTGAATTTTGAATCAAATCGACTTTCATTTTATGCTTGTGTAGCATTGCAAAAATATCACTGATGTTTTTTTCAATGATAAATGAAAAGTCGAGTGATGACAAGCGGATCAGTGCCAAGTCGTTTTTGACAATGAAACACGGGACATGTGGGTCTAACGCCACCCCTTTACTCACTTTGGTTCCCTTATCATTGGGGTTGATGAACGATTTTACGTGAAGTGGAATCTCTTTGCGTTGCAATGGCTGTAGGGTTTTGGGGTGAATTACAGATGCCCCATAAAAAGCGAGCTCGATGGCCTCTTGATAAGAAATATGATGAAGAAGCCGGGTAGATTCGAAATGACGTGGATCGGCATTGAGAACACCAGGCACATCTTTCCAAATGGTAACAGAATTTCCATTGAGACAGTACGCAAAAATTGCTGCTGTATAATCAGACCCTTCACGACCAAGCGTAGTCGTAAAATTGTTATCATCACTTCCAATAAACCCTTGGGTGATGTACAATCGGTTTGGGCTGACTTGCTCATTGATAGCGATTTCTGTTCGCGTCCAGTCCACATTCGCATCTCGATAGCTTGCATCGGTTTGGATGCATTCTCTCGCATCAAGCCAGTCGGCAGAAATCCCTTTTGAATTGAGATAATGTGTGATGATTGTTGTTGACACCAGTTCGCCGGTACTCACAACTTGGTCATATACAAAAGAATAATGCGGAGACTTGTTGTTTTTCAAAAAGATGCGCAAGTGATCAAATCGTCCTTTGACCTCATCATATACTTCATGCTTGGGATGGTCAAATATCTCATTCATAATTCCCAAGTGATAATCGATAACTTCGTTGAGTTGCGACTCCATTTTCTGGGAATCTTCAAAATAGACTTCAATTAGTTTTTCTATGGCATTGGTGGTTTTTCCCATGGCTGACGCCACAATCAGGGTGTTTTCATGACCAGTTTGTTCCAGTACACGATACATATTGTGTATCCCATCAGCGTCTTTAACCGACGCCCCTCCAAATTTAAATATCCGCATCAGGGTATTGATTTATAAAATGAGAAATTTCGTTTTCGCCCATTTGCACTGTGCGCCAATCGGACAATACTTTGGCACCTGTTTGTTCGTAAAAATCGATTGCAGATTGGTTCCAATCCAAGACAGCCCACTCAATCCGTTTCACATGAAGGGAGGCGGCATAATGGATAAATCGTTTGTATAAGGCAAATCCAACTCCTTTGCCGCGATGCTGCTCTTTTACGATCAAATCTTCAAGATGCATGGTTTTACCTTTCCAAGTTGAGTAACGCGGGTAACCTAACGCCATTCCCATAATTTGTTTATTTTCCTCAGCTACAAAACACACAAAAGCAGGTTGTTCGCCAAAGCCATCCCGAACGAGATCCTCTTTAGTAAGTACTACTGCTTCGGGTTCACGCTCAAAAATAGATAGCTCCTGAATAAGCGATAAAATCGCTTGTGCATCCTCAACAGTCGCCAGGCGAATACAAACCTGATTTTTCATGGGCGCAAAGGTAACAATAAGCAGAACATGCCAACAAGTCCAGAACGGAATCTTTTTGGGTTTTGTAGGTGACCTACCGTTAGAGTTTGTATCATTGCAAAAAAAATTGGGTTGAATCCATTTGGCAACTTGGGTGGTGCGCTGGCAAATGCACAAGCTCAACAGCTTTACAACCATATTGAAGCGAGAGAAAAAGTTAGTATTTCGGGTCTCGCTGGCTCTTCCTATGCCTTTTTGGTCGCTGCTCTCTTTGAACAACATAAAAAGCATCTCGTGTGGGTGCTTGAAGACAAAGAAGAGGCAGCATATATGCATAACGATCTCGAGCGATTATTGCCCAACCATCAAGTGCTGTTTTACCCTGCTAGCTTCCGTCGCCCTTATGAGATCGAACAAGTGGACAATGCCAATGTAATGATGCGTGCTGAAGCGCTTAAACGTTGTAGTCATGCCAAACAACCAATAGTACTAGTCAGCTATCCTGATGCCCTATTTGAACAAGTCATCACAAAAAAAGAACTTCAGAAAAAAACCTTAACGATCAAAGTCGGTGAAATTCTAGGTCGAGACCTTGTCAATGAGGCCTTGTTCGAATATGATTTTCAAAGGGTTGATTTTGTGTCACAACCTGGTGAGTTTTCGGTCCGTGGTGGGATTATCGATATCTTTTCTTTCGACAAGGATGAGCCCTATCGAATCGAGTTTTTTGGGGATGAAATCGATCGAATCAATTGCTTTGATATTGAAACCCAACTATCTACTAAGTCATTGCAAACCGTGGATGTTGTAGCGCATTTGGAACACAAATTAAAAAGTGAAGAACGGCAACCCCTTTGGTCATTTTTACACGAATCAACTACCTATCTACTTCCACGAATTTCTGATGTCTGTTCTGTCTTGAATAAGCTCTATGAAAAGTCAATTGAAGCGCACGCAAACTTGGAAGACCCAATAGCTCACGCAAATCCCGAAGATCTGTTTGTACGCGGTTTAGATTTTGAAAAAGCAATGGTCGACCGAACCACCGTCCATTTTAAGGGAAAAAAAATGTTAAATCACATTGCTTTTAACTGTCATCCACAACCCAGCTTTCACAGGAATTTTAAGCATATTGTTGAACACCTAACCGAAAACCAATCGAAAGGCATCCGCAATCATATTTTCTGCAGTTCACAACCGCAAGCAGACCGTTTTCTTCAAATTGCAGATGAGTTGGTATCCGAAAAGTTGTTTGACATTCATATCGTGCCTCTTTATCGCGGGTTTATCGATAGACAAAACCAAATGGCTTGCTACACTGACCATCAATTTTTTGAGCGTCATCATAAATTCAGACTCAAAAATGGCTATGCCAAAAAACAAGCGATTAGTCTTAAAGCGTTTAACCAACTTAGTGTTGGGGATTATGTGACACATATAGATCATGGAGTTGGTCGATTTGGTGGACTCCAGCGTATCGAAATTGAAGAAAAACAACAAGAGGCGATAAAATTGATCTATGGCGAACGTGATATTCTCTATGTCAGCATTCATTCTTTGCATAAAATCTCTAAATATTCAGGGAAGGACGGTGCCGTACCCAAAATCTATAAACTCGGATCAGCAGCATGGAAAAAACTCAAAACTAAAACTAAAAAGCGGGTTAAAGAGATTGCTTTTGACCTAATTCAGGTCTATGCCAAGCGCAAACTCAAAAAGGGCTTTCGGTACCACTCGGATAGCTATTTACAACATGAGTTGGAGGCCTCTTTTGTGTATGAAGATACCCCTGATCAGCGAAGTGCAACAGAAGCAGTAAAACAAGATATGGAAAGCGAACAGCCCATGGATCGACTGGTCTGTGGTGATGTTGGTTTTGGGAAAACCGAAGTGGCAATCCGTGCTGCCTTTAAGGCCGTGGACAACGGCAAGCAAGTTGCCGTTCTTGTTCCCACCACGATCCTTGCCTTTCAACATCACAACACCTTTTCAAAACGGTTACAAGATTTTCCCGTACAAATCAATTATCTAAACCGCTTTCGATCGGCCAAAGACAGAAAGGAAATTCTCAATGGCCTAGATGACGGCTCAATTGATATTGTTATCGGAACGCACCAACTTGTCAACAAGAGTACTCACTTTAAAAATCTCGGATTGCTTATCGTCGATGAAGAGCAAAAATTTGGTGTGGGAGCGAAGGAAAAACTCCGGGCATTAAAAAACAATGTTGATGTGCTTACCCTCACAGCTACACCAATTCCTCGCACTCTTCAATTTAGCTTGATGGCAGCCCGTGACTTATCGATCATAAACACGCCCCCACCAAACAGACAACCAATAGATAGTCAGGTTGTTGGATTTAGTGAACACTTGATCTGCGACGCAATCATCTATGAATTGCAGCGTGGAGGACAAGTCTTTTTTGTGCACAATAGAGTTGAGAATTTAGTCGAGTTTACAGCTATGTTACAACGTCTGGTTCCTGATGCCAAAATCACGAGTATTCACGGTCAAATGGACGGCTCGGCTATTGAGAGTCGAATGCGCAATTTTATTGAAGGAACGATTGATATCCTCGTGGCAACAACCATAATAGAGAATGGGCTTGATGTGCCTAACGCCAACACCATATTCATCAACAATGCGCACCAATTTGGGCTAAGTGATCTTCACCAGATGCGCGGTCGTGTAGGAAGAAGCAATAAAAAGGCCTTTTGTTATTTTCTGTCTGCTCCATTGTCCACCTTGACTGATGAGGCACGAAAAAGAATGCGCGCACTTGCCGAACACACCGCTTTGGGATCTGGCTTTCAAATCGCTATGCGTGATTTGGAAATTCGCGGAGCAGGTGATCTGCTTGGTGGTGAGCAAAGTGGATTTATCAATGATATCGGTTTTGACACCTATCAGAAAATATTAAAAGAGTCGATTGAAGAGTTAAAAATCGAGCATTTTCAAGAACTCTATCCCGATCTTGAGCCAACCCAAAAAGGGGTTCAAATCGATACTGATCTCGAAATTCTTTTTCCCGATACCTACATTAACAACGTACAGGAAAGATTGAGTTGCTACCAAAGTTTGAACGAAGTGACCAATCAATCCGCACTTGACCAATTTGTAGTTGAACTTAAAGATCGATTTGGTCCTTTACCCAATACTTCACAAGCACTGGTCCAAAGTGTTCAGCTGAAATGGTTAGCCACTAATTTGCACTTTGAAAAAGTCGTTTTGAAAAAAAACAAACTCATCTGTTATTTTAATACCACAAGCACTGACAACTTTTTTCAGTCAGATGATTTTAGTCGGATAATGAAGCAACTCCAATCTCATTCAAAAAGGGGAATTTTGAAAGAGAGAAAACAAGGAGAAAATACCCGGCTATTGCTTTCTTTTGAACATATAAATACGATTCAAGAAGCACTGAGTTGCTTAGCAGAGTTACAACCTACAACTGTTTGAGATCCTTGATAATCCGAAAGGCCTTGTCGACTTGCTCCTCATTGACCAAAATGGTGAATTCATTGGAAGTCGAAATAACCTCATAAATGTTGATTCCCTCCCAAGACAGACGTTGAAAAACAAAATAATAAATCCCTGGGACTGACACATTTTCAATCGGTAACTTCACCGAAATCGAAGACAATTCTGTTTCCTTGTGAATACAAGTCTCATTGGAAAAACAACTTTCAACCAAATCCGCAAGATTACCACTAACCACAACGTTACACTCATTGACTCCTCTAGAGGAGGTGTAAAAATTATTTTTATCATCAGAAATTTCAGCCATCAATTTTGCTTGAGAAGTCATAAGCGAGGGTGAGATTTTAAAGTTGTAGTCGATTAGAGATGAGCGTACCGTTATATCACCAATATTGCGCAGGGTACGTAAAATTTTTAAAGAAGAACGAAACTCAAAATCGGAAGAGAGGCGTTTAAGCGCCATCACAATCGCCCCATTTCGCACATCTTTGTTCATTACACTACTGATATCTTTGTTCATCATGCGAGCTAAAGAAGTCAGATTGATAATTCCTTGGGTCAATGCACTGACCAAAAAGGGTTTGCTTTTTATATAATCTTCAACAGCAGAAGAAATTGTTTTCATGTATCCATATAAATTCATCGCGAAAATAGTAAATAATTAAACGATTTGTTACATATAACACACCTTGAGAAATGGATAGTAAGCATTTTAGATGATTTGAATGTCGATTTTGTGTTCTGACCAACAATATTTACAACATCAAACCTAACATTTACGTCCAAGTAATTGGAGTTGAAATAATGATTTGCTGGCTTGAAAAGTGACCGTTGTTGTTTTTTGGAAAAAAAGATTGTTAGGCACCAAATTTGGTGTTGCTACGCCATTTGACCTCTACGATTGCGGTTGAATCTTCTTCTTAAACAATGATGTTCACTTCTGCCCTAACAAAGCGGTTGTTGCGTTTTCATGATAATAAAACCTTTTGATAACTTTCTTCGGATAAGCCTTCGCCTATTCAGCCACAAATGGTTGTGTTCATTGAGATTTATTTGAATTTGAAGATATAAAAAATCAATGAGAGGGGAGAATATTGTTTACTTTTGCGGTCAGTAGAGATTCCTTCATGTCAAAAAACCGTTACACCATTACCGCAGCACTTCCCTACACCAATGGGCCAATTCATATCGGACATCTCGCTGGGGTTTATGTTCCTGCAGACATTTATGCTCGCTACCTGCGGATGAAAGGAGAGGATGTGTTTTTTGTTTGCGGTAGTGATGAGCACGGGGTGGCAATTTCCATTCAAGCAAAAAGAGAGGGAAAATCGCCAAAAGAGCTCATTGATCACTATCACAATATGATTAAGTCGTCTTTTCATGACTTTGGTATTTCTTTTGACCACTATGGTAGAACCTCTGATCCAATCCATCATAAAACTGCCAGTAACTTTTTTAAAAAGCTACATGACAACGACGACTTTGTTGAAGAAACCACAGAACAACTCTATGATGAGGAAGCTGGACAATTTTTAGCAGATCGATTTGTCGTGGGTACTTGTCCTCATTGCGGACATGAAGAGGCCTATGGCGATCAATGTGAATCCTGTGGGCGTTCACTCAATGCAACTGATTTAATAAATCCAACCTCCACGCTTTCTGGTAGTGTTCCCGTAACCAAAGCTACCAAACATTGGTTTTTACCTTTGAATCAGTACCAGACCTTTTTGGAAGATTGGATCCTAAAAGGACGCGCTGATAACTGGAAACCAAATGTCTATGGCCAAGTGAAATCTTGGCTTGACGATGGACTTAAGGCACGTGCAGTGACACGAGATCTCGATTGGGGGATTCCTGTTCCTGTGCCAGGAGGTGAAAACAAAGTCCTCTATGTATGGTTTGATGCACCGATTGGATATATCTCTGCAACCAAAGAATGGGCTGAGAAAAATAACACAGATTGGAAACCTTATTGGAAGGATAAAAACACCAAGCTAATTCACTTTATAGGCAAAGACAATATCGTGTTTCACTGTATTATCTTCCCTGCTATGCTCCATGCAGAAGGTTCTTTTGTATTGCCAACCAATGTGCCTGCCAACGAATTTTTAAACTTAGAGGGACAAAAACTATCCACCTCAAAAAACTGGGCTGTATGGCTCCATGAGTTTTTGGAAGATTTTCCTGGAAAGCAGGACGTATTGCGCTATGTCTTGACTGCCAATGCACCCGAAAATAAAGATAATGACTTTACATGGCATGACTTTCAAGCCCGAAATGATAACGAACTCGTTGCCGTATACGGGAACTTTATTAACCGTATTGTGGTGCTGACCCATAAATATTATGATGGTGTTGTACCAGTACCAAATACAAATACGCAAGTCGACGAGGTAACATTAGCAGAGTTGTTAACTTTGCCAAAGCAAATCGCCGCCTCATTGGAGAGCTATCGATTTCGTGAAGCCAGTCAGCTTCTATTAAAAATTGCGCGCTTGGGTAATAAATATCTGGCCGATGAAGAGCCCTGGAAACAGCAAAAAACCGATCCGGACCGCGTGAAGACCATCATGTATAACGGCTTACAAATTGCTGCTGTATTGGCTATTGCCAGTACCCCTTTTCTACCACAAACAGCTGATAAACTCAAACAAATTTTGGGTCTCCACCTCGAATCCAAATGGGATGATTTGACACAATCAGAATTCGTCTACGCCGGAACAGTACTTGCTCCCACCGAATTATTGTTTTCAAAAGTAGAGGATGAAGATATCCAAGCCCAATTACTCAAACTGAAAAACAAGAGCTACTAAACCCATGCTTTACATTGCTTTTGATGCATGTTATGCGCATCCGCTGCCAGAAAGGCATCGCTTCCCAATGATCAAATACGAGTTATTGCCAAAGCAACTCCTACATGAAGGGACTTGTACTCCCAGACAATTTATTAGTCCAAAACCCATTAACAAAAACACAGTATTGCGGGTTCACGATGCTGAATATTACGAAAAATTGTGTGCGCTTACTTTGTCTAAGGAAGAGATAAGAGGTTTAGGCTTTCCGCTTTCTAAAGAATTGGTACACCGTGAACATGTAATTGCCCAAGGAACCATTGACGGAGCTGAACACGCTTTGACGCATGGAATCGCGATGAACATAGCTGGGGGAACACACCATGCCTTTGCCGATCGGTCTGAAGCCTTTTGTATGCTCAACGACCAGGCCATCGCAGCACAATGGCTACTTGACAATGGCATGGCAAACAAGGTATTAATTCTTGACTTGGATGTACATCAAGGCAATGGAACGGCAGCTATTTTTTCGAATCACAAAGACGTGTTTACGTTTTCTATGCACGGGGAAAAAAACTATCCTTTCCGCAAGGAAAAGAGCGATTGGGACATTGAGTTAGCTGACCAAACTGATGATTCGACCTATTTAAAAATTTTGGCAGATGCACTTGTCAATTTACATCAAAAAGTTCAGCCAGACTTTGTGTTTTATTTATGTGGTGTGGATGTAATTGCGGAAGACAAATTGGGAAGATTGGGTTTGTCAATGAGTGGCTGTAAGCAGCGCGATGAGATGGTATTAAAGTGGTGTCGGCGGCATGATTTGCCTGTACAGTGCAGTATGGGTGGTGGGTATGTCCCCGAAATATCAATTTTAATAGAGGCTCACGCCAATACGTTTAGATTGGCGCATGACATCTACTTTTAGGACTACAACATCATAAGCTCGACAATTACACTGATATGTGTTAATTAAGTGGCATAGCTGGGACTATCGCCACCGCTGACTGCTCAACTTCATAGCCGCTATAACAATATCGCGTCGGCTGATCTGACCGACTAAGAGTCCATTGTTGAGCACAGGCAAGCGACGACGGCTATTAGTATGAAAATAAAGGGCCGCGTCAAAAATCGTACGATCAAACTCAATTGTATTGACAGGAGACGACATAAAGCTTGCAACTTGCTTATCTAAAATGGGCATATTAAAATAACGACTCTCTGAAATCTGCTTCATAAAGTCTGCCTCCGAAACAATCCCAACAAGTATCCCTTTATCATCAACGACTGGTCCGCCAGAGATGCGATGACGAATAAACAACTCCATCACTTCTAAAATAGATTGGTCGGGAGAAAATGTAATTAGTTGCCGTGTCATATAGTCCGATACAAGCAAAGGGGTATTGGGAGCTGGTTTTGCCTTTGCACGAACGCCTTGAAAGCTTTTAATTGCCATACCGTTATGTTTTTATACTCAACAATGTACATTTTTTTTAACAAATGGGTTGATGAGCAGATTGAAAAGAGTCTATTTTTGCAATATGAAAGAACAAATTGGGGTGCTGGGTTGCGGTTGGCTTGGCCTGGGGCTTGCCGAATCCTATGTGAAGGATAATTTTGTTGTGCATGGCAGTCGGCAATCAAGAAAAGATGCGGATTCTCTTCAAGAGCATGGAATTCATGGTTTTATTGTCCAAATCAGCGAAAACCATGATTCTGGCAATTTATCCGAGTTTCTTCGTGGAGTCAGCCGTTTGTTTTTGACCTTCCCGCCGGGGCTTCGAAAAAATCCAAAACAAGATTTTGTTGCTGCGATTCATAATCTCCTTCTGCATATCCACAGGAGCGAAGTCAAAGAGGTTGTATTTACCAGCAGCACGGGTGTTTATGGTCCGCAGCAAGGGCTTGTTACACCAAGTATAGTACCGCAACCACAAACTGAAAGTGGAAGGCAATTGCTTGAGGTTGAGGGTATTTTACTATCACAAGACGGTTTTTCTACGCAAATCGTTCGTTTGGGTGGCCTTTTGGGTGGCGACCGACACCCCTTGAAACAACTTGCCAAATTAGCAATAGTTGATAACCCCCAAGCTCCTATAAACTTAATTCACAAAGCAGATGCCATCGGTTTACTTCGCTATTTGGCTGACCAAGCTCCTTGGCATAGCATCTATAATGGTGTTGCACCATGGCACCCTACAAAAAAGTATTTTTACGAGCAAGCTGCGAAAGAAATGCAACTCCCTTTACCAAAATTTGCTGAAGAACCTGGAAATACCAATAAGATTGTTACTGATCCACAGATTGAATCGTTGGGATACGTTTTTTCTGAACCGAAACTTGGTCTTGTTCAAACTCCCTAGCGATTCGGTTGTAGTGATTGGCAAATACATTCCAAGCGGTAATCACATCGTCCATTCCATTGATAAAAGAGGAGTCTATGTACTGAGAGGGGTTGGCATAACGAACAATTCCAACTCTGGTCCGAAAAACCTTATACCGACTCAGTAGTTGCGGTATACGAAGTTGATCTGGGAAGTTTTGTTCTGAAATTCGATCTGCTTCATCTCCAATCGACTCGAGCTGCTGTTGAAGGGTGTTGGTGTCTATGTTTGGCAACTCTTCAAGTTGAGAAAACAAGGATGTAAAGGGCTGTTGCTCACCAAGGGGAATTGGAGTAAGTTCAGGTTTGGTGTCAAAAAAGTCTCTGTTCTCCATAAAGATTGGTTCAGCTTTAGTTGCTTTTTGTCCAGATTGGTAGCAGGATGTAATAACCACAAAAAACAACAAGACTAACCATTTCATACAACAAATATACATCATGAAATTGGAGTGATCGACTTCCCTTATCGCTTATAACCAGGTGGATTGGGAAGTGCCATTTTTAGATTCTAAAACGTTTTGGGCGATCTTTTGTAAATCTTTAGTGCTATGATTTCTATGGGTAAAGCCTGAAAGAGATAAATGTTTTTCTTTTCTGTACGACATAATTTATTTTGTTTTCTTCTTTCGTTCTGCCAATATGGAAATGATTTCTTTAGCACGTTCCTCGTGGATATCGTAATTTTTCATGATATAAATGGCAATCAATGTTCCAATTGCTGGAAATACTGAGTAGAAAATACGCAACCCTGTCATGGCACCTTCCGGTTGCTCTTCTAGATTAGCATCAAAACCAACATAACTCATAATCAGACCACTGAGCAAACCTGCAAGAGCAGTTCCAAACTTTACCATCCACCAATAAATAGCGCCAAAAGTTGCCTCTTTGCGTGGCAAGCCATTTTTAAGCTCGTCTAAATCGCAGGTGTCGGCTGTCATGCTCATCATCAGCGTAAACAACCCACCAATGCCAAAAGAAAACATGGGTAAGGCAAACAAAAACATATAGGGTTTTCCAGGAACAAACAAAAACCAAAATAAAATATAGCCAACAATCGAAATAGCTTGTGAAATCATAAATGTTTTTTTCTTTCCGAATTTTTCAGACATGCGCGTTACAATCGGAATCACCAAAAAAGTGGTTAACAATGCACCTACTGATCCATGCAATGTAGGCCAAATACCCGCTGCGCCCGCATCCCCTTGAAATAAGTAGTAAACGATGATAAAAAACGAAAATGCTGCTATGGTTTGAAAAGAGTTAAAAATAAAAAAGGTTGCCGCACACAAACGGACAAATGGTGTGTTATTTGCTGCATCAACAAATCCTTTGATCAATGTCCAAAATGAAGACTTAATATTACCAAAAGTAATCTTTGTTAAGTTCTCATCCTGCAATGAAGATTTACCTTTGATAAACAAGGCAGGAACCAAAGCCAATGCAGTACAGAACAGGCTGACATAAATCGCAAGGGTTCGCGTTCCAGACTCGGGAGAACTAAACCAGCTATCATCATAAATGATTACCCAAAACCATGGTACAATTACCCAGGCCCACTGACCGATCCATTGCGCAATTGCCATAATACGCGTGCGCTCGTGAAAGTCATTACTCATCTCATAACCAAGGGCAACATAGGGTACACTAAAAATTGTTAGCCCTAGATAAAACACAACAGACAGAATGAGAAAATACCAAAAATTATATGTCAACCCATTTTCTGGATAAAGTTGCCACATGGTAATAAAGGTAACCCCCATCAAAATCGCACCAACAAAAATATATTGTCTTCGCCGACCCCATTGAGATCGAGTATTATCTGAAATAAAGCCCATAATTGGATCTGTAATGGCATCAACAACACGAGGTAAAAAGAAAATGAGTCCCCACATGACAGGGTCAAAGCCAAAATCTTGTACCAACACCACCATAAACACACCAAGCGCTGCAGGGAACATTTGCATGGCAAGCATTCCTAAGCCAAAGAAAACTTTTGTGCTCATCGGAACTTGTCTATGCTTTGGTTTCATAACTTCAAATTTTAGTTTGACTTATACTCCATATCGGTTTCGAGAAGATCATTTGGATCAGTACCAACAAAAAATCGAAAGGTTCCTGGCTCTACAATCCACTCATTTTTAGAATTGACAAATCCCAAGTCATCTTTAGAAATTGTAAATTGTATTGTTTTTTTCTCTTTTGATTCCAGTTCTATTTTCTGGAAACGTATCAATTTTTTTGAATCTGGTGCAACGGATGCAATCAGATCTTTGCAGTATAACTCTAAGGACGTTTTGCCCTTTCGAGACCCCGTATTCGTCACCTCCACACTCAACTCTAAACTTTCTGAGCCTGATATGGATTTGGAGCTCATTGTAAGATTATTTAGCGAAAATGAGGTGTAGGACAAGCCATGACCAAAAGGGTATTGGGGATCGAATCCATCATAACCCCAGTTTTTATCTCGTATATCAGCTTTTTTATAATAATATGGCAGAATATTTCCTGTGAATTTTGGGTAGGTATATGGCAATTTACCACTTGGGTTTATTTCGCCATATAAGGCATCTGCAATGGCTCTGCCTCCTTCTTGCCCAGGAAGATAGGCCATTAAAATCGCATTGGCGAGTGGTTCAATTTCTCGTATAATTCGTGGACGTCCTTGAACCATAACCATTACGATGGGTTTGCCAAGTTTACTAAGTTTGTGAACTAGTTCTTGTTGTGTCGCAGGCAGTTCCAATTCATTGATGTCTGATGGCTTTTCTGTAGCTGGTAACTCTCCCACACAAACCACAATCACGTCTGCATTCCTCGCTTTTCGAACAACAGTATCAGAATCAACATCAGTCAAGTAATCCGTTCCCTGCCCATAAGTGGTGGTGGTGTTTCCATTGATTGATTGGATAGCTTCCAGGATGGTTAGTTTGGAAGGGTCATTAAAATCTGCCAACTGACCCAAAAAAGTGCGTGACCATGCCCCATTGAGGATGTTAATAGAATTAGATGCATAGCCAGTAACCAAAATATTTTTCCCAATTTGTAAAGGAAGTATCCCATCATTTTTGAGTAGCGTCAGGGATTCAGCAGCAGCTTGATAATTTGTTTCAATGTGTAAATCACTACCCAAATTTGGAAAATCTTTTGGGTCGCTGTATGGCTTTTCAAATAGGTTAAGACGAAACTTTAGTCTTAAAATTCGGCGAACGGCATCATCAATTCTCTCTTGTGAAATTTGTCCAGTCTCCACGCCATCAACAATAAACTTAACAATATCTGCATCGTAAGGGTTCATAATCATATCCAGACCTGCATTGATAGACATCCAAGTAGCTTCTTCTTTTGTTTCTGCAACCTCATGAGCTTCGACCAAAAATTCGATATCACTAAAATCTGATAGAACAACTCCATCAAAACCAAGTTCCCCCTTTAGAATGTCGTTGATATAATAACTGTTTGCATGGCATGGAATGCCGTTGACAGCATTAGAACTAATCATCACACTCATGGCTCCATTGGCTATAGCTTCGGCAAATGGTGGAATATACACTTGCCGTAAAGTACTTTCTGGAATGATCGCATTAGCACGATCTTTACCATTTGCTCCTGCACCATATCCAAGGTAGTGCTTTACACAAACTGCTGTACTAGTTTCATCTGCCAAGCTAGCACCCTGTGTTCCCTGTACATAGGATGCTGTCATTTGAGAAACCAAATAAGGATCCTCTCCGAAACTCTCTGCAATTCGACCCCACAAGGGACTGGAAGATACATCGGCATTGGGGTTGTAGGTCCAAGGCAATGATGCAGCTCTGGATTCATAAGAAGTGATTCTGGCTGTTTCTTTTACGAGCTCTTTATTTCGAGTTGCTGCCAAGCCAATCTGATGTGGAAACATTACAGAATGCTTCACATAGTTTGCTCCATGGATATTATCAATTCCATAGATGACCGGAATCCCCATTCGCGTATTGTTTATGGAGGCGTCCTGTATGGTTTTCACAATGTTGTACCATTCATTTTTGTCAGATAGATAATGCGGATGAACGGTGTTGTGTATAGAACCAACATTGAGGTTTTCGATATAGTCTGCAAATCGTATGCTATCAAAATTGACTTCAGTGCGCAAATCCCAATACGAGCCCGTTAATACACTTGGCAGTCCGAGATTCAACATTTGTGCTGCCTTTTCTTCCAAAGTCATTTTAGACAACAACCCATCGATTTTACTTTCTTCATCGTTTAAACCATGTGGTAAAGGTGAGCAGCTCGTCGAGATTAGCGAGACCCCAATCATCAGCAATACGATACGTTGAAATGTTTGAAATTGATTCATGAGAAATAGATGTTGATTTGAGAAATTTTTCCATTTCGACTAAAGAGATTGGCTGCATCAACCACATCAAGGTGATGTTGGTCAACCTTCTTCTTTTCCCCATTGGAGAGAACCAATTCAATTCCATTTACGTTGGATTCGTTGTGGTAAACAATCGGTACTTGGCAATAGGTAAAACAAAGAGCGTGCTTTGGAATAGTCAGCGTTTGCTTTTTGTTTTCTACATCGTAGAAAACAAATTCCTTTTTCTTTTCTAAGTACTCCTCGGTTCGAACAATTGTCGGGTTAAAAAAGAGTTTTCCGCCTTGTGCATACACCCCAAACTCTCCCCAACGGCACAAGATATCCTCTTTGACCTGACCTGTCATTCCAGGCTGTTGTGCCCCTCGACCAGCAGGGGTATGTGAGTACGGGTCTGTTGGGAAAGCACCGTATGCTTTAGGCGTTTTGTGAGCACCAATTCCGTCAACAACTTGGTAATAATGTTTTTTTAGGGAGGCAATGACACCAGAATCAGACTGCTTGTGAATCGATTCCCAAAGAATCTCTTGTACAGCCAATGCCAACTTGGATACCATGTGCCAGTAAATCGATCCTAAGCCTTCAAAGCCAAAAAACGTACCTGATCGACCCGTAAAGGATTTGTGATCAAACAAGTCTTCAAACATATACAATAGACTCTCTTGTTCAGTTGCGACCAAATTGACATAACGATCTGGCAATTCAGACATCGCATTCTTTAAGCTGTCCGCATTTGTAAAATTGCCATTAAAGTGATAGGAACCTGCAGAGTCCTTAAGAATGACTTGCGTATTGTTGTCAGCTAGTAGTGTCTTTAACAGTGTTGAGTTTTCGACGGCTTCTGAAGGCACATTATTTTTCTCAAAAAAGCGAGGTAGATCCTTGTTAGGATATAAAATATAGCTTTTTTGATCCTCTCTGAAAAGTTTGCTTTTCCGCATTTGATTAAGCACCTGATCAGCTTGTTCTGGGCTTAAGTAGCCCGAACTTAAAACGGCAACTTGCCCTTCAAGCATTTCATCAAGATAGGAAATAGACACCCCGCCTTGATCTTCAAATGTGATTAGATTGTAGGCATGGTACAAACCATCTTCCCGTTTGTTTGCATCAATTGAATGGTCGATAAAGGACAAGCTGACACGAATAAATGCTTTGAGATCGGATATACTGATGTCTGCTTTCATTGAAGAAAACCCATTATTATAAATCTGATTTCGATAGCTACTTCCCGCCTGCCCTAGTGCATCTACAACTGACTGTCGATCTTGCTGAGTCATTGGATTGGTAAGTATGCTTTCATGTTTATTGAGCAGCTTTAAAATTTCACTGAAAAAACGATGTAATTCCGCCGAAATTGCAGAAGAACTAAAGTCAATACTTTCAATCAAATCATCAAAAAACGAAAAACAACGCCGCATATAGTAAAGGGTAACCATGGATGTGCCGTTTCCAACTAGCGCATTATTGGCGTCGTTCCATTCGGGTCGCTGGGTATTGAGCCAAATTCCTGCCTCAGGAACAAAATTTGACATTTTTGCGAGTATCGTTGCCAACAATTTTTCTAGCATATTGACATGATACACTTCACCTGTTGGCGTTTTGAGTAAAGCGCCATCAGCACCCAAATCCTCTTTTTGTTGATCAATTTGATGATGTAACTCCTCATCAAAAAGTATAGTGTCCTTAGGGTTTTTGACAATGTCTTCATACGACTTTATGATGTAAGGAACATGCGCATAAACAAAATGGTTTTCTGCCAAACTATCTGCCAACTTTCCTGGGAAGTGTTTTTCTATAAATTCTAAAAACTTCAACAAGTAGATAATTTGGTGATCTCCCCAATATCCGATATATGACCATGGATCGTGTGGCTCGATAATTTCCCAATCAAACCCGGCTTTGGTAACCCGATATGGGTTATACCCGTCAAAGGTTGACGCATTGAAAAATCTAAAGATCATACCTTCAATAAAGTATGGATAGGCATGTGCAAGCGCTTCCCAGTTTTGGAAAATATCGCGCCAGTTACCTTGGTAATCAAGTATTTTTGATCCATCATTTTCGTTTTGGGTATTGATCGAAAACCAGTTCCAAGGACGACTCGGATCGCCATGACGGCGACTAAATTTGAGTGGTAAATATTCTGTTGCTAACCGTTTGATTGGAGCAGAAGGATTCGAACTGATATTGATTGCCAATTGATCGAGTGAAAACAGGTCATCCCATTGATTGAGTTGATCTTTAAATTTTTCAAATTCCTTTTTGTTTGCTTGCTGTAGATAAGAAAGGAAATCCCCCTTTTCAATTTGGTAATTGGCATCGAAAACTCCCCCACGCATGATGTTAAACATAGTGTTGGAGAAATGGCGCATAGTGGTTTGCTTGTCATTAGTAAGCTGTACGCCATCTGCTGCTGCGCACAGTTGAATGAGTTTATTCGTACCTTTCTGAATATCTTTATGAACTTGATCTAAGATATCCCCTTTGCCCATGGCACGGGTTAGAGACCTAATGCCAATCATTGACTGGTTTACATCAGCTATAATATGCCATTCTTTGGCTTGATTCCCTTCAAGAGTTATTTTATCAACTAGAAAATAAGCTCCTTTTTCCCCTTTGTTTTCCCACTCTTCTGTGGGGCTAAGCCCACGGCGAAATACCTCAAGCTGAAAAGAAGACAATAAATACGTTGGATTGCTCAACCCCAAAGACCAAACTGTCGTTGCTTTCAGTGCCTCACTTGGTTCGGCACGATCAACGATAATCGCGCTCAAGGCATAGATTCCCAAGGCGTATTCTTTCTCCAACTCACTTTTCTTGTAAGCGTCAACAAGATTGCTTTTGCTATTTTGCAAATCGGCTTCAACTCCATAGGGAACCAAATTTTGAATTCCATCCAAAACATGAACATCCTTTTTGGTTTTGGTAAGATTACTTAGAGTTGCACGTCGGACAAACCCAAATCGATTACTCGAACTCCATTGATATTTGAACGAAAGCCCAAGGTCGTGATTGATTTGCTCAAAAATCACAACATTTCCATACTCACTTTTATACAAGTTTGTTTCAGTTTGGTAGGCTGAGTCTGTAAGGTTCGAAAAGGGCTCCCATAGAAAGGATTTTCCGTCTTGATCGACACGCATAACCGTTTTACTTCCTGTAGTTTCTGAAGTTTCTAAAATTTTGTCCACAGTATAGTAAGGAAAAAGTGCTTGATTACAATCTTTTCTACCTGCAGAAAGACCACCATTACTTCCAATAAACATCCAGTGATTTGCGTCACTGACAATGCTCATAAAAAATGGTGGCATATTGTCGACATTGCAAATTTTAAAAAACCAGTCTCCGTCTATTTTTATTAGTTTTCCTTCAGGTTCAAGTGGATTTGTTTGTCTTAAATTTTTTCCGATATGCATAGTTTCTTTTGCAATTATTTTTTGATAGTTCAATAAGTACTATTTGTTTTTTATTTTTTTACTTGAAATGGAATATTTGCTGTAGCAACATGATTCTTGTTATCATGTACGTAAACAAAAACACGGTATTGCCCTTCTTCGTCAGGTATCACAAATGTGATTTCTCCATTTTGATTAATTGTATTTTTCCATTTAGCAGAAGCAGGTCTCTCTTCGTGGTCACCCCCGTCCTTAAGGTCTGTACTTTCATGTAAGATTTCGCAGGAGTAGATTAAAACGTCATGATTTGGATCGTTTGCAATGACTTTTGCATTGTATGTCCCATTGGGTTTCAAAGTTATACTTTGAGTAGCTTCTTGATTTTCAAGCAAAAATGACTCAATTTGTGGAGACCGATTGTCAGGCCATTCACCTGTCCATAAATATTGCATCACATCTACAGATTCTGTTGCTTCTCCACTTTCTGTAAATACACCATACCATGTAGGAGTTCTCTCTTGTTTTTGACCCCACAAAAATACATAAGATCCTAGACATAAAGTAGTATCGATATGCATACTTTTCATATAGCGAGTTTTATAATTTTTTGCCTTTACAGTGCTGTTTTCTTCAATAGGTACTCCCCAGCTTGTTTTTGGCACCTCCCAGTGGCCAGTGGCGCCCCATTCTGTAACAATGTAGGGTTTGTTCCAACCATACGAGCGAACTTGTCGTGGAAGTCTACCCAATTCTCCATAAACTTGAAAAGACAGAAGGTCCAAGTTTGGAGCACGTTTTTTAATTTGTTCGATTTCCCATTTTGAAATCCCAGCAAGGGTAGTTGTTGTCGGATGATTGGGATCTATTTGATGAATCATTTTAGAAATATCATTAACAGCATCCCAAACTTTATAATTAGTGTAGCGTAAATTGAGTTCATTCCCAATCGCCCAAATCAATAAAGCAGGGTGATCTTTAAGAGCCATAACCTCTAACTTGATTCTTTCAAGTTGATTTGCTACAGCTTGCTCATCATTATAGTCAAAACCATGACGTTCGCGAGCAACTTCGATACCCATAGTCACTTTTAAACCATATTTATGGGCTTCGTCTAAAATTTCAAGTGCTGTGTTCTTACCATTCTCTGTTCGCCACGTTCGAAAAGAATTTCCTTTGTATTTTGCTAATGATGCTATGCTTCCAAATTCCAGTCCTGCACCATTGATATAAAATGGTTCGCCATCAACTTTTAAACAATACTTTCCATCGTTATTAACAATTGTCACTTTAACTGGTTGATTCATTTTTTGATATAGTATTGGTGGGTTAAAGGCCTTAGAAAAAAACATGAAAAAAACCCCAAAGACTGACAACTTGATTTTATTCATTTAGCTAATGAGTTTTAAGCGTTATACTTGACCAATTCATTTTCTAGTTGCTCTAAAGATTTTCCTTTGGTTTCAGGAAGAATCTTAATAAACAACAACACGCCTACTGTAGCAATTAATCCATAAATTAAGAAAGTCAATGCACTCCCCAAATTTGAAATTTCCCATGGGAAAATTTGTTGGATTAACCAACTTGAAAAAGAGTTGATAAAGCCAATAACACCAATGGCTAAGCCTCTATATCGATTTGGGAAAATTTCGGAGAGCATTACCCACATCACTGGTCCTAACGAAAACGCAAAACAGGCAATAAATCCGAGAATCCCAATGAGAACAAGGGTCGCATTCATGTTGATTGCGACTTCTAAAATAGTGCCTTCATTTAGGGCATAAACTTGGTTTCCTATAGCTGCTTTGATGTCATTCTTAAAAGAAACATCATTATCGTAAATAATGTCTTGAAATTCTGCTAGCTTATAGGTGTCAATATTTTCAAAAGAATTAATTTCAGAAGCTGAGAGTTCATAGGTTGCCTGACTAAAGCTATAGGCACACAATAGCAAACTCACTGCAATCCCAGACATACCAACGATGAGTAGCGGTCGTCGTCCCATACGATCAATCAAGTATATGGCAAGAAGTGTAAACACAACCGTGGTAAAACTCAGCAATACACCCGAGGAAAAAGCAGCATCTGTTCCGATGCCCGTTTGTTTAAATATGGACGTGGCATAAAAATAAATGGCGTTGATCCCAGTAACCTGTTGTAAAATTCCCAAGGTGATTCCAACAATCATGATGAATCGTAAAGCTGGTGCGATGAGTTCACGAATAGAAACTTCATTTGAAACCTCACTATCTTCAATATTTTTTTCTATAGAATGGATTTCGATATCTGCTTGCTCTAATCCATGAATACGCTCCAGAACATTCTTGGCTTGATCGGCACGATTTTTAGTGTAGAGCCAACGTGGACTTTTTGGCACAAAAAACAAAAGTCCAAAATAAAAGATGGCGGGGAAAAACTCTACACCCAACATCCATCTCCAAACATTTTCATCGGAGAGAACTTCACTTCCCGATACATTGTACTGGTTAAAATAATAGTTGCTCAAGAAGGCAGCAAAAAAGCCCAATACGATATTGAGCTGCTGTATGGAAACGAGCTTCCCTCGATTTTCTGCCGTTGAGATTTCGGCGATATAGGTTGGTGCTAAAATGAGTGCTGCACCAAAAGCCAATCCCCCGACCATACGAGATAAATATAAAGCTTCATATGAAACAGCATAGGCAGAGGTAATTGCAGAAAGAGCATATAAAAATGCAACTACAATCAATATTTTTTTTCGTCCGATACGATCGCTAAGACGACCTGCGACTAGCATGGCTATCATGGCCGCAAATGACGGAGAACTAACCACCCAGCCAGTTTGAGCGTCGTTGAGGTCAAATTGAGGGCCAGCATAAGACATGACTCCAGAAATGATGCCAGCATCAAAACCAAATAGAAAGCCACCAAGTGAAACGACAAAAGCAATAAAGAGTGTTTTTTTGGTCATTTTATTTCAGCAAACTAGTGTTTGTTCGTATGTTTTTAATAAATATTTATCAAAAAAAGAAAGTTTAGCTTCATTATTAATTTAAAAATTAAAGCTACATGAACTAAACAGTCAAGGATATCTTTACTGATAGACCCTGATGTAATCAATTTCCATAATGTCTTGAGAGAAATTAGGATCTATATTTCCACCAAGAGTTCCTCCGATAGCTACATTTACAATAAAAAAGAAAGGATCAAAAAATGGCATACTATTATTGGTATTAATTTGATAATAGTAATTGTTATCTACACCTATCTTTATGCGGTCTTCGGTCCAATCCATAGTGAATAAATGCCATTCAGTAGATAAATTTTCAATATTTTGGGAGTTCAAACTATAGCTAGCAGGGTTATATTCTGAACCATTATTCCAATGAACTGTACCCAATACATAAGATTTATCATTGAGTTGTCCTCTTTGTTCCATAATATCAATTTCCCCACAAAAAGGCCAACCTAAAGTTGAATGAGAGCTACCTAATAGCCAAATTGCAGGCCAGGTTCCTTGTGTAGCTGGAAGTTTTGCCCGAATTTCAGCCTTACCATATTTAAAATTAAAATTCCCTTGAGTCTTCATTCTTCCAGAAGTATACTCAAAACCACCAAAATTTTCTCGCTTTGCTGTAATTTTCAAGGTACCATCAGAAACTTCTAAATTCTGAGCTCTGTAATACTGGTCTTCTCCATTTCCCCAGCCCCAATCTCCGTTTCCCGTTTCGATGGTCCATTTACTTGGATCAGGGGCTCCATTATAATCAAATTCTTCAAACCAAACTAAAACATCATTATTACCTGAACCAACCGGTGTTTCAGGATCAATCGTCTGTTCTATTGGACTAACAGGTTGAGGGTCGTCACCGCAACCAATTAATAAAAAAAATATAAGAAGAGGAAAAGATAATCTCACGAAATAATATTTATTTAAAAAACATACGGCCCGAGTTGAGCCGTATGTTTAGGAAGTAGTTTTATAAATTATTTACTACTGTTTAGAATAAATAAATGTCCAAGTATTTCCATCAGGAAGAGCATATTGGATGTCTACTGTCATTGTATTTCCATCCGCAGATAATACATAGTTGTATACAATTGTATCATCAACTGCATTTCCATCTTCTCCAGAACCATGAACTTTTGAAAGACCTATGTGTGCCCCATCACCTACTACAGTTACTGTTGAAGCATCAGCGCTCCATGTAGCTGGATTAGATCCATCGTGTGGAGCAATAGGAGCTCTACAACCTTCATCTGCACCATCTTGCCATGATTCAATCCATGTTTCAGAACCCATTACATGCACATAACTGTTGTCAGCATTAAAAGTAATAGTGTCATCAAATAAGCAAGCTCTTACAGTAAGGTCATCCGCGCTATTAGACCACCAGCCTATATCACCTTTATTTGGACCAACTCCTAAAGCAGCTGCTTGTTGAGCAAGGGCCCAGGTAGTTCCAGCTAAAGGATGATTATTAACAGGCTCTTCCGGAGTTTCTGGTGTTACCACGACATCATCATCGTCAGAGCAAGCAACAAAGAGTGTTGCTGCAAATAGGAATAACATTCCTTTTTTAAGTAAATTCATATTTAAATATTTAAAAATTAATAATTGATTTAACATGTTAATTTGGTGGTTAATATCCTTCATTTTGACCCCACCTGTCAATGGCATTCGCCAACTCTAATTCCACAAGTGGAATCGGAAGGAATTCGTTTTTATTTTCTATATACTGAATTTCAGGTCTTGTTTCGCCACTTGCATAGTTACTATTATAACTTTGGAATGCAGCTTTGGCTTTTCCAGTGCGCACTAAATCAAAAAAGTAGTGGCCCTCTGCAGCTAACTCCAACCGTCGCTCAGCTAGAATTGCATCTGTCAATGAGCCTTCAGCAGAAGAATAATCTTGTGAGTTGTCTCCAAAAGCTCGAGCTCTAACCTGATTTAAATATGTTGTAGCTTTTGTAGAATTATTATTATTGGCATGCGCTTCAGCAGCCATCAATAATACATCAGCATAACGTATTGCTCTGTAATTATTTTCAAAATTTAATGGGTCTGAACCATTTCTAGACAAATCATTCGCTTTATTTACTATATATTTTTTTGTAAAAAAGCCTGTATCCTCGCGACTTTCGCCACCACCGCGTTCATCATTACTTACATCCATGATTGTTAAATCTCTTCGCGAATCTCCAGCTTTATAAGCATCATACAGCATAGGAGTTGGTAATGAAAACCCCCACCCTACTGTATATGTACTATTTTCCCATCCACTACGAGGATTGTTGAATTTAGGCATGTAAGTTCCTTCACTACATACAATACATCCCCATCCTGCACCCTCAACACTAGTGTATTGTACCTCAAATAACGACTCTGGACTATTTTCAGCTTCAAGGGTCCAAATACTGTTGAATTCATTACCGTGATTGAGTAATCTATATTGACCGCTAGAAATTACTGTTTCAAATTGAGTTGCAGCTTCAGCATACTTAGAGCTATCATAAGTCGCATGGTATAAAAGGACTTTACCAAGAAGAGCTTGTGCAGCACCTTTAGTTGCAGCTCCAGTTCTAGTTTGGGTAGAAGGCAACATTGATATAGCATCCTTTAAATCTTCAGCAATTAATGAATATGCATTTTCTGGAGTCCCAGCTTGACCAACATTACCACTTGCTCTATTCATTGTATACTGATCTCCAT
>CACAZM010000010.1 GCA_902536935.1 uncultured Bacteroidota bacterium | reverse complement strand
CAACATTCCCAGTTTTCTGGCTGATCCAAAAATTGACCACACAAGACAGTCCAATTTTACCATTGTCAATTTTTCCAAAAAAGTCATCCTTATTGGTGGAAGTGGATATACTGGAGAAATCAAAAAGTCGATTTTTTCAGTGCTGAATTACACCTTGCCCACAACAAAAAATGTATTGCCCATGCACTGCTCTGCCAATGTAGACGATGGTGGAACTACTGCTTTATTTTTTGGGCTTTCAGGAACTGGAAAAACGACCCTTTCAACAGATGCAAAGCGTCGATTGATTGGGGACGATGAGCACGGCTGGACTCCAGACAACAAGGTTTTTAATTTTGAGGGGGGATGCTATGCCAAAGTCATCGATTTATCAAGACAAAAAGAGCCCGATATTTTTGATGCCATCAAAAAAGGTGCATTGCTTGAAAATGTCATCATTGACGAAGACAGGCATGTTGATTATCGCGACACAAGCATCACACAAAACACAAGAGTTAGTTATCCGTTGCTACATATTCGCAATACCGTAATTCCATCTATCGGTGAGCAAACCAAGCATATCTTTTTCTTAACAGCTGATGCCTTTGGCGTACTTCCTCCGATTACCATGCTAAATCCCGATCAAGCCGCCTATCATTTTATATCTGGCTACACCGCTAAAATTGGAGGGACAGAAGAGGGAATTCAAAAACCACAACCTTCTTTTTCCGCTTGCTTTGGGGCGCCATTTATGCCCCTTCACCCTGGCACTTATGCAAGTCTTTTGGCAAATAAAATTGAAGAAAATGAGATTTCTGTTTGGCTTATCAATACCGGATGGATTGGTGGGCCGTATGGCGTTGGGCATCGCATTCATTTGCAACATACTCGCGCGATGATTGAGGCTGCACGAACAGGTCTTCTCAATCCAAACTATAACTATACAGACTATCATATCCACTCTGTGTTTGGCATTGCTCAACCCAGAATATGCCCCGGAGTCCCTGATTCGATTTTAAGTCCTCGGAAGACTTGGAATGACGATGAAGCGTTTTATAAGCAAGCGCATAAGCTCGCAAGGGCATTTCACAATAATTTTAAGCAATTTGAAGACAAGGTGTCAAAAGAGATTTTCAATGGTGCTCCCCATTTTAGGTAAAAGGCTTACTTTTCGCATAGTCAACAAACCACTTTATTGAATCGGGATTTCGCAAAGAATCCAAACGCAAGACATTGTCAATTGATGCGCCCATCAATACTCGCTTGATGGGAATTTCAACTTTTTTTCCACTTAAGGTATAAGGTATATCTGGAACACGAATGATATGGTCAGGCACGTGTCGTGGAGAGCATTGCTTCCTAAGTTGAGCCATGATTTCTTTTTCATCGACTTCTGCCAGTGCCACAACAAACAAAAGCAAAGAATCCTGTTTGTCATTGGTGAGATGAATTACTAAACTATCTTTTAGATTTTCGCGCGTATTAAGCGAATTATAGATCTCTGCCGTTCCAATGCGAACACCCTGTCGATTTAAGGTAGCATCAGAGCGTCCGTGAATGATAAAACTTCCAGTATCGTTTTCGGTCGCCCAATCGCCGTGATTCCAAACTTGTGGATACATCCCATAGTAGCTCGCTTGCATCAAACGATTGTCCTGATCACCCCACAAACCAATCGGCATGGATAAGAATGGTTTTGACAGTACCAATTCGCCAGCTTGATTGAGAATTTTATCGCCAAGCGTGTTCCACACTTCGACTGGAGCGCCGAGCATTTTACATTGGATTTCTCCAGGGACGACCTTCATTTCGGGCTGACCGCCAACAAAAGCGGTACAAACGTCTGTTCCGCCACTTAAGGAAATCACTTGCGTGTTGGGAAAGCGATGTTGTAATAATCGGCAAGTATCGGCTGACATTGGAGAGCCCGTTGAACCAATCGTTTTGACATGTTGAAAATCGAGTGTTTCAATCCCCGAAAAACATTGATCTGCATGATGCTGAAAATAAACAGCACCATGACCAAAATGATTGATTCTTGCTTGATGAGCAAAACCCCATAGTATAGATTCTTTTGGATGATTTGATGCGCCATTGTACAAGCATAGCGTGGCACCACACAACAAACTTGACAAAGCATAATTCCACATCATCCATCCTGTAGTGGAATTCCAAAAATATCGATCCCCTTCGCAAACGTCTTGATGAATCGCGAGTGCCTTTTGATGCTCTAAAATCATGGCACCTGTACCATGAACAATCGCTTTTGGTTTTCCTGTCGTTCCTGATGAAAACAAGACCCAAATTGGATCAGAAAATGACACTGGAGTCAGTTGAAGTTCTTTGTCATTTGTATCGGCATGGTCAAAAGAATTGGATTCACAGAGGTCTATAAATCCACAGTTTCCCAGACCCTCTTGCAGGGCAGCAACGCTTTGGCTGATATCAAATTGTTTGTCTTTGTAAGTATAGCTCGATTGCACAAAAAGGACTTTAGGCTGTAATTGTGAAAAACGATCAAGAACGGCATCGGAGCCGAAATCGGGTGAACAAGAGGACCAAACTGCTCCCAAACCATTGACAGCCAAAAAGGCAGCAATCGTTTCAGGGGCATTGACACAGTAGGCAACTACACAATCTCCTTTTTGAACACCCAATGCAAGAAGTTGTTTTTGGATATGAACAGTTTTTTTTTGCAGAGCTTGCCAACTGATTTCAGTCAATGGATCGTTTTCGCTTTGATAAATTAGAGCTGGTCGATCATTTGAAAATTGAGAAAAGACATGCTTTGCATAGCTGATCTCTGCACCTGTAAACCAAGTGGTTTCCCAAGGGTTTTCAGAAAGATTCACTACTGATGAATAGGGCTTGTCAAAAGAAATGGAAAAAAATCGGCAAATCGATTCCCAAAACGCAGCTTGATGGGTTACACTCCAAGTGTGAAGTTCTTGGTAATCAGAAAAAGAAAGTTGGCTCTCCTGTTGTAGGAATTGAATATATCGTTGGTAATTCGATAATTTGATTTTGGAGACCATTATACGAATGTAAGTAAACAGCTTCAATTCAAAAAGGTTTAAACACCCTTTTATAACCCTAAGAAAATACCATACTTTTACAATATTAAAATAACTTTTAAAGTTTACACATAAACGATTTTGAATGACAATGAACCTTTTGTGTATGCGCATCAAAAAGAGTGGGATCTCTTTTTAAAAGGATTTTCCCAACAAAAGGGCTAATGAAAAATATGTTAAAGCAAAAAAAAGTAATTGTATCCTTAACTTCTTTTCCAGCTGCAATACCCTATGCTAAAGATGCAGTCAAGTCTATTTTAGCAGGCAATACTTTACCTGATAAAGTTGTTCTATATCTTACGTTTTCACAATTCAAAGACAGTAAAATTCCCATTGAACTTATGGCTTTAACTAACAACAATCAATTGTTTGAAATTAGGAATTACAATGAAGATATTCGTTCATATCGAAAATTGATTCCAGCGCTGAAAGATTTTCCAAACGATATAATCGTAACTGTCGATGATGATGTGAAGTATCATAAAAATATGTTGCGAGATTTGCTTTACCTACACAAACAAATTCCAGATGTTATTATTGCCAATCGAGCAAAAAAAATAAAACTGAATGCGCCATATCGTCAATGGAAAAAATATCGTTGGTACCATTTTTTTACAAATAGGCTAAATTTTAGTTTTAAAAATATACAAACAGGTGTTGGAGGTGTTTTGTATCCTCCAAATTCGTTATATCTGGAAATGATGAATTCCGATATATTTAAAGAAATTGCACCAACAACAGACGATATATGGTTTTGGGCTGCTGCAGTAGCTAATGGTACCTATATTCTTCCTTTTCCTTTTGGAAAACACAACAAACCTCGTGGCTTAAAAAAACCGAAAAACTTATCATTAAAAACCGTTAACTTCAAAACAGGTACTGACTTGAATCGAATAGGGCTTGAAAAAATACTCGAAAAATATAATACAATAAGGGAAAGAATTGAAAATGAAAAGTGATACCCCCATTGACTTAGTTTATCTATGGGTTGATGGCAACGACCCAAAGTGGCAGGCAAAGCGCAATGCCTTTTTTGGAAGAAAAGTGGAAAATTCATCATCAAATTTCAATGGTCGTTATGTCAACAATGATGAGTTAAAATATAGCTTGCGTTCCCTTGAAAGATATGCGCCTTGGATAAGGAAAATTTTTATCATTTCTGATAATCAAAAGCCAAAATGGCTTGATGTTTCAAACCCTAAAATCCAAATTATAGATCAAAATAACTTATTGCCTTATAAAAGTTTGCCATGTTATAACTCAAATGTACTAGAACATTTTTTATATAAAATACCCAACCTTTCGGAGCATTTTCTATTATCAAATGATGATATGTTTCTTAACAAAACTGTCTTATCAACCACTTTTTTTGCAAAGGACGGATTGCCTATTATACGGCTTAACAGAAAACCATTCCGAAGATTTCGTTGGTTTTTACGGGAACAAATTTTCAAAAAGCCTCACAAACTATATAGTAAAGCTTTATTTAATGCTGCTGAATTAGTTAAACAAAAATTTGGTTTTTTTTACAACGGATTACCACATCATAATATAGATAGTTACTTAAAAAGGGACTGCCTGCGTGTTGCGGAGCAAATTTTCAAAAATGAAATTGATCTTACGAAAATGAATCACATTCGTAGTGCAAATGATGTCCAACGTGTTGTTTACTCATATGTTGCTTTAGCTGAAAAACGGGGGCATTTACGCTATGTTACAAATGATGATTCATTACATGTACATATCCAAAAAGATAGGCATTATGAAAAACTTAAAAAATTTAACCCAACATTTTTTTGTATGAATGATACTGAATATGCTGATGACAACGACCGCATGAAATTAAAAATGTGGTTGAACACCCGCTTTCCTGAAAAATCAGAGTTTGAGAAGTGAAAGGAATAATTATAAATTTATTGTAAGGCATGTGTGGCACTTTGTATATCTTAGAATGACCCGTGTAAATTTCTTTACCCTGGTTGAAGTATAAAACTTATATATCCAAGATTACGATTTACTTCCAAATCGCTGTTTAATTGTTGGGTATTTTTTGATGATACTTTCAAAAACTGTACGGTTCACATCAATATTTGAAAACACATTCGTGCTTCTTAAAGAAACTTTTGAAGGTTTTCCAAGGTCGGGTTGACGCCAAAAACCAAATGGTATAGGTGCTATTTTGGTTCCCCTTGCAACTGCTGCAGCCCAAAACCATATATCGTCTACAGTTGGTGCCAACTGCATAAATACTTCAGGTTTTAGCATTTCATCGGATAACGAATTAGGTGGGTATAAAACACCTCCAACTCCGGTTTGTAAATTTCTATAACTCGGTCTAAAACTGCGTGTTAATAGACTGATGTGCTTATAGCATTTCCATTTTCTATACCTAGCATTCAACTTTATCAGTCTTATGCGGTGTCCAATGATCGCCTTGGGATATTTCTTATGGCGACTCAATAGGCGCTTTAGCATATTCTTATGATAACGTACATCGTCATCGACAGTTACGATTATTTCATTTGGAAAATCTTGTAATGCGGGGATTAATTTGGTATATGAGCCAATGATCTGATTGTAAAATCGAACTTCAAAAATTGAATTTAGATTTAATAAATCTTGAAGGTCCGATGTGGTTTTGCCACCAGGAAATTGTTGAGCCGTTAAGTAAAGCACTATTTTATCTGGAAGAACCGACCCTTCCAAAATAGACCTTATTGCTTGAGCGGCGAAAGGCAATGCCTCAGGAAAAGAAGTTAAGGATACAATGATTTGCTTTTTTTGCATAGTAAATCTATAGTTCAAAACTAGATTTCTGTGGCAAAATACGTTCAAAAGCATTTTTAACATTTCCAATAACCTGTTCGTAATTACGGATACGAACATTGTCATTTAGACATATAAGCTTGTAAGATTGGTCTCGAATTACCTGTAAAGCTTTTTGTTGTTTTGGCTTTATCATGAGCGCAAACATTTTGGTATCTCTATAGGTATTGTATGGCGTAAAATTACCAGTACACATTTGCCAAGCTCGAAATAACTCAGGAGTGTAGTCGGTAACTGTACGAAATCTGTTTGCCGAAGTTTCTGTTAATTCTTTTTCGCAGTGTTTCCATACGTCTTCAAACATACTTTTTAAAAAAGGTTGTGCATTGTGAGGGGTACGCAACGTTATAAATTTTGAATAAAACTTCATCATATAATTCATCCACAATTTTTTTCCGTAAATCGGGCTGTACCACTTGTCGTAAAAGCGATTCATGACCTCTTTTTTGTCAAAATGTAGATTAATGAGTCTAATGTTATTCTTAATGCGTATGTACCATTGTGACCAATTTGGGTTGTACTGAAAAATGGAAATATCGCAGGGCAAACCGTTTTGAAAAAATCGACTTTTATCCAAATGGTTTATAATGTAAAAATCATCATTAAAATAAACAAAATGCTCTGAAAGATCAGGAATTTTATGCAAATAACGTTCAATAACAACAGAGTTGTAGCTAGGTAAAAACTGCTCTGGAATAAAATTTTTGTGGTCAACAAAATTGATTTTCGGATGATTTTCATCTAACCACTCAGGTTTTTGTCCACAGGTCACAAAATGTATTTTGCGTACCCAAGGGGCAAATTTTTCAACTCCGCGGAACCAGAATTTCAATAAACCGTAATCCCGAAAGCGTGCCTTAGAAACAGAATTCTTTTCATTTTCAGTTTTTTTTGAATACTTGACAAAATCACGTTGCCACTCGACATCGTTCATATCCACCCAAGTAATTACAAAATCTATTTCCATAAAGTATGTAGTCCAACAGTTAGTTATGACACCTTAAAACAAATATAAGTTAAATCTAAGCGTGTTTTTTTTATTTGGAAACCCTCTAGACAAAGTTTATACCTCAAACCGTATTTTAAACTTTAAAAAATATATTTTTGTTAGACACTATCGAAAAACAACAAAATTTCGGTTTGAGATTTATGTTTAAAAGGAAATATCCGTTTTATCTAACCCTTTGTGCAATTGCCAAAAACGAAGGTCGCTATTTGCAAGAATGGATTGAATACCACAAGATGTTGGGTGTTGAAAAGTTCTTTATCTACGACAACGATAGTGCCGATAATACTCGCGAAATATTGCAACCTTATATCGATACTAATTTAGTAGAGTATTGTTATTTTCCTGGAAAGAAAATGCAACTCAAGGCTTATGCAAACTGTGTGAGAAAGCATAAACGCCATACAAAGTATTTGGGTTTTTTAGATATAGATGAATTTATTGTACCGATCAAGCACAAAACCATATCAGACTATTTGAAGAGTCTAGGTAGGTTTTCAGGAGTTCAAATGAATTGGTTGGTTTATGGCAGCGGAGGAGCCAAAAAAAGAGAAAAAGGATTTGTTATAGAGCGTTTTAAAGACCATTCTTTACCCGACCACAAACTTAATCGTCATATAAAAGTTATTCTTAACCCCAGATTGATTTTACGGTTTTTTTCGGCGCATCGACCTGTTATTTTTGGTAGATATATTGACTCTAATGGAAATATTACTAAAAAAAGTTTTTGGGATAGAACTCCTGTGTCAAATCAAATACGTATAAATCATTATGCAATTAAAAGTTACGAAGAATTTTTGGAAAAACGCAGTCGTGGAAGAGCAAGATTTAACAGAGAAAGAGGTTTAGATTATTTTGATAACTACGACCTAAACGATATTATAAACGATTCTATGATGGACAAATATATCGTTGAATTAAAGAAAAGGATCAAGTGAACACAAAACTGGATGAAACTTAGCAATAAATCAAATAAGTTTAGGTTAGGAAAAGCTGCGTTTTAATGCAGTTGAGGTTTAAAAATGTGAAGGTTCGAGATTTACTTTATAAAAATGACTTCAAATTTCAATTAGGATTTAAGGTAGTAGTAGTAAAGAAGGGAACAAACAAAATCAAATCAAGTCTGTAGACCATTATTGGAAAGCAAAAGCACAAAATCCAATGAGATATACCTATTAAAAAAAACCCCAACTTGAAGTTGTGGTTAAAAAATGTGGGCGCGAAGGGATTCGAACCCCTGACCCCTTGGGTGTAAACCAAGTGCTCTGAACCAACTGAGCTACGCGCCCTAGCGGTTGCAAATATAGTCTCTTTTTTTGAACATCAAAGGGATTTATATCACTTCTGCAACGACAAATAAACTCCCACATACAAGGATAATATCAGAGAGGGATGCCATCTTTTTTGCATCCTCTAAAGCGTCTGAAACCGAGTCATGGGGTTTACCATTATATCCGAAACGACTGGCCTCCGAAAACAACTGATCAACTGCCTTTGCACGAACAACTTTGGGGCTACAGAAATAATAGGTCGCATCTTTGGGTAGTTGTTGATGAATTTGATCAAACTCCTTATCCTCTACCATACCAAATACAATATGGAGTTGATCATAAGTCATAGATTTCAATTGATTCATCACAGCTCGAATTCCCGCTTCATTATGAGCAACATCAGCAATTACCATTGGCGAGTCTTCTAAAATTTCCCATCGCCCCTGAAGACCTGTGTTTTTAGTAACCGCTTGCAATCCCTCTCGAATATGATTTTCATTAATGTCAAATTCTGTAAGGGCTTGAATAGCCATGTAAGCAGTGGCAAGATTTTCCTTTTGATAATCCCCTAGTAAATCGGTCGTATAAGATTCGGTTTGATTCGCAAAAAAAACATTTGAGGATGTAGATTTGGCTTTTTCAAGGATCACCTTTTTCACCGTTTTCTCATTCTGACCCAGTACAATAGGCACTTTCTCTTTGATAATCCCTGCCTTTTCTCCAGCAATGGCTTCGATCGCATGTCCTAAAAACTGTTGATGATCCTTACTGATATGGGTAATGACAGATAAAATGGGGGTTATGATATTGGTGGCATCAAGCCGTCCGCCCAAGCCAACTTCAATAATGGCGACATCTACCTGAGCCTTAGCAAAGGACGAAAACGCCATACCAACTGTCGCTTCAAAAAACGAATAATTCCCCGCTTCAAATTTCTCTAGATGTTGGTTAACAAAATCAACCACATTTTCTTTATCAATGGGTTGTCCATTGATTTTGATTCGCTCACGAAAATCCTTTAAATGGGGAGAGGTATAAAGTCCAACTGTGTAACCAGCCGTTTGTAGAACCGAAGCCAACATATGCGCCGTAGAGCCCTTGCCGTTGGTTCCAGCAATATGGATACATTTAAGGCTGCGATGGGGATTTCCCAAAGCAGCACTCAAGCGATTCATTTGATCCAATCCCAAACGCATGGCTGGCGTACCAACCCGTTGATACATGGGCAAGCGTTTGAACAACCAAGCGAGGGTTTGGTTGTAATTCATTTACACCAAAATATAATCTCTAAATAACATAAAGGTTAGATAACCAGAAACAGAACCAATAAGTGCCAGAAAAGAAATGTTTTTTAAATACCAGAAAAAGTTGATTTTCTCCATTCCCATAGCCACAACACCCGCTGCTGATCCAAAAATAATCATACTTCCACCTGTCCCGGCAGCAAAAGCAATGGCATGCCAAAGTGGATGATCAACCGGTTCTGAAAACATTCCCATACTTGCAGCAACTAAAGGAACATTATCAATTATAGCAGATATAAATCCAAAGATTGCAACCACAATATCAGAGTTGGGAATTGCAGAATTCAGGTCTTGTGCAAATCCAAACAACAGCCCAAGGGATTCAAGAGCAGCAACAGCCATCAAAATACCTAAGAAAAACAGAATACTTGGCATCTCAATTTTTGTCAAAGCTGCATGAACAGGGTTGTGATGTGCACCATCAACAGCGTCAGACTTGGCTTCTACAAAAGCTTTGGAACGACTGTAAACCTCTGCAAAAACAGAAACAACCGCTAAGGATAACATCATCCCTACGTAAGGAGGCAAATGAGTTACCGTTTTAAAAACAGGAACAAACAAAATGGCACTGAGCCCCAAGTATAACATTGTTGGTCCCTTTGGCGTCAACTCGATTTTGTCTTTCATTTTATCAATTTCCCCTTTAAAGATTTTGTAGCGACTTGCGATGAAAGTGGGTACAACCATACACACTAAAGAAGGTACAATTAGATATTTAATTAACTCTGGGGTTGTTACTTTTTTACCAATCCACAGCATCGTGGTCGTGACATCTCCAATTGGAGACCATGCCCCACCAGCATTGGCAGTGACAATGATCATACCGGCAAACCACAACCGAAGGTTTTTTTCGTGAATTACTTTTTGTAAGATGGTGACAAGCACAATGGTAGCAGTCAGATTATCAATAATCGCTGAAAGAACAAAAGCTAAACAGGCAAAAATCCAAAGTAAGCTAACCTTATTTCGGGTTCTAATAAACTGTTTGATTGTAGCAAAACCATTAAAATAATCAATGATTTCAACAATCGTCATCGCGCCTAAAAGAAAGACAAGAATCTCAGCTGTTTTCCCGAGATGGTGCAGAAGGGCTTCTTCAATATGTGTTGGCAATAATTGTTTATTGACCGCATCGATATCAAACACATCCAAATGGCCAAGGGCAATCATTGCCCATAAGATTGCCATCATGGCAAGCGCAGGAATAAGTTTGTCGATGTGAAGGTTATGCTCAAGCGTGATTGCTAGGTAACCAAGTATAAATACTATAATAATGATCGTTTCCATATGACAATTTTGTGAAGCCAAATATACTACCTCGTTTATTTTCAACCAAAAACTCACCTCTGATTTGAAAAATCGAATTAAAAGAACTTAGTGAGCTAGACCCTATTTCTTGGAGGAATAAAAATCAATGTTTTTAATGTTTTGTTTACAACCCCTCAATTTTAGGGGTTGTAAATTTCGAATTTTCCATTTATTATTTATTTCACATAATCAACTACAGATAGTTAGAAATAAGTATTTATTTTCGCTTTTCTTAAAAAATATTATATTTCTTCATTGCAACATTAGTAATGTTGAAACAATATCAAAGACGGATGGATATACTTGGAATGATATGATAAGAAAACAAGGACTTTATGACCCCCAATTTGAGCACGACAATTGTGGTGCAGGATTCATTTGTAGTTTAGAAGGTAAGCGCACAAATGATATCATCCACAAAGCGCTTGATATTCTTGTCAAACTGGAACATCGGGGTGCAGTTAGTGCAGATGGAAAGACAGGTGACGGGGCCGGTATCCTTATCGATATTCCACATGACTTTCTACAGCAAGTCTGTGATTTTCATTTGCCAGATCCAACAACCTATTCCGTGGGTATGGTGTTTTTACCTACCAAAGAAAATCAACGCCAATTTTGTGTAAACACAATCAATGAGGAGTTCAAAAAACAAGGGCTTGAAGTAATCGGATGGAGAGAGGTTCCAACAAATCAAATGATTGTTGGAGAGATCGCTGGACGCACGCTACCCCACATTGAGCAAGTTTTTGTTCGTCCAAATGAAGGAAAAAGCCTCAATGAAAAAGAACTCAATACAAAAACTTTTATCGCTCGAAAAATTGCTGAACACAAGGTTTATGCAACCAAAATGTCACAAGCTAGCTATTTTTATTTACCAAGTTTATCAACGAGAACGCTAATCTACAAAGGTCTACTGGTTCCTGAAGATATTGAAAGATTTTATACAGATTTGACCGATAAACGTGTGGTAACACGACTCGCACTAGTCCATCAGCGTTTTTCCACCAACACCTTTCCCACATGGGATTTGGCGCAGCCCTTTCGCTATATGTGTCACAACGGGGAAATCAATACCTATCGCGGGAATCTCAACCGCATGAAAGCACGTGAGGAGCTTCTGAAAAGTGACTTTTTTGGAGATGATATTCAATCCATTCTACCTATTGTTCTAAACGGAAAGTCGGACTCTGCATCGATGGACATGGTCGTTGAACTTTTACTCCATACGGGTCGATCGTTGCCCGAAGTTATGATGATGATGGTTCCTGAGGCATGGGAAAAGCACAAAAGCATGGACCCTGCAAAGAAAGCATTTTATTCCTTTAACTCGTGTATCATGGAGCCCTGGGATGGCCCAGCTTCCATTCCATTTACAGATGGGAATTATATTGGAGCCCTACTCGACCGAAACGGTTTAAGACCCTCTAGATACACCGTAACCAAAGACGGATATGTAGTCATGTCTTCAGAAGCTGGTGTTACGGAAATCGATCCGAAAAATGTAGCCACTCACGGACGTCTGGAACCAGGTCGTATGTTCCTGGTAGATATGAATGAAGGGCGCATTGTCGAAGACGGAGAAATTAAAGATATTATATCCTCAAAACAACCTTATCAAAAATGGTTGGAAGAGAATCTATTGGCTTTAAAAGACGTTCCTTACACCGGTAACAAGACTGCACAAGAATTAACCGGGTACTGGCAAAGGTTAAAAGGTTTTGGATACACAGAGGAAGATATCAAAACTTTGATTATTCCCATGATGTCAGCAGGCAAAGAAGCTATAGGATCAATGGGTACAGATACCCCACTAGCTGTGCTCTCCCACAAACCACAGTTGTTGTACAACTACTTTAAGCAGCTCTTTGCGCAGGTCACCAATCCCCCACTAGATGGGATTCGCGAAGAAATCGTAACCGACACCTCACTTTCCATTGGCAGTGATTACAATTTATTTTCGGTTGATCCTGTTCACGCCAAAAAATTACGCATCCAAAATCCGATTATCTCTAATGAAGATTTAGATAAAATTAAATTTATCAAACATCAAGATTTTCAGGCAGCCTCAGTCTCTGTTTTATACGATGTCGAAAAAGGACACAACGGACTGCAACAAGCCATTGAAAGTGTTGTAAGCCAAGTCAAGAATAATGTAGTTCAAGGAGCCAATATTATCATTTTGTCAGATCGTGGAGTTAACCGTGATAAAGCTCCTATTCCAATTTTACTGGCTTGCTCTGCAATACATCATGGATTGGCCAAACATGGCATGCGTTCGAAATTTGGGATTGTGATCGAATCTGCTGAACCTCGTGAACCCCATCACTTTGCTACTCTATTTGGGTATGGTGCAAGCGCCATAAATCCCTATATGGTCAACGAAATTATTGAAAATCTTGTGGGTTCACATAAATATGCTTCATTAACAACAGAACAAGCTATTGAAAACTTCAATAAGGCCATCGCCAAGGGGTTGATCAAAATCATGAATAAGATTGGAATTTCCACACTTCACTCCTATCGTGGCGCTCAGATTTTTGAAGCACTTGGGTTGAATCAGAAATTCATTGATGAGTTCTTTTGCAATACGCCAACAAGAATTGAGGGCATTGGGTTGTTTGAAGTTGAAAAGGAAATTTCTCTTCGTCACCACCAAGCCTTTAGCAAAGAAGAATTTGCTGAAGTTCAGGATTTGGAAATTGGAGGAAGCTACCGTTGGAGGCGGAATGGAGAAGCACATATGCTCAATCCTGCCACTATCGCGAAGTTGCAAGTTGCAACCCAACAAAATAAGTTTGAAAGCTATGAAGAGTTTGCCAAGTTGGTCAACGACCAATCACGTCAACTGATGACCATACGCGGCATGTTTTCTTTTACCGACCTCGACCCTATTCCAATCGACGAAGTAGAACCATGGACAGCAATTGCGAAGCGCTTTAAAACAGGTGCGATGTCACTGGGTTCCATCAGTGAAGAAGCTCATGAAACCTTAGCAAAAGCGATGAATCGAATTGGTGGGAAAAGCAATTCCGGTGAAGGGGGAGAAGATCCTAGACGATTTAAAAGAGATGAAGATGGAGACTGGCGCAACAGTGCGATCAAGCAAGTTGCATCAGGTCGTTTTGGCGTTTCCTCACATTACTTGGCGAATGCACAAGAGATTCAAATTAAAATGGCGCAGGGTGCAAAACCCGGTGAAGGCGGCCAACTTCCTGGCCCAAAAGTTAATCCATACATTGCGTCTGTACGTAACTCTACCCCTTATGTTGGCTTAATTTCGCCTCCGCCACACCACGATATTTACTCCATTGAAGATTTGGCACAACTCATTTACGATTTGAAAAATGCCAATCGGGAAGCTCGAGTGAATGTCAAGTTGGTTTCTGAAATTGGTGTTGGAACCATTGCTGCAGGTGTAGCAAAAGCAAAAGCAGATGTGATTTTGATTTCGGGTTATGACGGCGGAACTGGTGCATCACCCCTCACCTCACTAAAGCATGCTGGGCTGCCGTGGGAACTGGGGATAGCCGAGGCACAGCAAACACTTGTATTAAATGACTTGCGCGGTCGGGTAGTATTGGAGTGTGACGGTCAGATGAAAACGGGTCGAGACGTGGCAATTGCTTGTCTTCTCGGTGCCGAAGAATTTGGTTTTTCAACTGCGCCACTTGTAGCTACAGGGTGTATTATGATGCGTGCTTGTCACCTAAATACCTGCCCAGTCGGAATTGCGACTCAAGACCCAGAACTTCGTAAAAACTTTAAAGGTAGGCCCGAGCATGTTGTGAATTATATGCACTTTGTCGCTGAGGAGTTGAGAAGTATCATGGCGCAACTTGGATTTAGAACAGTTGATGAAATGGTTGGGCAAAGCCAAAAGCTGAATATGAGCGAGGCGATTGACCACTTTAAGGCCAAGGGCATTGACTTATCGAGTATTTTATACAAGCCCGATGTGGAAAAGGGAACCCCCGAAAGAAATGTTGAAAAGCAAGATCACAAGCTAGAAAATGTTCTTGACTTCACACTGATATCTCAGGCAAATAAAGCCATTGAAAAATTAGAGCCACAAACCCTAGAATTTCCCATTCACAATACCGATCGAAGTGTAGGGGCGATTTTAAGCAATGAAATCTCAAAAAAATATGGGTCTGACGGTCTTCCTGAAGACACCTTGACCATACATTTTACTGGTTCTGCTGGGCAAAGTTTCGGTTGTTTTGCCACCAAAGGACTCCATTTGGAAACGATTGGAAACTGCAACGATTACTTTGGTAAAGGCCTTTCTGGAGCACGACTTGTCGCCCGAATTCCTGAGGGCGTTTCCTATATAGCAGAAAAAAACATCATCATCGGTAATGTTGCCCTCTACGGGGCAACTGGTGGTGAGGCCTACATCAATGGAATTGCTGGTGAGCGATTTTGTGTTCGCAATTCTGGTGCATCGGCAGTCGTTGAAGGCATCGGAGATCATGGTTGTGAATATATGACTGGCGGTATCGCTGTTATCCTCGGGGAGTTTGGACGTAATTTTGCCGCTGGAATGAGTGGTGGAGTCGCTTATTTATATTCTCCTGATGGTACTTTTGATGAACGAAATTTTAATATGGAAATGATAGGATTAGAAGACCCCTCTATTGATGATCTCAACCAATTAGAAGAGCTAATCAACAAGCATGTCAAATACACAGCGAGTAATAAAGCAACTACAATCCTAAGGAATTGGGAGGCAGAAAAAAAGAATTTTATCAAGGTCATGCCAACGGACTATAAAAAAGCACTAGCTCGCTTGGCAGAAGAGGTCAAACAAGAAGTAAACTGATATGGGAAAACTAAGAGGATTTTTAGAATTCGACCGGATTGACGAAGCGAACATAGCTGTTGCTGACCGAGTCAAAAACTACAAGGAATTTACGGTTCACCCAGGTGAAGAAAAATTACAAGACCAAGGTGCACGATGTATGGACTGCGGGGTTCCATTTTGTCATAGTGGCTGTCCGCTTGGCAATATGATTCCCGACTTTAACGATGCTGTTTATCAAAATGATTGGCAGAAAGCGCTTCGAATTCTACATTCTACAAACAATTTTCCAGAGTTTACAGGTCGACTATGCCCTGCGCCATGTGAGGCAGCCTGTGTTTTGGGTATTATCAATCCGCCTGTTTCCATTGAAATGATTGAAAAATACATCGTTGAACGCGGATTTAAAGAAGGGTGGATTCAGGCAAACCCACCCAAAAATAGAACGGGAAAAACCATTGCCGTTGTCGGATCGGGTCCAGCCGGACTGGCTGCTGCCCAACAACTCAACAAAGCGGGACATACTATCACGGTTTTTGAACGAGATGAAAAAGTGGGTGGATTGCTGCGATATGGAATCCCTGATTTCAAAATGGAAAAACACATCATCGATCGACGTGTATCTATCCTAAAAGGAGAAGGCATTGTCTTCAAAACTGGGGTTGAGGTTGGTAAAAACTACAGTGTAAAAAAGCTAAAGGATTTTGATGCTGTTGTTCTTTGTGGCGGCGCAACTGTTCGTAGAAGATTACCCATTCCTGGGGCAGATGCCAAAGGTGTTGTTCAGGCGATGGATTTTTTACCAAAAAGTAACCGATGGGTCGATGGACTGACAGATGTCGATCCTGAACTACACGCACAAGGTAAAAACGTCATTGTGATTGGCGGAGGAGATACAGGCTCTGACTGTATTGGTACTTCAAATCGCCAAGGAGCGGCGAGTGTGACCAATTTTGAAATCATGCCACGACCTGCTGATGACCGAACGGATGAACACCCTTGGCCCTACTGGCCATTTAAGTACAAAACCTCTTCCTCACATGAAGAGGGAAGTGAACGTGAGTTTAGCATCATGACAAAAGAGTTTGTAACAGATGATGATGGCAGATTATCTGGTCTTAAAACCGTACAAGTACATTGGGAAAAAGAAGAAGGAGAAAGACCAAAGCTCGTGGAAGAACCCAATTCTGAAAAAGAATGGCCTTGCGACCTTGCCTTACTCGCCCTTGGATTCACGGGACCTGAGCCAACTTTGGCAGAGCAACTCGGTATCCAGCTTGACGAACGCTCAAATATCAATGCAGATACCAAGTCATATCAGACCAATATTCCTCACATCTTCGCTGCGGGCGACATGCGACGTGGTCAGTCTTTGATCGTTTGGGCAATTTCTGAGGGTAGAGAAGCTGCCTATCAAGTCGATCAATTTTTGATGGGTACGACACAGCTCCCGTCAAAAACACACGGAGATTTACCGATTCACCCATAAATTTTATTGAAAAAAGTTCCATACAATCCCAAATCGTAAAATAAAATCCCGATATGGATAACCTGGTGCCGCCAATCTGTTGTTACCGTTCCATACAGCACCTAGGTTTTCAGCATTAAAATACAGCCGTGTTTGCTGGATTTTCGCATTAAAAAAGGCACTAAATAAAGGTTCTCCACCGATTTTAACGGCATCTTGTACCACATAATCGGAAAGTATGGGGCTATAAGCATCCGCATAAAACGAAGAATAGTATTTGACTGTCGCTCCAATTTGCACAAAGGCCGCTTTGCGAAACCACTCATCTGCATAGGAAATGGTTGATCTTCCCAAGAAATCTGGAAGATGAATCGGAGCGTTGTCTTCTAATTGCTGGAACTGAATGTTTGTATCTAATGAAAATACACCAAAAGACAACGCATTATCCCAACGCGCTTTGAGCAGGTGTATCGTTTCATTCCATTGTTCAGGGCTTGCAAACAAAGACCCTTTTTCCAAGTCTTGTTGAAAATAGGCATAGTTGTCAAGCGTTGTCAAAGAAGCCGAAAATGACCCAATTTTTGGTATATCCAAACTGGAGAAAAGGGTGGATCGATTGGTCTTTAGCATGCTTTTCTGCCAGATAAAAGATGCATAGCTACTGTGATAATTGAGCAAGGTAAAACGAGGAGAATAGGTCTCCCAGCGAAAACCGCCTTGCAAAAGAATTTTTTTAATCTTTGGGAAGGAAGCAGTTAGTTGCGCAAAACTCCCCAACTGATTATCGTCTGCTGACTGCTCAAAATGAAACTTCAATTGACTGTCTTGTAATGAAAACCCAAGCTTTGCACCCACCGCAACACCAGACTCGTTGACCTCACGGTCAAGGGTCGTGTATACGTTGTTGTAGCTGTATTGTAAAGCCGATCCATAGGCCTCAATTTGACCCCATTTTGATTGTTCAAAAAGCGCATATAAATCATGTCTTGTGCTTGTGTAGTGTACCATGTCTTTTGGGGTTGTATAGCCCTCGGCAAGCGTTCCAAAGCCTTCCACTGCCGATAGCTGATCAAAGGTGTGTCGTTGCGAATCGGTTTGTATGCGGTGCCCGAGACGAAGTGCAGGTAGTGGAATTGAGTCGGATGTCATGATCAGAGCATAGTCTTGCTCTAACAAATAGCGTTTTCCTGTAAAAAAATGTGTTGCATTTTGAAACTTGACCGACAGTCGAGCCCGATCTTCAAATTCTGTGATTTTGTCCCTATAGTTTTGTAGGGAAACATCATCTAAACCACCATTTTCTTGTTGTTCAATTTTTTGGTTTGCCATCTGAAATCGCAATCGATACCTGCGATTTGGGTTTTCATACCAAGTGGAAAAGCGAATCTGACTAACCCCAGACAAGTTGTGTTGATAATGACCAAGTGAGCGATGACCCCGATACGCAATCGCATAATTCATTCGTGGGCTGAGATTTGCTGTGATCAGCACATCGGTAGATTGACCTTGTTGAAATGCAGTTTTGAAATACATTTCTGTTAGTGGTGTTGGTACATGGTAATAGAAAACCTCATGGGGCTGAAACATTTGATGGGATTTTGCATAAAAGCCAGGCATTGGTAAAATCGACTGCGGACCCGATTGCATTGACAGATAATTGACGGTTTGACCTGAGTTGGCAAACACCAAGTGTTCAAAATCGTCCTTTCGACGGAAATTAAATTTGTATTGTTTTGCAACACTAAGGGTTGTGTCCACAAAAGTGGTGTCTCGATCCTGTGAGATTATCAAATAGTCTGTTATAGGTTTCTTTTCCATAAACTTTTGTTTAGACCGTTTGCTAAACAAACTGTCTTGGTCTTGGAAAGACCCTTGAAATTGATTGTTTGACGAGAAGTTTCCTTGAAGTCCGTTTAAAGGAAGTGGTGTCTTTTTATTTGGTCGATCTTGAGATTTTACAGCAAAAGCAACGAGCAAGCAACATCCCACAAAAATAGACCTGACCGAATTCATTTATGCAAAGGTAGAGAATTCGACTGGACAGTAATAAAGATCGTTTGTGCAATAAAATATGTTGAGTATTGAAAAAACTAAAGCAATTTGTCAAACAATGTCGTATTTTAGTTTAAATGCAAACCCAATTCACCAAGTTTGTTGAATGTGGTACCGATGAGGCCGGTCGGGGTTGTTTGGCAGGGCCTGTCACGGCTGCTGCTGTGATCCTTCCCCCCTCCTATTCACATGCTATGCTTACCGATTCCAAAAAACTGACCGCCAAACTTCGAACCGAATTACGAAAAGAAATCGAGCGTGTTGCCATCGCCCACGGCATTGCCCATGTGCTGCCCGAAAGAATAGATGAAATCAATATCCTCAATGCATCGATCGAAGCCATGCATCTCGCGATTCAAAAACTCAATCCCCCACCAGAATATATTCTTGTTGATGGCAACCGCTTTACGCACTATCTCGATATCCCACACAAATGCATGATCAAAGGAGATGCCCGCTTTCTCAATATTGCAGCCGCATCGGTATTGGCCAAAACTGAACGAGATGATTTTATGAAAAAACTTCACAGTAAATCCCCAGACTATGGATGGGATACAAACAAGGGATATCCAACCAAAAAACACCGAAAAGGCATCCAGTCTTTTGGTGTGTCACAATGGCATCGAAAAAGTTTTACATTATTACCCACACAAACGCAATTCGACTTTTAACTTTATTAACTTTGTACCATGCGCTTTTTGCTCGTTTGCTTTGTGCTTTTTGCCTTGTCGCAATGCTCGACTCCACCGCAGACAACGGTGGACCCCCTTGGCTTTATTCCAGCAAAACCCCTTGCAATTCTTCATACCGAGGATATGGAATCCTTAGTTGAGTTTTCAAATAGCCAGCCACAACTCAGTAATTTTCTCAATCCGCTTATTTCCGTAGAAGAACATTGGTTATCTTTTAAGGAGTGTACCGTAAGTTATCATGAAGAGGGTGTCGAACAATACAAATACCTTTTGATTCTCCCGTTGGCTAAAATCGATAGCGTTCCCCAACTTGTTGGAGATACGATAAAATATGAGAACTTACCAGTTGTTCGGTTTGAAAAGCAAAGCATCAACCGCTATGCTGTTGTTCATCAGAATACCTATTTTGAATCTGACTCGAAAATTTTAATCGAGAACAGTATCCGACTTCACACTGAACCAAATCGCCCGGATGAAAATCTTCAAAAACTGTACAACTCAAAAGTAGGACCTTTTCAACTTTTTATCAATGAGAGATCCCAAAACCTATTGACTGAGAAATTTAAGACTTCAATTCCCTTTGATCTCTCCGATTTTTCATCTTGGGTTTCCATCCAGCCAGAAACCGAAAATGGAAATCCCATTTTAAACGCCATCGGCTTGCTCTCCGCAGAGAAGTTGACAAAAATTAGTCTGGCAACCAATCAGGCATACGATCTGTCAAAATTACTTTCAAATCTTCCACTTACAATGATCGGAGCATCACTATATGGATTTGACGTTGATAGATTCTCCATTATTAGGGATCGTTATAACGCACAACATAATTTACCAAGTCCACCAATCGACAGTCTACTGATGCAAGCTCATGCTATTGCCAAGGTACACACGCTGCAAAATCAAATTGCAGTGCTTGACATGGCAGGAGTTGAGGGTGTTATCGACATACTGGAAAAAAATGCGGAAACTACGCGCAAGTTGAGGGATGTAATGACCTATCAGTTCTCAAAAGAAAAATCGATTCAGCGGCTAGGTGCACCTTTATTGGATCTGCCAACGTTCACACATGCGTCTACATTAAATGACCTTTTGTTTTTAGCACCATCCGAAGCATCTCTTACAGAAGTGCTAACGCAAATCTTCAACGGTTATTCCCTAGGTAGCGACGAGCAGTTTGATGGACTTTTGGAAAAAATTCCAAATGAGTCCTCTTTGCTCTTTGTGGGCTTGGAAGAGTTCTTTTCAAAACAACTCAGTTCTCTATTGATTGACGATATCCGGATGGATTCCACTAGCGAATTCCCCTTTTGGCTTGGGGTGGGATTGATCGAAAGTGGCGTTGCTCAAATCCAATTTCAGCGGGTATCCAAACAAGAAAAAATTAAAAATAAACGTCCCAAACTCTTGTTTTCAACGCAAATTGAAAGCACCATATCGCAAGGTCCAAACGCTGTACGCAACCACCTCAACGGTTCGATGGAATGGGTCGTTCAAGATGAAAAGCACAATTTGATATCGATCAGCAGTAGTGGAAAAAGCACATGGACAAGACCCATCGGGAGCCCGATACAGTTTCCTATTCGTCAAATTGATTTGTATAAAAACAGACGACTTCAAATGGCTTACACCACAAAAAAAGGCTTTGAAGTCATTGATCGGAATGCAAGGCCTGTACCTCCCTTTTCTTCGACTCTCAACAATCCTTTGCCTCTCGCTGTTTTTGATTACGAAAACTCCCGAGACTATCGATTAGTTCTGATCGACAAAAACAAGTTAGAATTGCGCGATCGGAAGTTTGCGAAAGTCAGCGGATTCAACCGTGCGAAAGCTAATCTTAATTATGCACCCAAACATATTCGAATTGGTACAAGAGACTATATCACAATGGTCGAAAAAAGTGGAAAATTGCTTTTACTCGATCGCAGGGGAAATGTACGTATCAAAACACCAAATGATTTGGTGATGTCTTCAGACGTATATCTGCATCAAAATGGTTTTGTTGGTCTGGACAAAAAAAACCGACTGTTTCGTATTGAAATCAACAGTGAAATCAGCTATCGCACACTCCCCTTTGAAACCCCATATCAAGTTCGTGCAAGAGGTAAAAACCTTGTGTTGCTCACCGAAAATAAACTCGAAATAAATGGGCGACTGTTGGAACTCGATTTTGGATTATATGTAGAACCATCGATACATGTGGTCAACAACCGCACTTTGATCAGCTTGGTTGATGAACAAGAGAAAAAGGTGTATGTTTTTGACCGAAAAGGAAACCTGCTTCCACATTTCCCGATTTATGGTGCTGGTCCAATCACGATTGACAGCGACAGTAAAGGGAAGGTGTTTTTAGCAACGAGTGGAGATAACAACAGCTTAGTTGTCTATCAAATTCCGCAATAAAGTTTGTTGACTAACGCACCAAAGTAGTGTCAAATTTCTCTTGGAAGTGATGTTTGATGCGTTTTTTCACTTCCGAAATGGAGACTTCATTTGTTAACTCTTGCGCCATGGAAGTCACTTGCTTGCCGTGAATCCCGCAGGGAACGATGTGATCGAAATTAGAGAGGTTCGTGTTGACATTCAAAGAGAACCCATGCATGGTAACCCAGCGGCTTGCCCGAATTCCCATAGCGCAAATCTTTCTAGCAAAGGGCGTGTTGACGTCTAACCAAACACCAGTCTCTCCATTACTCCGCGTTGCCATGATCTCAAAATCGGCTAGGGTGTCGATAATGACTTGCTCCAACAAACGTAAATACTTGTGGATATCGGTAAAAAAATGATCCAGATCAAGAATGGGATAGCCAACGATTTGGCCAGGACCATGATAGGTAATATCTCCACCTCTATCGATTTTAAAAAATAAAATTCCTTTGGCTTCCAACTCCGCTTTGCTTGTGAGGAGATGATTTGCCGAACCACTCTTGCCCAAAGTAATAACAGGGTTGTGCTCAACCAGCAAAAAATGGTTTGTGGTGGGTGTTTTGGTATGGTTACGACGGTTGTGAATTTTGATATCTATAGTTTTTTGAAACAAATCGTGTTGCAAATCCCAAACGGTTTGATAGTCCAAAACACCAAGGTCCCGAAACTGTACTTCCCTCTTCATATCGTTTACAAAGATAGACTTGATTTCAACAACAGAGCCGTTTTGGGACACAAATTAGGAAATCACTAGTAGAGGTTTCTTTGGGGTGAATTACTGAATTCATCGTAACAAATTCCTCCGCAAAGTCACGCAATTGATTTCGCATGATTATCTTTGTGCAAAAGAATTTCAATTTGGAACGCTCTGAGCAAGAACTCGTAAGACGAGAGAAATTAAAACAACTACGTACGCTGGGAATCGACCCTTACCCAGCTGCTGCTTTTTCTACGGATGCGAATAGTGAATCGATCGCCGTTGACTTTACCGAAGGAAAGCAAGTGAAAATTGCAGGACGGTTGATGTCTCGCCGTATTCAAGGCAAAGCGAGTTTTGCAGAGCTTCAAGATTCACAAGGGCGCACACAAATCTACTTCAATAGAGATATTCTTTGTCCAACCGAAGACAAAAGCATGTACAATGATGTTTACAAAAAACTCTTAGACATTGGAGATATTATAGGAGTGACTGGCACTTTATTTACCACACAAGTGGGCGAGAAAACGGTACAAGTGGAATCGCTGTATGTGTTGAGTAAGTCTCTTCGTCCACTGCCATTGCCAAAAACGGATGCTGATGGAAATACCTACGATTCATTTTCAGATCCTGAGCAGCGTTATCGTATGCGCTATGTTGACCTGATTGTAAACCCACAGGTGAAGGATACCTTTATGAAACGAACAAAAATTACAAATACCATTCGGTCATTTTTTAATGACAAGGGCTATTTGGAAGTGGAAACGCCTATCCTTCAGCCCATTCCGGGTGGAGCCGCAGCGCGCCCATTTGTCACTCACCACAACGCATTGAACATTCCACTATACTTGCGTATCGCCAACGAGCTGTATCTCAAACGTCTGATTGTCGGCGGTCTCGATGGTGTTTATGAGTTTGCCAAAGACTTTCGTAATGAAGGAATGGACAGAACCCATAACCCAGAGTTTACGGTAATGGAGCTTTATGTCGCCTATAAAGACTATCACTGGATGATGGAAACAACCGAATCACTCCTAGAGAAAGTGGCTGTCGATACCCATGGCACAACCACGGTGAATGTCAGTGATAAAACGATTGATTTTAAAGCACCCTACCCGCGGGTGCCAATCCTTGAAGCGATTGAAAAGCATACAGGAATCGATGTCAGTGAAATGGATGAGGAAGCGTTGCGAACAACTGCTCGTTCGCTCGAAATCGAATTTGACGACAGTATGGGTGTCGGAAAACTCATCGACGAGATATTTGGTAGCTGTTGTGAGCATCATTACGTCCAACCAACCTTTATTACCGATTATCCCAAAGAAATGAGCCCATTGACGAAAATCCATCGTGATAAACCCGGGCTAACAGAGCGTTTTGAGCTCCTTGTAAATGGGAATGAATTGGCCAATGCCTATTCTGAGCTCAATGATCCGATCGATCAGTTGGAGCGTTTTGAAGACCAACTTGCTTTGTCAGAAAAAGGTGACAACGAGGCCATGTTTATCGATCAAGATTTTGTTCGGGCACTGGAGTACGGCATGCCCCCAACATCGGGGATTGGGATTGGGATTGATCGGCTTGTGATGCTGATGACCGATAACAGTTCGATCCAAGAGGTGTTGTTTTTCCCACAAATGCGACCAGAAGTACAAGACCCAATATTGACAGATGAAGAAGAAGTTGTACTGAACCTTCTCAAGAAAAACTATCCTGTTTTATTGTCTGAATTAAAAGAGAGTGCTGGACTAAGCAACAAGAAGTGGGACAAAGCCATCAAAGGACTGAGCGCCCACAAATTGGCCAAAGTGACCAAGTCAGAAGACGGTCTTTTTGTGCAACTGTTAGCGTAAAACTTCGGTTTGATTTTAAATTGATACATTTAGGGTCGCTTCATGCGAATCTTAAAGAAATATTCAATGAAAATTCAACTCCTATTATCTGTTATTTTATTTATAGCCGTCGGACAATTGCATGCCCAAGACAAAGAAAATAATGAAGATGCCAAAACAGAAAAATCATCAGACAAAAAAGAGAAATCATCCAAAATAAAGACATATGATGATATCATCACAAAGGATGTAACCACGGACAAAGGTCTGTTTGATGTGCACAAGGTTGATGAAAACTACTTTTATGAAATCCCTGATAGTCTCTTTGGACGTGAAATGCTGGTTGTCACACGGATTGCCAAAACAGCAAGTGGAATTGGCTTTGGAGGAGGCAAGCAAAATACTCAAGTTTTGCGTTGGGAAAAACGATCAAAAAAAGTATTACTTCGTGTGGTATCCCATCAAGTCGTCGCAGCCGATTCTTTACCGATACATGAAGCGGTTGTTAATTCAAATTTTGAACCTATACTATATAGTTTTGATGTAAAAACTGTTGGTAAAGATTCAACCTCCACATTAATCCAAGTCAATAAATTTTTAGAAAGTGATGTCAAAGCCATGGGCTTTCCAGCATCAAGAAGGAAAACATATAAAATCAGTGGTTTGGATAAGACCCGATCATTTATTGAAAGCATTAAGAGCTATCCTTTGAATGTGGAAATGCGTCACATAAAAACCTACAATTCATCCGAACCACCGTCGAATGCGAGTACAGGATCCATTAGTTTGGAAATGAATAACTCCATGATATTATTGCCAAAAGAGCAGATGAAACGTCGATATTTTGATCAGCGAGTTGGATGGTTTGCACGTGGTCAAGTGGACTATGGCCTCGATGTTCAGGAGAGTAAAACTGTTCGATACCTAGACCGCTGGCGATTGGAAATTGCGCCAGAAGACATTGAAAAATTTGAACGTGGTGAACTTGTAGAACCCGTCAAGCCCATTGTGTATTATATCGACCGGGCAACGCCAAAAAAGTGGCGAAAATATCTCAAGCAAGGGATTGAAGACTGGCAAGTTGCTTTTGAAGCAGCTGGCTTTAAAAATGCCATTCTTGCAAAAGACCCGCCAACACGAGAAGAAGATCCAGAGTGGAGTCCTGAAGACGTTCGTTACTCTGTTGTGCGTTACTTGGCTTCTCCCATTCCAAATGCAAATGGCCCGCATGTGAGCGATCCTCGATCTGGAGAAATTCTTGAGTCGGACATCAATTGGTATCACAATGTGATGACCTTGTTGCGCAATTGGTTTTTCGTGCAAACCGCAGCGATCAATCCTGAAGCACAGGGGGTCGAATTTAAAGATGAGATTATGGGCCGATTAATTCGCTTTGTGTCAGCCCATGAGGTGGGACACACCATTGGTCTTCCACACAATATGGGGAGTAGTTTTGCTTACCCAGTTGACTCCTTACGCTCTGTATCATTTACCCAAAAATACGGTACTGCTCCTTCGATTATGGACTATGCTCGCTTCAACTATATTGCCCAACCAGGTGATGGCGATGTATCGCTTATGCCAGATATTGGCCCATACGACATCCATGCAGTTCGTTGGGGGTATCGACCCATCCCTTCCGTAGAAAACGCAGAGGATGAAAAGCCTATTCTCGATCAATGGATTCGCTTCAAGGAAGACGATCCGATGTATCGATTCGGACGTCAGCAGTTTGGTGTTGTTGACCCGAGTTCACAAACAGAAGACCTTGGAGATGATGCCATAAAAGCCAGTGCTTATGGCATTACGAATCTTAAACGTATCGTTCCCAAACTGATCGAATGGACGGCTGAGGATGGGAAAAACTACGATGATTTAGAAACTTTATACGGTCAGGTGTATAGCCAATTCAATCGCTATATGGGTCATGTGGCCTCCAATATAGGCGGGGTTTATGAATACTATAAAACCTACGACCAAGATGGTGCAGTTTACACCCATGTTACCAAAGATCATCAGCAAAACTGTTTGTCGTTTCTCCATCAAGAGCTTTTCCAAACACCGACTTGGTTACTGGAAGAAGATGTCTTAAATAAAATTGATTTTGCGGGGGCAGTTGATCGCATGCGTAGAACACAAACTAGGATCATTAGTAGTATTCTCGATTTTGGTCGATTGGCAAGAATGATTGAGAATGAGGCCTTACATGGAGCTCAAGCATACACAATTGTCAGTATGATGAATGACTTGCAGAACGGCCTTTGGTCAGAACTTGCAAAAGGAAACAAAATCGATACCTATCGACGAAATCTCCAACGTGCCTATATCGGACGCCTTTCTTATCTGATGACGGAAAGCCAAACCCCTGCAACGGGTTGGGCACGCACCTATGGAAATCAAACTCGCGTGATGGTTAGTCAATCCGATATTCGATCTGTTGCAAGAGGGCAGCTTAACAAACTGAAAAAAGATATTGAAAAGGGAGTAAAACGCGTTTCGGATACAAATACGAAGTATCACTTACGCGATGCGATTGCTAGAATTGACACCATCTTAGACGAAAAGTAATCAGAGTTCTTTGTGCGTTTCTGAAAAGGCCTCAAGCGTTGTGTCAAGGTCTTTATACGAAGTGGCATCGTTTAAAAAATAACTCTCAAAAGCACTGGGAGGCAAGTATACCCCACGCTTGAGCATTCCGTGAAAGTATTTCTTAAAGGTCTTGTTGTCTCCCTTTGCTGCAGAAGCAAAGTCCTTGACTGGTGTATCGGTAAAATGCAAGGAGATCATAGAACCAAATCGATTGATTTGATAATCAATTCGACTTTTTTCGAGTATGCTTTCCATGCCTTGATGTAAGTAGGCAGTTTTATCTGCTAGCCGATCAAACACTTCGGGTTGCTCATGTAAAGCTGTGAGCATAGCAAGTCCTGCCGCCATCGCAAGAGGATTTCCACTCAAAGTGCCCGCTTGATAGACTGGCCCTACAGGGGCTAAAACATCCATGATTTCGTCTCTTGCTGCAAAGGCCCCTACGGGTAGTCCACCTCCAATTACCTTTCCGTAGGTAACGATATCTGCATCGACGCCCAGCAACTGTTGTGCGCCACCAGCAGCAAGACGAAAACCAGTCATGACTTCATCAAAAATGAGTAACGCACCATTCTGATCACACAAATACCGAAGACTTTCCAAAAAGCCAGCTTCGGGTGGAATGCAACCCATATTTCCCGCAACGGGTTCGATAATGATTGCTGCAATCTCATCAGGGTTTGCTTTGAATAATTGTGTCACACTGTCCACATTGTTATATATGGCCAATAAGGTATCCTTTGCCGTCCCTTGTGTTACGCCTGGCGAGTTTGGACTCCCAAAGCTTACCGCTCCACTACCCGCCTGAATAAGAAACGCATCAGAATGGCCATGGTAACAACCAGAAAACTTGATGATTTTTTCACGGCCCGTAAATCCGCGTGCAAGTCGAACAGCACTCATACAGGCCTCAGTCCCCGAGTTTACAAATCGAATTTTATCAATGTTGGGTGCCATCGATAAGGCAAGTTCAGCGATATCAGTTTCCAGTTCTGTCGGGATTCCGTATGAAGTGCCTTTATCGGCCTGATTTTGCACGGCTTGCACCACGGGCTTGTAGCCATGACCTAAAATCAAAGGACCCCAAGAGGATATAAAATCAATGTATTGATTGCCATCTTCATCAAATAAATATGCCCCTTTTGCTTTCTGAATAAAAATCGGAGTACCTCCAACCGCCTTGAATGCACGAACAGGGGAATTGACCCCTCCTGGAATCACTTGTTTTGCTTGCGCAAACAAAGCACTACTGCGTTCATATCTCATTTTTCTACCCGTATATGTTGGCCAATCTGAATCTCAGAAGAAGTTAGCCCATTGATTTTCTTAAGTTTATCCACAGAAATTTTATAGCGTTTTGACAGCCCGTATAATGTATCTCCCTTTTGCACAATGTGAATATCCCGATTTTTAACATTAAAATCTGGTGATACTTTTGGATTGTCATATTTCCATAGACTTAATCTTTCGATAAGCCCAATCAGTTTGTCTGCATAAGCAGGGTCTGTAGCATATCCCGCTTTTTTAAGGCCTTTTGCCCATGATTTATAATCGGTTTTTTTGAGTCGAAACAAACTTGCATATCGCTCTCGTTCTACCAAAAATAGCGAATGATCACGATAGGACTCTTTGGGGTGTTTATACGCCCGAAAACACTCGCCCGGAGCATCGTCATCATGATATACCCTCTTTCCTTTCCAATCGCGCTTGCATTTGATTCCAAAATGATTGTTTGATTTTTGAGCAAGCACGCCTTGTCCCAATTGAGATTCGAGCAGTCCTTGTGCCAAGGTGATACTCGCTGGAATCTTATAGCGAAGCATTTCTTCTTGTGCGATAGCGGCATATTGTTGGATATATCGAGTCGTTGGATCAGAAGAATATACTACCTCTTCGTCTTTATTCTTTTGATATTGTTTTTTACTTTTCCCCTCGGCAGTGATGGTTTGTTCATTCATCGCCGCATCAGCATAGTAAACTTGCTTTTTACTTCCGCAAGATGCCAAAAACATCAGCATGGCCAATGCAACGAACTGCCTTGTTGTGCTAAACGCTGATTGATGCCTTTGATCGACTGATGACCCCCGGTGTGTATCATCAGCAAACGATTTCCAAAATTCCATGTGTTTTCTTTCCTCTTTTTTATCAAATGCCATAACATCGGTGCAGTATAAAGCGGGTCGAGAATCACGCCCGTTTGACCTGCTACGCTATGGGCAAAATGAATTAATGCTTTTGGTGTTTTGGCATAACCTACCGCACCGTAGGTCGGTACCAATGACCATCTATCATTGCTGACAAAGGTACGAATCCGACTGGGGATTTCGATATCTTTTACAACCTGAAATCCGACAAGATGCTGGTGATCGGATGTTGATTGGATTAAACCCGCCATGGTACCCCCTGTTCCCACAGCGACTGCTATCGTATCAAATTCTTTATCAGCAGAAGTCAGGATTTCCGCACACCCATTAACCCCCAACGCATTGGTCCCCCCTTCTGTAATAACATAAGGGTTTTTATCATCGATAATCACGCTCGCCAAAGCTTGTTTTTTGTTTCTATACAGCGTTCGACTTACGAAATGTAACGCCATGCCCTTATGTGTACAAAACTGCAGTGTTGGGTTTAGGGCTTGGGTCTCTAATTCCTCACCACGCACAATGCCGTGGGTTTGAAAGCCGTATTGGTGACCAGCACTAGCGACAGCTGCCAAATGATTTGAAAAAGCACCGCCGAAAGTCAATACGCTTTGATACCCATTTTGTTTAGCGTGTTGAAAATTATATTTGAGTTTTCTCCACTTATTTCCAGAAATATCAGGGTGAATCTGGTCTTCTCTTTTCAGAGTAATTTCCAATTCTCCTTCAATCTCTTGTAACCTAAGGGGTTGGTTTACAGATGGTGGTGAATGGCTAAACATACGTAAAAGTACGGCTTATCAAAAAAACGACTACTTTTAACGTGTGAAAAAGAAATTTATCCCAATTGAGGACGGTGATTCCTATGAAACTCCAGAGGGCTTTTTGGTGTTTACTGAAAAATATCACTTAAAAAGGGGGTATTGTTGTGAGAGTAACTGTAGGCACTGCCCGTTTGGATTTAAAAACAAAGTTTAGAGTAGGTCTTTGGCTGCCTGCAATGCATCTGACAGTCCCGCAAGATGTTTTCCGCCAGCAGTCGCAAAAAATGGTTGACCTCCGCCGCCACCCTTTATATATTGGCCAATCTCTTTGATAATCGCATTGGCTTGGTAGGTGCCCTGATCGACTAATTCCTTGGATACATAACAGGATAAAATCGGCTTGTCTTCATTTTTACTACCGAGAATGGCAACCAAATCTTTTCGGGTTTTTCCAATTTGAAATAAGGCATCTTTCATTCCCGCTGCGTTGAGGTTGACTTCCTTACAAAGCAATGAAATCCCTTTGTGAGATTGGATTTCACTTTCTAAGTCGGCAGTCATCTGCTGCACGAGCTGTGTGCTTAACTTGTCTAATTCTTTTCTGAGTTTAGTATTTTCCTCTTGCAAAGCTTGAACCGATTGCACAAGGTCTTTCGGATTTTTTAATTGTAACTTGACCGCTTCCATCATCGCTGCTTGCTCATAGACCAGTTTTTTTGCTTCCTCACCTGTGACTGCTTCAATTCTTCTCACCCCAGATGCTACTGCAGATTCGCTAGTAATTGTAAAATGCCATATTTCTGCAGTATTCGATACATGGGTGCCGCCGCAGAGTTCAATCGACTCGCCAAAACGAACTGTTCTTACCGTATCGCCATACTTTTCTCCAAACAAAGCCATCGCACCATTTTCTATCGCTTGGTCGTAGGGTACTTTGGGTTTGATTTGCGCATCGATTTTTTCTTGAATTCTGGCATTGACAAAATTTTCAACTGCGTGTAACTCCTCTTGGGTGAGCTTTGAAAAATGAGAAAAATCAAAACGCAAATAGCCCGATCGGACCATTGAGCCCTTTTGAGTGACATGCTCCCCTAAAACGCTACGCAACCCTTGATGCAACAAATGCGTTGCTGTGTGGTTAATCGACGTTGCATCGCGTTTTTGTTTGTCCACAACTGCTTTAAACCTCGCATTCACATTGGCAGGAAGTTGGTTGGCAGTATGAACGATAATATTGTTTTCTTTCTTGGTGTCGTAGATATAGGTTACATTTCCGTTGGGTGCTTCCAAATAGCCCTTATCGCCGACTTGACCTCCACTCTCTGGGTAAAAAGGGGTAATGTTGAAAACCAACTGAAATAAATCGCCATACTTATTGGTGATTTTTCGGTAACGAACAATCCGAACAGGAGTTGAAAGCAAGTCATATCCAACAAACTCCTGTTCCTCATCATCGAGGAGTTCTACCCAATCTTCAGTATCAACTTGAGAGGCAGCACGTGAACGCTCTTTTTGCTTGTCCATTTCTTTTTGGAAGTCTTCCTCATTAAGGGTCATGCCGTGTTCCGAAAGAATCAATGCCGTCAAATCAATTGGGAATCCAAAAGTGTCATACAGTTCAAAGGCCTTCGCCCCTGACAATTCTTTGCCCGAACTCGACGACATCAGCTGTTGTAACATTCCCAGTCCTTGCTCGAGTGTTTTTAAAAACGATTGTTCCTCTTCTTTAATTACATTCTGTATAAAGTTTTGCTGCTCTTTCAGCTCGGGGAAGGCAATTCCCATTTGGAGTGTAAGCGTTTCGACCAAGGTGTAGATAAAAGGTTCCTTTTGGTTCAGGAAGGTGTACGCATAACGAATGGCACGACGAAGAATGCGACGAATCACATAACCAGCGCCATTATTTGATGGCAATTGCCCATCAGCAATCGAGAAGGAAACCGCGCGAAGGTGGTCGGTAATCACACGTATCGCAATGTCGGTTTGGTCATCATTGCCATAAGAAGTGGAGGTTCGCGTTTCAATTTCACGAATCAAGGGAATAAAAACATCCGTATCATAGTTAGACTGAACGCCCTGCACAACCATACACAATCTTTCAAAACCCATGCCTGTATCAATGTGCTTATCTGGTAGCTTTTCTAAGGACCCATTCACTTTTCGGTTAAACTCGATAAAGACCAAGTTCCAGACCTCAACAACCTGTGGGTGGTCTTTGTTGACCAACTCCGATCCTGGTAATTTGGCTTTGTCTTCCGCAGAGCGAATGTCCACATGGATTTCTGAACAAGGCCCGCATGGACCTTGATCCCCCATTTCCCAAAAATTATCTTTTTTGGAGCCCATCAAGATCCGGTCAGATGCAATGTGTTTTTTCCAAAACGAAATGGCTTCGGTATCGGTTTCCAAGCCCTCTGATTCATCACCTTCAAAGACAGTTACATACAAATCTGCTTTGTTGATTTTCATTTCATCTGTCAGAAACTCCCATGCATAAGCAATGGCATCTTGCTTGAAGTAATCTCCAAAACTCCAGTTTCCAAGCATCTCAAATAAAGTGTGGTGATAGGTGTCTTTTCCGACTTCTTCCAAGTCGTTATGCTTGCCAGAAACACGCAAGCATTTTTGGGAATCGGCGACTCGTTTGTCTGTTGCCTTTTTATGCCCTAAAAAGAACTCTTTAAATGGGTTCATACCGGCATTGACAAAGAGAAGCGATGGGTCGTTTTTGTTTACTAACGGGACCGAAGGAACGATTTTATGTGATTTTGACTGAAAAAAATCAAAAAACGATTGCCTAATGTCTTGCGCCTTCATAGAACCCCTTTAATTTGCAAATACAATAAGTTGAAACAACATTTTTTATATTTGCAATGATTTACATGTAATTGTGTGTAAAATTAGCACATTTTAACGAATGCCAAAGTACAAGTTTTATTACGACCAAGAGACCCTTTCTTACAAAAGAATTGAAGTCAACAACAGTGTTCGTTTTCGCAATGCTTTCGTCTTTGTAACTGTTTCCGCACTTTTTGGGCTAATCATGTTGTTGGTATTGTTATCCTCACCAGTGATTGAAACCCCTAAAGAGATTGCCCAAGCAAGAGAAATTGAGAATTACCAACTGCAATATGAGCAGCTAAATCGCAAAATGAAACAGATTGAAAGTGTATTGGACAATCTTCAAGATCGTGACAACCAAATCTATCGAGTAATTTTTGAGGCAAACCCCATTTCGGACGATGTTCGGAAAGCGGGTTTTGGTGGAGTCAACCGATATGCTGATCTGGAAGGATTTGATAATTCTGAGTTGATTATCAATACAACAAAAAAAATGGAAATCCTGTCCAAGCAGATTGTAGTTCAATCCAAATCTCTTGACGAAATCCAAAGAATGGCGTTGGACAAAGAAATACTCCTATCTGCCATTCCCTCCATTCAACCCATCAATAATGAGAATCTCCGTCGTATGGCTTCGGGCTATGGCTGGCGTACTGACCCATTTACCAAATCGAGACGAATGCATAAAGGGATGGATTTTTCGGCGCCAACAGGCACACCAATCTATGCGCCCAGCGACGGTAAAGTAATCCGAGTAGATTCGCGTTCGGCTGGTTATGGAAAACATATTCGTATCGATCATGGATTTGGATACGTCACTCTCTTTGCGCATTTGAGTAAGTACAATGTTCATCGGGGTCAGCAAGTCAAGCGTGGTGATGTGATTGGCTTTGTCGGGAACACAGGGCGCTCTGTGGCTCCCCACCTTCATTATGAGATTCGAAAGGATGGAAAACATCTAAATCCCATCAATTTCTACTACGGGGATTTGAACACCGAAGAGTTTAATGCGTTGCTTGAAGCTGCCAACCGTGAGAATCAATCCCTTGACTAGATGCGTACCAAGTTGCCAGAAAAGCTTTATTACAGCATAGGTGAAATCGCTGAAGCCTTTGATGTTAACCCGTCGTTGATACGTTTTTGGGAAAAGGAATTCGAGATTTTAACACCAAAGAAAAACACCAAAGGAACTCGAAAATTTACCGCACAGGATATTGATAAAATCGAGCTGATCCATTTTTTGGTCAAGGAAAGAGGGTTTACCTTGGAAGGAGCAAAAAAAGAAATCCATTCGCAAAATAGCAGTCAACATCAAATCGTTAAACGACTCAAATCCATTCGTGAGGAGCTTCTTCGAATTCGAGAAAACCTCTAGTTATTTTTTGCGGATAAATACATCAATTGTAGATCCCGTAAAATCGTAATGTTCTCTTAATTTGTTCTCTAAGAATCGCTTGTATGGTTCTTTCACATATTGGGGCAGATTGCAGAAAAAAGCAAACTGGGGATGGTCACTGTGTAATTGTACGCAAAATTTGATTTTTACGTACTTCCCCTTTATCGCTGGCGGTGGATATTTCTGAATGATTGGGAGCATAAAGTCATTGAGCTCGCGAGTTGCGATTCGTTTGCTTCTTTTCTGGTAAACCTCCACAGCAGTTTCGATGGCTTTAAACACACGTTGTTTGGTGAGACTTGAAATAAAAACAATGGGGACATCTACAAAAGGAGCAATTTCCTCACGGATGGTTTCTGAAAATACCTTAGTTGCTTGGGTATTTTTTTCAACCAAATCCCATTTATTGACCAAAATCACAATCCCTTTGTGATTGCGAGCTGCAAGCCAAAAAATATTTTTAACTTGACTGTCGAAGGTTCTTGTGGCATCAAATAACACCAAACATACGTCAGAATATTCGATGGAGCGCAATGCACGCATCACCGAATAAAATTCGATATTCTCTTTGACCTTAGATTTTTTCCGGATTCCAGCAGTATCGACAAGAACAAACTCAAATCCGTATTGGTTGTAGAATGTATCGATGCTGTCTCGAGTAGTACCTGCTTGAGCTGTAACAATGTTTCGTTCTTGACCCAACAGGGCATTGATAAATGATGACTTTCCCGCATTTGGACGACCGACGACAGCAAAACGAGGTAAAGAACTACTTTCGGGCTCTTTGCCTTCTGGAAGGGCATGGATTACGGCATCTAAGAGATCACCTGTCCCTGAACCATTTACAGCAGAAATATGAAAAGTCTTATCGATTCCTAGAGTAAAAAACTCAACGGTATCAGGGATACGTAAAGCATTGTCAACTTTGTTGATAACGAGCAAGACTGGCTTGTCAGATCGGTGTAATAGGCGTGCAACCTCTTCATCCATCACACTAACCCCTACTTCTACATCTACGACAAACAGAATTGCATCAGCCTCCTCAATAGCCACTTCGACTTGTTGGTCAATTTCAGCTTCGAAAGCATCATCCCCACCAACGACATATCCACCAGTATCGATCACAGTGAATTCTTTACCGTTCCAGTCTGTTTTTCCGTAATGACGATCACGAGTCACCCCACTAGTTGAATCTACAATGGCTTCTCTGCGCTGAATTAGTCGATTGAAAAGTGTTGACTTTCCAACGTTCGGTCTTCCAATAATGGCGACAAAATTGCTCAATGGGCATTCTTTTAGAAGGCAAAATTACTTCTTTTGAGAAGAAGAATAGCCAAATCGCTGCAATTGTGTATGGTTTGACCGCCAATTTTTGTTGACTTTGACAAACAATTCGAGGTGAATTTTCTTGTTAAAAAAAGTTTCGAGGGCTTTCCGTGCCTCAATACCAACGTGTTTAATCGCGATTCCCTTACTTCCAACGACAATCGCTTTCTGGGAGTTCCTTTCTACCACAATCACACTTCTAATTCGAATGATATTTTCACTTTCTTCAAATTGCTCGGTAAATACCTCAACAGCATAAGGGATTTCCTTTTGATATCGAATAAGAATTTGTTCCCGTATAGCCTCATTGACAAAGAAACGCTCAGGCTTATCTGTGATTTGATCCTTGGGAAAAAAGGGGGGGTGATTAGGTAGTAGAGAAACAATACGATCCCGCAACTCCAAAACGCGGAAAGATTCTTTAGCAGAAATACTCCATACTTCGGCTTGAGGTAGATTTTCTTGCCATGATGAAACAAGTTGTGCTAATTCCTTTTGGTTCGATAGGTCAACCTTATTAAATACGAGGATTAGTTTGCCTGAAAAATTGGCAACTCGTTTCCATGTATTTTCGTCTAATCCCCGCTTGTCATCGGCAGCTACAAGTAAAAGCATGATATCGGCATCTTCAAAAGTTGAGTATGTGGCATCCATCATGCGCTCTTGCAAGGCATAATCGGGCTTGATGATACCTGGTGTATCAGAAAAAACTGCTTGCACATCAGGCGTATTATAAATTCCAAAGATTCGATGTCTGGTTGTTTGTGCCTTGGAGGTAATAATTGACAGCTTTTGATCCAAAAAGGCATTCATCAGAGTGGATTTCCCTGCGTTAGGGTTTCCGATGATATTGACAAATCCTGACTTATGCATGGAATGCAAAGGTACAAAACCCTTGTCGGGTTTGGTGATTTTTTGTATATTTGGGGTCCTAATCGCGGGATAGAGCAGTAGGTAGCTCGTCGGGCTCATAACCCGAAGGTCGCTGGTTCGAGTCCAGCTCCCGCTACAATCGAGTCATCAGAAATGGTGACTCTTTTTTTTGCTTTAAACTCAACTATAACAATCTATAATTTGTAATTTCACAACTCAAGAAATCTGACTATAATGAACTTAACTAAAAAAGACAAGATTGAAATATTTGGAAAACCATCTCATATGATTGCTCGATATCTTATATATATTTTGGCAATCCTATCCTTTAATAATATTCAGGGGCAACATTACAAAAAACCAAATGTAGTACTCATAATAATTGATGACTTAAACGATTTTCCAGAGGGTTTCTATGGTCATCCACAAGCTAAAACACCACATATGAAAGCTTTAGGAGTCTCTAGTACTCGATTTAAACATGCCTATTCAAACAACCCCATGTGCGGTCCCTCACGAGCGAGTATGTTTACGGGTGTATACCCACACAACGCATCTCATTTTTGGATGAAATCATGGTTAGATAACGAAATGCTGGCCAACACCAAAACCATTATGGAAAAATTTAAAAATGATGGTTACCATGTAATTGGAAGCGGCAAAGTCCTTCATCACAACAAAGAAGATGTGTGGTCTGAATTTAAGTACAAGGCAGATTACAGCCCATTTGTTTACGCAGGTGATTATAAACGTAAGAAAAAGCCTATCTCTCATCCTGATGTGCCTGCTCCTTTTAGAACCAATCGTATCGTTGATGGACTCAATATGGGTGGTGGTTTTATAGATGGATCTTATGGCCCTATGAAAAACTTTGGGGAACAAAAATTCAATGGCGAACGGCTATGGTGGGTCTATGGTGGGTTTCGAAGTGGCAAAGAACTTAAATATAATAATGATAAAGACCGTGATTTAACCCCCGATGAACTAAATGCACAATGGGCCGAAAAGCGTCTCTTGGAGTTGGCTGAAGAAGACCAGGACGCTCCTTTTTTCTTGTCAGTTGGGTTTCTCCGTCCGCACACCCCCCTTATAGCCCCTCAAAAATATTTTGACATGTATCCGCTAGACAGCATTCAGTTAGCAGATATTTTTCCTGGTGATAAAGAAGATACTTTTCTGCATTTGGTAGACCAGTTTGAAACAAAAAACAGAAGAACCCGATCGGTAGAAATGTTTGAAAATCTGGTAGCTTCATATAAAGATCCACACGAGGGATTAAAACGCTTTACACAAGCTTACTTGGCCTGTGTAACCGCCGTTGATGACAATGTAGGCCAAGTGATGCGTTCGATTAACAATACTTATCTTAAAGACAACACGATTGTAATATTGACGAGTGACCATGGTTGGACTATGGGAGAGAAAGATCACATTTACAAAAACTCATTATGGGAAGAAAGTACTAGAGTACCTCTAATTATTCGAGTTCCAGAAATGACAGAGCCAAATACGGTCGTTGAGCATCCTGTTTCTTTAATAGATGTATATCCTACTCTTTTGGAATTGGCAGGAATTGATTTAGAAACTCGAAAAAACAAAAAAGGGCATGGACTAGACGGGTATTCTCTTGTTCCTTTTTTAAAAAATCCAAATACAGATAATTGGCAAGGTCCCGAGGGAGCTTTGTCAGTAATTTACAGTTCAGATTTAAATAAAAATATCCCAGAAAATCATCACTATTCAATACGTACCAAAGACTATCGCTACATCGTATACAACACTGGTCAAGAGGAGTTGTATGATAAAAATTTAGATCCAAAAGAACGAAACAATCTTATTTTTGGCAAATCACATCCCGAGACAGCAAATATGAGAGCTTTGATGAAAAATATCACTTACCCTATGGTGCCGCAAGGAATTAAATTGATTGAAGATAACTAAATCTTTACTTTTTTAATAGATATATACACTTCTATTTCTGCTTAAAAATTGTAATTTTAAGAAAAAAATAAGTTGCAACTCAAGTATTCCATAACCGAAAACGAAGATCACCAGAGTTTTTTTGTTGAGCGAAAAACCATACCCTATTTCGGAGTAGATTGGCACTATCATGAAGAATACGAATTGTTATATCCTATCATCGGAACAGGGGTGCGTATTGTTGGGGATAGCATGGAGTATTTTAATGAAAATGAATTGGTTCTTTTGGGAAGTCAGCTTCCTCACTTGTTTAAAAATGAAGTACATGATTCTTCAGAAGAGGTGGACTATATTATTATCAAATTTAGCCCCTCTCTGATCCATACTTTCGTGGATAATGTACCCGAGTTTTCCAACATAAAAACAATGCTTGAAAAGTCTCGAAGGGGTATTATTTTTCAATCTATGGACAGCTATGCTCTGCTGGAGGATATCATTCGCATTTGTGAGTTTAGTGGGGCAAATCGTTTGATTCAATTGCTTAAAACACTTAATCGATTGTCTCGTGTTGAAAACACACGAAATTTAGCTTCAGATAACTTTAATCCAGCCACAGGAAATATTGAAAAGGAGGATCGGCTTCAACGTATTATAAACTTTATTTCTGAAAACTACGCTCGTGAAATCAGCCTTCAGGAGCTATCGGACTTGGCTTTTATGACAACTAATTCATTCTGTCGATTCTTTAAAGAACGAACGGGTAAAACCGCTTTTCAATTTATACGTGAATACCGCATCAGTAGGGCATGTCAGATGATAATTAACAGTCGAACATCTATTTCACAAATTTGTCATGACACTGGTTTTAACTCATTTTCGAGTTTCAACCGAGTTTTTAAGGCTGTAAAAGGATTATCAGCTAGTGAATATAAGAGCAAATATCAAAGACTCAACAACATTTGCTCTTAGCTCAAACTATTTGAGTACCCAAGAATCACAGAAGCCAGGATTAGAACTGCCAATCCAACTAAAAGCAGGTTGAAAGGCTTTTTAGCATTTTTCCACTCTCCAGCTCTATAAGCCCAAACATTACTTACTATTAGTGACAGCCCAAGTAACATCGGCCACCCAACTATGTTTCCAAGGTTGTTGTCAGATGCGCCATTCATGAGTGCAGCACCTTGTCCATACAAACCCAGTGCTGCAAACCAACAAAGTCCAGCAATAACAGACCAGATGTACGCTTTTTTTGAGCCTGCAACAAAAAAGTTGGACCAGCTATTGTTTTTTACAATGAGGACAAGGCTATACAAAGCGTTCATAGCATAGGCCCCGATAAATACAATCAGCCAAGCAATCAAACTTGCATTGCGACCATTGACTCCATAATTTTTTGCAATGAGTGTTACATCGTCATTGACATTGGTATGCCCTACAGCCAATAGCGAGGAAAGGATTCCACAGACAACCGCAATGGCGATTCCCTTTAATATATTTCCACCCGAAAGCGAAGAGTTGCCTTGGAGCTTATCTCTATCAATTCCCGCCTTTGCTGTGATGATCACACCTATGATGGTAATTACCAATCCCCCAATCACATAGGGAAATTGAGGTAAACTAGTAGCGTTTTCATTTTGTAACAATGGAATCAAAGCGCCTAGTGTTCCCGCAATACCCATCACGATTCCCATGGTCAATGACAAACCTATATAAGGAACACTAACACCAAACATTATACCCCCTATGCCCCATAAAAAACCAAACATTATGGCTATATAAGCTGCTTGTTGTGCAATAGGATCAGAAAAAACATCTCCTATGACTGTGGTTACATCCGAAACGGACAGAAATGTCCATACAATGGGAAAGAGTACCATGGCAATCGTAACGTGTACCAACCACCAAGATTCCCATTTAAGGGGTGGCATATACTTCATTCCTACGCCAAAAGATCCTTGAAACACACTGGCGATTATGACCAGTAAAAAAGGTAATAATATTGATTCCATTTTATTGTTTTATTTGGTTAATAATTTCTTTGTAGGCGTCATAAATAATCCCTACATCTACAGCGTATGCAATATACTGAACGCCCAAATCACGCCACTTTTGGGCATCTTGAGGACTTTCACAAAAAGTACCAATAATTTTGCTGTGCTTTTTGGCAAGCATAACAGCTTGTTTCATTTTATTTACCACCTCAGGATGGTTTGTTTGACCCGGATAACCACAAGATTGTGAAAGGTCATAGGGACCAAGAAAAACAATGTCAATACCGTTTAGAGAAACAATCTGTTTTAGATTGTCAAGACCTTTATTTCCTTCAATGTGAACGATGGTTAAGATGTCTAAATTTGCCGTCGAAAAATACTCATTCTTTTCAATCCCTGTATAATAGGCTGCACGTACATATCTACACATCCCTCGTTCTCCTTTGGGGTAAAAGAAACTTGCATCAACCACCATTTGGGCATCAGAAAGAGTATTCACTTGAGGAACTTGAATTGATTTCACTCCCACATCAAGTATACGTAAAATATCAGAGGCTCTGTTCTCTGTTACCCGAACAACAACTTCTATCCCCTTTGCTTGCGCAGTACGTGCTATGGATTGAATGCTTTCTACACTAAGTGGTCCGTGTTCCATATCCAAAATAACAAAATCAAATCCAGCCAGATCTGCAATTTCAACTACGCTTGGGTCTTGAAGTTTACAAAAGGGGCCATAAACGGTCTGACCGTCCAGCAATTTCTGTTTGAGCTTGTTGATTTCCATCTTAAAGTGCTACTGAAACTCTCTTTTTAACCAAATAATCTTCTAAAGCTAAATGAGAACAATCATGACCAATGCCACTGTTTTTGATACCCCCGTGAGGCAAGTATATGGCATATTTCACCCCATTGACTTGAACCTCACCAAATTCGAGATTCTCAGAAAAACGATGGATGCGATCGCTGTTGTTAGTGAAAATATAAGAAGCCAACCCAAAGTCAGTATCGTTCGCAAGCATCAATACTTCTTCGTCTGTTTCAAATGACATAAATGGTGCGATAGGACCAAAGGTTTCCTCCCTAAACAGGCGCATTTCTGTGGTCATTCCTGAAATTACGGTGGGCATCATCCAATTTCCATCTTTCATTCCTTTTGGAATTTCTCCTCCCGCTAACAGAACGCCTCCTTTTTCTTTGGCATCATTGATCAAATCAAACATGCGATCTCTGTCATTTCTTGTGACCATAGGTCCCATGTCAGGTTTTTGGTCTATACCAAAACCAAGTTTTAAATTATTAACTCGTTCAACATATTTTTCTAGAAACGAATTATACAAGCTCTTATGCACAAAAAATCTGTTGGCGGCAACGCAAATCTGACCACTATTACCAAATTTTATTCCGATTGCCAAATCGAGTGCTTTGTCAATATCTGCATCTTCAAACACAATAAATGGCGCATTACCGCCAAGTTCCATACTTAGTTTTTTAATAGATGTAGAACTGTCTGCTATCACACGTTGACCAGTAGCCGTAGACCCTATCATCGTCAAAACAGAGGGTATTTTACTTTTGCTTAACGTAGTTGCAACTTCGCTAGTAGGCCCAGACAAAATATTGACCACACCAGATGGAAAATCAATATCATGTATGATTTTACCTAAAATGTAAGCTGAGAGTGGGGACAACTCAGAGGGTTTAATGATAATTGAGCATCCAGAAGCCAAGGCAGGTCCGAGTTTAAATCCCACATTGAGGAGCGGAAAATTCCAGGCCAAATATGCGACTGCTACCCCAGCGGGTTGCTGTATCATTTTGTGGGTATGGGTGTTTTCGTAATCTGGGATTAGCTCATCACGTAAATTTTTCATGGCATTAGGATACCACTCTAAAGCATTGACTACCGCTTCAATGTCCTCCCAAGCAGCGTCATAGGCTTTACCCATTTCATAAACAATAGCAGATCTCAGCAAGTGTTCGTTTTCAAGAACGGCTTCTCTAAGCTTTAACATCCATTGGGTACGTTCTGACAAAGAGCATTTTGACCAAAACTCGAATCCTTTTTGGGCAGCTTCTAGTGCCTTTTCAGCATCCGCTTTCCTCGCTTCTGCAATTTGAGCTATGGGTTTGCCGTCAGCTGGGCAAATAACATCTGACATGGTATTAGATTCACTCTCTACCAACGCCCCTCCGATATACATTTTATGATAACCGAAATCCATATTTTTTATTTCAATAATTCTTTAATTTCAGCAACCCCATTGGTTGGATTGGTAAATTTACGAAGTGCATCTGGGTTAACTTCTAGTCCCAGTCCAGGGCTGTCTGGCACTTGTATTATTCCATTTTCCATTTCTAAGATTGGGAATGTAAGCTGCTCCCGCAACGCATTCTCTGTCTGATCAAATTCCAACAGAAAATCGGGGCTAAACATTCGTCCAGGAACAGACTCTAAGTTGGATATAAAATGTAAAGCAACATGCAGCCCTATAGAACTGCCCCAAGTGTGTGGCACTACATCTACTCCGTAGGTAGAGGCTAACGAAGCGATGCGCTTGACCTCTGTTAGTCCCCCACAAGCACAAATATCGGGTTGGATAATGTCAACCGATTTGTTTCTAAGAAGCTGATGAAAGCCAAAACGCAAGTATTCGCATTCACCACCAGCGATAGGGATCGTGGTTTTTTGTCTCAACTCTCCGTATTGTTCATAAAACTCTGGAGATACAGGCTCTTCAAACCATGAAATTTGGTAGGCCTCTAATTTTTTTGCCAATTCAAGTGCCTCCATATAGGTGTAGGCATGGTTTGAATCAATCATAAGTTTGATATCGTCTCCAATTATGGAGCGTAAATGCTTCACATTGGCAACATCTCTTTCAACACCAAGGCCTACTTTCATCTTGATAGCCTTAAACCCTTTCTCTAAATACTTTTTGGCCTCAACCTCAAAATCTTTAGCTGGATTGTCTTTTTCTGTAAAATACATTCCCGTGGCATAAGGAACAACATAATTTCTGTGTACGCCCCCTAGCAATGCACCCACAGGCTGGTTCAATAATTTTCCTTTGATATCCCAAATGGCGATGTCGATAGCACTCATGGAAGCGACCAAAACACCTCGGCGGGCAAAATCGAGTGTTTTGCGGTACATCTTGTTCCAAATCACTTCATTGTGCAAGGGGTTTTGTCCTATCACCTGGGATTTTAAAAACTCAATTCCAGACTCCAAAATAAAAGCAGGACCATAGCCTTCTCCCCAACCGTAAGTACCATCAGAGCAGGTAATTTTAACAATACAGATACAGCGCTCTGAATATTCCCATTGAGAAAAGAAAAAACTTTTCTCCAAAGTATCCTTCAGAACAAAAGTTTCAATATTGGTGATTGTAGTCATATAAGTTCTCTATTTTTTTTACAAATAAAAAAATTGTAAAAATCAATTAGTCATTTTTGTTTAACACATTTTAGTCACTAATTATCTTTTTTAATTGAAATAATCAACGATTTCCTCAGCTTCTAGAATAGATTGAATGTATGCCACCACCTCGTCGTGTACTGGATATTTAGTGTAGGCCCAAAAAGTATCTTTGTTTTCAAAAGTAGAAACCAAACTGACATCAAAAAATGAAGCACTGTAGTCTCCTACATTGATTCCCGTTTCATAGGTTATGATTTCTGGAATGTGCGAAGGCAGTTCGTCCAGGCGTCGCTTGACTTCTTGTGCTAGCTGAGTACGGTTCATGCCATTGTCATTTTCTTTTAATTTCCATAGGACGATATGCGTGTACATAAGTTGTTGCGTTAAAAAACTTCCCCAGTTAATTACCAAGGAAGTTTTTGATTAATAGTTTTCTGTCAAAGAAATTATTCTTTGATCAGTTTTTGTGTGGCTACTTTTCCGTCTGCAGTAGAAGCCCTCAGAATATAGATGCCTTTAGCTAGGTTTCCAACCTCTAAATGTTCGACATTGTTTGACTGCGAGAGCACTTTGGAACCGGTAAGTGAAAAAATCTCCACAGACTGCAATGGTAATTCAGATTGAAACCTGATAACATTGTTTGCTGGGTTGGGATAAATACTGAATTGAAAATCTTTAAGATAAGAATCGGAGGCTGTTGATGGCACTACTGTTAAAGAAATGTTATCAAAACTTGCCCCAGCATTTCCCCAAACCTTTGTAACTCTAAAAGCATAATTTTGTGTTGCGGCAGCGGTATAAGAAAGAGTTAGATCGCTCCAAGCGCCCCCAGTAGGTTTTACAGGGCCCGCAACAACGCTATTATTGTTAGCTAAATCTATAACTTCTAATTTAAGTGATCCTGCTTGACCTGCAACATCAGGTTTTAATGAGATGTTATATTCATATACATCTCCAGTTGTTGCTTCAACAAGGCGTTGAATTACTGCGTAATTGGCAGTGCCTCCACGGTTCATTTTCGCAAAGTAATCTGAGGAGTTGGCCCCATTTCCAGTATCATTAACAACTATAAATGTAAATCCATCGCCCCACCCTTGAAGTTTTAAGTTTGCTGCTGGTGTACCTTCTTCATTTTCAGCAGGTATGACATTACTATCAGCTGCCCAGCCCGTTTCAAAGGTTTCATTAATTAGGGTTTCTTGTGCTTGTGTTTGAGCTATAAGAAAAAATAATAAAAAAGTAAATAAGTGTCTCATAATGCTAAAGTTTAAAGTTTATCGAATTTATAATTGTCTATCGAGACTTCAGTACCTTCTGCAAAACGGAATAATTGTAGTGTGACTTCGGATTTATTTTGCGGTACAGTAAAATTCAAACTGCTAGAAGTCCATGTACCATTCTTGGGTTCTGCTATATTTTCCTTAACTAGTTGTTGAATTTCGTCCCCTTTTCCACAAACTACAGTAAGTACATGTGTTCGCTTCCATGCAGGACCATTATTAACCACTTTAGTTTCTAATGTCCATCGATAACGATTACCCGGGATTACATCAAATGATTTGATTAAAAAAACTTTTGCTTGCGTAGTAGAAGTAGCTACTTTATTGGCTTCTTCTTGTCTAACTGTCCACACCGATTTATTCCAGCCTTGAAACTGAAGGGTATTCCTTTTGGTAATTTCTGTTCCTACTGTCTGGTTCTCAAAATCGAGTTCGTATACCAATTCTTGCGCGGTCCCAAAACATGAAAAAACCACAATAAAAAGGACCGGAAGGTAAAAAAACTTCATAAATACAATTATTTGTTGACTATACAAACCAACAATTAAAATTGTATGTCTAGCTTGCAGCAATTATCATCTTAGTATCATTTTTTAGCATACTCAGTTTATTTAAATTAACAAAATTAATAATTGCTTTACTTTGGTTGTAAAATTTAATAATCCATGTCAGAGAAGCTTATTTTGTTTTTGGTATTTTTGTTTTCTATAACTGCAAAGTCACAATCCCCTGAATGGGAGGATTTATCGGTCTTTAAAGTCAATACTACTGAACCTCATGCGCACTTTAAACTTTACAAATCAAAGATTGAAAAAGAAAAAGCTGACGCTTCTAGTTTAGAAGTTTCACTAAACGGAAGATGGGATTTTAAATTATATGCCACACCAAAAGAGGCTCCAAAATATTTTTTTAGTAACGAATTTGATCGTTCTGACTGGGGCACAATACCTGTTCCAGCCAATTGGCAGTTCCACACAGTCGATTTTCCACTATACAGCAACATCGTTTATCCCTACGAAATCAATCCACCCTTTATGCCCAAAGACTACAACCCAGTGGGGTGCTATATCCGAACGTTTACGATTCCCAAAAACTGGAATAAGCATCAAGTGTTTTTACACTTTGCAGGTGTAAACTCTGCCTTTTACGTATGGGTGAATGGTCAGAAGGTAGGCTATAGCGAGGGCAGTAAAACTCCAGCCGAATTTGATATTAGTTCCTATTTGTTAGCGGGAGACAATCAGCTTGCTGTTCAGGTGATTCGCTGGTCCGACGGCACATATTTGGAAGATCAAGACTTTTGGCGCCTTAGTGGCATTGAGCGTGATGTTCGATTGTATGCCAGCCCCAAAAAAGCATCTTTACGAGATTTTACTGTACAAACAAATCTGAACGAATCATACACCCAAGCAACACTAGAAGTGGATGTATTGCTGTCCAATTTTTCTAAACAAAAATCCAAAGGTCACATTTCCCTAGAGCTTAAGGACGGAAACAATTCCATTGCCCAAACATCAAAAGTGTTTTCACTCAAAAAAAGGAATGAAAGCTTGGTAAAATCGGTAATTCCTACCCAAAACATGCGGTTATGGAGCGCTGAGGTTCCTAACCTATACACGCTTTGGATTCGCATTTTTGATAGCAAAGGAAATGAAACGCATGCATTGAGTCAGGCTGTTGGATTTCGAGAAACTAAGATTGAAAATGGGCAGTTTCTAGTCAATGGTCAACCCATTTTGTTCAAAGGTGTTAATCGTCACGAGCACGACGAGTGGACTGGTCATGTGGTTTCCAAAGAATCCATGCGAAAGGATATTGAAATCATGAAAGCCAATAATATCAATGCCGTACGCACATCGCATTACCCCAACGATCCCTACTGGTATGAGTTGTGCAACCAATATGGCATTTATGTAATAGATGAAGCCAATATAGAAAGTCATGGTTTTCATTACAAAAAAGAAGACACACCCGCTTATAAACCTGAATTTGAGGCCATGCATCTAGATCGAATAGAACGCATGGTGAAGCGAGACAAAAACCAGCCCAGTATCATTAGTTGGTCTATGGGTAATGAGGCAGGAGACGGACCCTCTTTTGTCAAAGGCTATAAGTGGACAAAGGCGTATGACCCTACACGACCTGTGATGTATGAGCGAACCTCAGAACATCCGTATTACAAAAAGACAAATATTGATATTGATTTGGAACCGCATACCGACTATTTTTCTTGGATGTATGCACCTATGGAAATGATTAAAAAAGATTATTTGGGTCAATTTCCAGACCGACCTTTTATTTGGTGTGAATATTCTCATGCCATGGGCAATAGCAACGGAAACATCGCTGATTTGTGGGATATGGTTCGCAGCGAACGCCAAATGCAAGGTGGGTTTATTTGGGATTTTGTTGATCAGGGTTTGGCAGCCATTGATGAAGATGGAACTAAGTACTGGAAGTTTGGTGGCGATTTTGCACCTGACCACTACCATACAGATGGAAATTTTTGTTTAAACGGAATTGTCAATGCAGACCGCACACCCCATCCTGCACTTGAGGAAGTAAAGCATGTGTATCAGAACGCTCATGCAAGCTGGGCAGATGAGAACAAGAAAGAAATCATGTTATACAACGAAAACTTTTTTACCTCGTTGGCTGCTTACAAGCTTGAATTTGTCCTTTTAAAAAATGGTGTTGAGATCGAATCATACACCCAGAATTCACAAACACTACCCCAAGAAACAGCACACATCCCACTTGCTTTCAAATCAGAATTAGAAAACAGCAGTGATTACCACATAAATATTTACGGAAAACTTAAAAAAGCCGATGCACTTCTAGCAGAGGGTCATCTGGCCTTTTCAGAACAATTGCTGTTGCAGGAAGGCAACATTGAAACGCTTGGCAGTAAACACAATGGTAAAATTGAGGTTGTTGAAAACCAAAACGAAATCCATTTTAGTATTGGTAAATTATCTCTAGGATTTAACAAATCAAGCGGATATTTAACCATCTTGGATGTTTCAGGAATAGAGATGCTTTTAAAAAGTCCAAAACCTCACTACTGGCGCGCACCAATAGACAATGACTATGGAAACAAAATGCCCACAAGACTAAAATCATGGAAAGAAGCTTCTGAAAATCAAAAGTTGGTTTCTTTCAGTCACAAAAAAACAAAGCAGGGACATCTTTTAGAAAGCGTATTTAAGTTATCTGCCGTCAACTCCAAAGTAGTGATGAGTTATTTGATTCAACCCAATTGCAGTGTTAAAGTTACCCACTCCTTTGACTATGGCGGTGCCCATGACAAAACCGAGGTACCACGTTTGGGTGTCAATATGCAGCTTTCTTCGTCTTTAGAGAATGTGGAATGGTATGGACGTGGGCCACATGAAAATTATATCGACAGAAAGGCCTCAGCCTTTATGGGGAGTTACAGTGCTAAAGTAAACGAGATGAAGTTTGATTACGGCAGACCTCAAGAAAATGGGTACAGAACACAAACCAAACAGCTTTCCATAACAGATCAAGATGGAGTTGGATTGCAATTTATGGGGTTACCAGAATTTTCATTTGCCGTACATAACAACACCACGGATGATTATGATGATGGTGCTTGGAAAAATTCTAAGCGAAAAGATGTGCTTGGAAATCCTAAAAACAGTCATCTTAACGATATTAAACCAAGAGATTTGTTGAATCTAAATATTGACTATCGACAAATGGGCGTAGGTGGTGACAATTCTTGGGGTGCCAAGCCACATGATAAATATCTTATCTGGCCTGAAGATTACACCTATTCCTTTATCATTCAACCAATAATTATAGAATAAATAGACGCTATCATGCATAAACAGATTAAATATCAAGTATTTGTATTGCTTTTGAGTTTTTCTTTATGTGCTCAAAATCAATACTATTTGAGTAGCTCAACTGGAAATGACAACAACAATGGTTCGCAAACGCAGCCATGGAAAACTTTATCAAAACTTAGCAACACCACACTTGGCCCTGGTGATACAGTCTATTTCAAAAAGGGAGATACGTTTCGTGGGCATTATGTTGTTAATGGATCAGGGACAGAAGGAAACCTAATAACCTTTACCTCTTATGGATATGGAAATCAGCCTATTATAAGCGGTTCGAGCCATGATGATGGGGGCGGAGATTATCGAGAAGCAATCCTTGTAACCAATCATGACAATATGGTTTTTGATGGATTAGAAATTCAAAATCACAGAACAATATCTCGTTCTGGTGTAGGAGATTTGGTCAGTTTTGGAATAAGAATAGAAGTGTCTGGTTCTAATATAGACCTTAATAATTTTTCCTTTAGAAATATGACCTTTAAAAACGTCTACGCTCTTTATTGGGTAGACCCAGCCGATCAAAATGCATTCAATGATTTTGAAGTATCAGGCCTGACATTTATTTCATCTTGGGGTGGGATTATCAATAATGTGATTGTTGAAGACTCTTACTTTACAGACCTGCAACGAATTGGTGTTCATATTAAAAATACCATGGGTAAAACCTCTACTAAGAGAAATACAAATTTTGTGTTTAGAAACAATGAGTTTTTTCAAATAGGAGGTACTTGTGTACTACCTATTAGAACTGAAAACTGTTTGATTGAAAATAATATTTTCAATCAACCTGGTGCCAAAACCAATGATAAAATGATTGGTCGTGGAAGTGCCGTTTGGAATTGGTATAGCATCAATACTATTGTTCAGTATAACCAAGCCGTAAATGCGAAAGGTATTTTGGATTCTCACGGAATTCATGTTGACCATTCGAACGTGGATACCTTTATACAATATAATTATATGCAAGATTGTGAGGGGGGATTTGTTGAGATTCTTGGTGGAAACCAACGTGCTGTTTATCGCTTCAACATTAGTGTCAATGATGGCTGGCGTGAAAACCCCAATTGGTTTAACAGCGATCATACCATCTGGTTGAATGATAAAATTGGAGGTCAAGGCGGACACCCTTCTTATGACAGCTATATATACAACAACACTGTTGTCATAAATAAAAGCGGAAATGATGCATTTGACACAGCAATTGATATCAATGGGCAAAACACCCGAATTTTTAATAATATTTTTTATGCTGTTAATGGCTCTGGTATTGGAAATCAACAAGGTAATTATAGTGACCCTAACCTAATGATGACCAACAACCTGTTTTTTGGAAATATTAGAAATAATTTCAAAACCATTGACGCAAACAGAATTGAGGTTAATCCTGTTTTTTACAATGAACAAAGTGGTGACCAATATGGATTTCAAATTGATGCTTCTAGCCAAGCAATAGATGCAGGTGCAGCCTATACAGGGAATTATGCTCATCCAGCCATTCCAGTGGACGCATCAACTATTTTTGCCAACTTGGAGGAATACCCGACAGTAGATTTCTTCGGCAATTCATTGTCAGGAGATTCTACACCCAATATAGGAGCTAGTAATGCGAAAAATGGAGAAATTACACTCTCCAACAAATCTGATGTTTCAACCGAAAAGGTTTACATACAAAACCCTATGATTTCTGATAAAGTTGTACTCCATGGAGTTAATAAGTCTTACCAATATGCACTGGTTGATATATTGGGGCGAACCAAACAACAAGGCTATTTAGAAGCCCAAAAAGACGAAATCATTTTGGATGAGTCTCTAAATCCAGGCATCTATCTTTTACAACTGAGGGACAAAACCAATACGATTACATCTAAAATTGTTGTGAACTAATCGAGTTTTAACACAAATCATTAAATGTCACAATATGGGTCTATCGAGAAGTTTTTTTGCCAACAAAAACACTATAATTTCAATCCTCTTTGTTTTTATTTTTTCATGTAACTCTCAAAACAATGGCCTCTCCGATGCTGCTGAAGACGATTTAAATGATAACAATTCATCTACAAATCCTATTCCAGCAAATTTTGAGCTGATTAGGCAAGATGATTTTGGTTTTTTTGATAAAACAAATTGGTCAAAGGGTCTAAATCATGACACCGATGAATCCATTCGAATGATTTGGAATAAAAATACAGGTGGTGAGTCTCTGTTGAATGACAATTATGATGGTTACCTTGTAGACAATAATGTCTATGTTAGTGATGGACTACTTTATTTAGAAAACAGAAAGGAAAAAATACAAGGTACAGATCCCGTAGGGCAGTTTGACTATACCACTGGATGGATTAACTCCTTACAAAAAATTAACTTTAATGGAACAGAAAAAGGAGTTTACATTGAAATACGTGCCCAATTCCCAAAAGGTGATAAAGTTTGGCCTGCCATTTGGTTGATTGACGACTCCCCAAGCAGGGGCTGGCCCCCTGAGATTGATATATGGGAATATTTTGGGCGCTTTTTTAATACCAATCGGACTGATGAAATGTTTATGCGCTACATATATGGGCTATGGAACGATAAAAAAGACCATAGTGTGCCCATTGAAAATTTTCAGCAAACTTATAGTGCATTCAATCAGTTTTACACTTATGGATTTCTTTGGACAAAAGATCGTATGAGTTGGTATATTGATGACCAGCTCATACATACAAAGACCAAAGGAGTAGAAGTTCCATCAGCTGACTGGCCAAACAAACCCATGTGTTTGGTCATTAACAATGGACTAATGCGAGTTGTCAGCGATGAGAACACCAGCTTTCCCAATGCACTTGTATTGGATTACCTAAAAATTTACGAGGACAATAATTAAAATTACTGTGCATCTTACCAAAACAACGCGTACAATAGAACTGTAATAAGTAGTACGCCAAAAGCACCAACATTGAACGTTTTATCTGTGGCAAAGAGCTTTTTGCTCAGCACGATGCCTTTTGGATCATCTTGATTACCCTCTAGCTTACTGATCCCTGCAATCACGATTAATGTTCCGATACAAGTCAGCATCATCTGGTGCATAAACGGAAGGTTCACAAACAGGGCCGCATCGCTCCAGCCATTAGGAGCTACTTTAAAGTACATTGCGATCGGAATGGACAATATCACACCCCAAATTGCTGCGTTGTTAGTAGCTTTTTTATAAAAGAGTCCCATGAGGAACACTGCCAATATACCCGGGCTTACGACCCCTGTATATTCTTGTATAAACTGGAACACCTGCCCCAGACTACCCAGTTGCGGTGCAATCAGCATGGCGATGATAAGGGCAACAAGTCCTGTAAGACGTCCTACTTTCACCATTTGCTTGTCGTTGGCATTTTTGTTGAACATCGATTTGTAGATGTCCATGGTAAATATGGTCGATGTAGAGTTAATCATCGAGGCTAGTGAGGAGACGATCGCTGCGGCCAGGGCAGCTAGGATCAGACCTTTTAGCCCCACTGGAATAAAGTTTTTAATCAGCCAAGGTGCGGCATTGTCATTGGCGACATTGCCAGCGGTTCCCAAAAAGCCCTCGCTATTCAGAAGACCCATGTTTAGCGTGCCTGTCTCAGGGTCTAGGTTCATCACATAGGCAATGATCCCCGGAAGTACCACAATCACAGGGATAATTAGCTTTAAAAAGGCTGCAAACACGATTCCTTTTTGACCTTCTTTTAAGCTTTTGGCAGCAAGTGTTCTTTGAATAATATATTGGTTAAATCCCCAGTAGTAGAGGTTTGCAACCCACATTCCGCCAATGAGTACCGCTAATCCTGGCAAATCCCACCAAGCGTCTCTTCCGTTGGGGGTGATAATCTCTCCTTTGGAGAGAATCATCGAAAAGCGTTCAGGTGCTTTTTCATAAACGTGTTTCAGCCCGTCGATAAAACTCCCAGAGTCTGTGACGTTCGCTAAGGCAAAATATGCCATAAGTAGACCACCAATGATGAGCAATACCACTTGTACAACATCTGTCCAAGCCACAGCAGCCAGCCCGCCCCATAGTGAATAGGCCGCAGCAAACAGACCAAGTCCTATGATGCTATTGAGTAAGATGCTTCCATCGCCGCTTCCTACAATGGTATCCAGTGCCTTCCCACCTAAAAAAAGTACGGTTGTTAAGTTGACAAACACAAAGAGTGCGATCCAAAAAACGGCCAATATGGTTTTAAGGTTGGTGCTATATCGTTTTTCGATAAATTCTGGAATAGTATACAGTCCTTTTTCAATAAAAATGGGCAGAAAGTACTTTCCAACCACAAGTAGCGTGATGGCAGCCATCCACTCGTAGGAGGCAATCGCAAGTCCAAGCGCAAAACCCGAGCCAGACATGCCGATAAACTGCTCAGCTGAGATGTTGGCAGCAATGAGCGAAGCACCAATCGCCCACCAGGGTAGTGATTTACCTGCTAAAAAATAATCTTCCGCACTTTTCGTCTCACCCTTCTTTTGCCGGGATACAAAGAGTCCGATTGATAAAATGATCAGCGCATAAAGCGCAAATACAGCTATGTCTATTGTTGAAAAATCCATTTGGTTTTGTTTATGTTTTGTTTTTTGAATAGTGTTTGGTTGCACAATCACGTAAGCGTTGTGCAGCTTGCTCAGCCGTGATGTCACGCTGGGGATTAGCAAACATCTCGTAGCCCACCATAAATTTCTTGGCCTCAGCTGAGCGAAGTAAGGGTGGATAAAACGACATATGCATATGCCAGTGGCTGTTATCCTTTCCATCTGTGGGCGCTTGGTGTATACCTGCAGAGTAGGGAAATGAGGTTTCAAAAAGGTTGTCATAGCGAATAGTGAGAGCTTTTAGGATACTTGCATAATCCGATACTTCTTTTTGTGATAGTTCTAGAATAAAGGTAATATGTCTTTTGGGTATAATCATGGTCTCAAATGGCCATACTGCCCAATAAGGAACAAGTGCTACAAAGCTTTCGTTTTCCAACACAATGCGCTCTTTGACATCAAGTTCATGTTGTAAATAATCGCCCAATAAACTGCTGCAGTTTTGGTCCCAATAGCTTTTTTGGTGCACCACTTTTTTCTGCACTTCCTGAGGAATGGAGCGTTGTGCCCATATCTGTCCATGTGGGTGCGGGTTGGAGCAGCCCATTAT
>CACAZM010000009.1 GCA_902536935.1 uncultured Bacteroidota bacterium | reverse complement strand
CTATTGACTTGGGCGATGATATTCGTGTGACTGTTCCCAAAAAAGGAGAGAAAAAAAAGTTGTTGGATTTGTCGTTGCGCAATGCCAAACAGGGACGATTGGAACAACTCAAGCAAATCAAAATTTCGGATCCCCAACAACACAGTATGCGTTTGTTGAATCAGATTAAAAAAGACCTTCGCTTGCAAGTCCTCCCAGAACACATAGAGTGCTTTGACAATTCTAATATCCAGGGTAGTACCCCCGTTGCTGCATGTGTGGTTTTTCGTCAGGCCAAGCCAGCCAAAAAAGAGTATCGACACTATATTATCAAAACCGTAACAGGAGCCAATGACTACGCCTCTATGGAGGAGGTAATTTACCGACGATACAAACGGCTACTGGAAGAGAAACAATCTCTTCCACAACTGATTGTAATTGATGGCGGAAAAGGCCAGTTGAGCTCGGCATTAATGAGCATCGACGCCCTGGGTTTGCGCCAAAAAATTGCAGTCATCGGTATTGCCAAGCGACTCGAAGAAATCTATTACCCAAATGATCCCATCCCCCTTTATCTCGACAAACGGTCTGAAACCCTAAAAATCATTCAGCAATTGCGAAATGAAGCCCACCGTTTTGGTGTGCGCCTACATCGAAACCGAAGAAGTAAAAGCGCAGTGTCTTCCTCTCTTGACAACATCCAAGGGATTGGAGAAAAAACCATCATCAAACTGCTCAAAGATTTTAAGTCTGTCAAACGCATCAAAGAGGCTCGGCTTGATGAACTCGCAACCTCCATAGGAGCTACCAAAGCCAAGGAAATTTATCAGCATTTTCACTCTAAAAAGTAGAAATTGGGTTTAGATCTCCATTTTTAACATTCTCTAAAAGCTCGTCTCAAGGGATTTTTTTAATTTTACAACCGATGTATTTGAATCAAAATCTCATCTGCTTCCTCATGATTTTTTTGGGGGCTATGGCCTACCCCCAACCAACGACTGGCGATCGCATTCAACCTGATCGTGTTTTCAGCGATCAGAAAGTGAATGATGCCTTTCAAGACGGCGAATGGTTTCGTCTTCGCATGCGCTATGGCATCTTAAATGCCAGTTATGCAACGGTCATGCTCCGTGAAACGACTTTTAGAGACCAAGATGTTTTTCATGTTGCAGCCACCGGAAAAACAACAGGATTTGCCCGCTGGTTTTTTAAGGTGGATGACTACTTTGATAGTTACTTTGAAAAAGACGTTGTTCGTCCAATTCATTTTGTGCGAAATATCTCGGAAGGCAGTTACAAGCGCCATGTAGAAATTAATTTTGATCACAATACCCAGACTGGATTGATGCATGACTTGCTCAAAGAAACCAAAACTGAAATAATCTATGCCTCAAACCTACAAGATTTGGTTTCCACCTATTATTTTTTGAGAAACCACTTTGATTTGGATGGGATTCAAGTTGGAGAAACTGCCCAGGTGAATTTGATTTATGACAAAGAACCCTTTGTGTTTCGGTTTCGGTTTTTGGGATATGAAAACCTAAAAACGAAGTTTGGTATTGTTCCTTGCATCAAATTTCGACCCTATGTAGATGAAGGACGAATCTTTCGCGAAAATGGAGGGCTATCGCTATGGGTGAGCAACGACAAGAACCGAATTCCAATTCGTGTCGTTGCGGAATTACGCGTGGGGTCAATCGACGTCGATTTGGAGAGTTTTGGGGGTTTAAAGCATCCATTTAAAATAATCGTAAATGAATAAATTCCATTTTCTTTTAATCGCCTTGTTCGGTCTGCTCGCAAGCTGTGGATCGGATGCAGAACGCGAAGCCGCAAAGCCCGTGGTGCCCGAAATATATGAGTTTGGGTTTTTGCTCAACGATTATCATGTGGTTAGAGATACAGTCGTGCGAGGTGATAGTTTTGGAGGGATTTTGGAAAAATACGGGATTTATTATCCGCAGATCTATAACATCAACAACGTTGCGAAAAAAGCATACAATTTTCGGAAAATCCGATCCGGCAGACCCTATACAATCCTGTGTAAAAAAGACTCATTGCATACCCCAGAATTTTTGATTTATCAGCCCAGTGCGATTGACTATGTAACAGTCAAGCTCACCGACTCTCTCTGGGCAAAACAAGATCAGAAAGAAATCAAACTCCTCGAACGACAAGCCTGGGGAGTCATCAATAGCTCGCTATACGAAACACTAGATGAACAAGGGCTAAGTCCGCTTGTGGCCTATGACATGTCTGACATCTATGCCTGGACAATCGATTTCTTCCGCCTGGAAAAGGGAGATCGATTCAAAGTCCTATTCTCGGAAAAATATGTAAACGACTCTGTTTTTGTGGGACATAATCGAGTTCACGCTGCCTATTTTGAACATCGTGGAAAACCGATTTACGCCATCGAATTTGAATCGGACTCTGTCCGCAATATCACAGAATTTTTTGATGAAAAAGGGAAAAATCTACGTCGTGCTTTTTTGCGTGCACCCGTCAATTTTTCACGGATTTCGTCACGCTACAATACTAAACGTCGCATTGCGTATTACGGTCGTGTTAAGCCCCATTTTGGGACAGACTTTGCCGCACCTGTAGGTACACCAATTCGATCGACAGCAGCAGGAACCGTGATTAAATCGGGCTATACCCGCGGGAATGGTAATTATGTGACTATCCGGCACAATGCCACCTATTCCACCCAGTACCTCCACATGAAAAAAAGAGGGGTTCGCGTGGGGCAATACGTAAATCAAGGGGATTATATTGGAACGGTCGGTATGACTGGATATACCTCTGGCCCTCACGTATGCTATCGTTTTTGGAAAAACGGAAAACAAGTCGATCCGTTTAAAACCAAATTACCCGACGCCAAACCAATTGCAAGTGAACTGAAATCGGCATATTTGCAACATATGGCCCCGTGGAAGGATAAACTCGACTGCATTTATTTTGAAGAACAAAAAACAAATACCAATGCCATTACCAACAATCAATCCAACGAAAACAGCAGCTTGGAGCAAACTAAAAAAACATTATAAGGAAACGAAAAGTCAAAGGTTGCAAGACCTTTTTGAAAGGGATGCCAAACGTGGAGAACAGTTTCGCATTTGCTGGGATGACTTTTATATCGATTTTTCCAAAAATCACTTGACCCAAGAGACCCTTACCTTGTTGACTGAACTCGCAGAAGAATGCCAACTTGAAGAAGCGAAGAGTCATTACTTTAGCGGGTCGAAAATCAACGCCTCGGAAGGTAGATCGGTGTTGCATACTGCCCTTCGTGCCCCGGGGAATCATGATGTTCGTGTAGATGGTGAAAATATCATCCCGGGTATTCATGCGGTTATAGACCAAATCAAAAGCTTTAGCCAAGGTGTGATTGACGGGACCATTACGAGTAGTAGTGGACTGCCCTTTACCGATGTGGTCAATATCGGCATTGGTGGATCTGATTTAGGTCCTGTAATGGTTACTGAGGCCTTAGCGCATTACAAAACCCATCTCAACTTGCACTTTATGTCGAACGTGGATGGGGATCATGTGATGGAAGTACTTCAAAAAGTAAAGCCAGAAACGACCCTATTTGTGGTAGTGTCAAAGTCCTTTACCACCCAAGAAACCTTGAGCAATGCCACCTCCGCCAAGCAGTGGGTTGTCGATGCGCTTGGAGAGCAAGCCGTTTCCGATCACTTTGTTGCCGTATCGACCAACTTAACAAAGATCAACGACTTTGGGATTGATCCCCAAAATGTATTTCCAATGAATGATTGGGTAGGTGGGCGATTTTCATTGTGGAGCTCCGTCGGACTTTCGATTGCTTTGAGTATTGGCCCCAATCATTTTGAGGAACTTCTACAAGGAGGTCATGCCATGGATGTGCATTTCGCAAACATGCCTTTACAAGAAAATATCCCTGTTGTTTTGGCGCTGATTTCCTTGTGGTATAATAACTTTTACGGTGCAGAAAGTGAAGCGATTATTCCTTACACACAATACCTCCATCGTTTGCCTGCCTACTTACAACAAGGCATCATGGAAAGTAATGGGAAAAGTGTTGATCGCAAAGGTAATGCGGTTGACTATCAAACTGGAAACCTGATTTGGGGAGAGCCAGGCACCAATTCCCAACATGCCTTTTTTCAATTGATTCATCAAGGAACCAAACTGATTCCTGCTCATTTTATCGGCTTTAAAACTCCCCTTCATGGCAAGCAAGACCACCACGACAAACTGATGGCAAACTTTTTTGCACAAACGGAAGCCCTTATGAAAGGTAAATCAGAAGAAAGTGTTCGCAATGAGGGAGTCGATGAATCCTTGGTTCCCTTTAAAGTCTTTGCTGGGAATAAGCCCACGACAACACTGTTGATTGAAAAGCTAACACCTGCAAGTTTGGGGAAATTGATCGCAATGTATGAGCACAAAATTTTTGTTGAGGGGATTCTTTGGAACATCTTCAGTTATGACCAATGGGGTGTGGAATTGGGTAAGCAATTGGCCGATACAATTTTAAAAGAAATTGTCAACAAAAAAGGGGGTACACATGATAGTTCTACTTCGTGTTTACTTCGTAAATACTATGGTTAACGAATTGTTGAGAAAATATTGAATTTCTCTTAACATTTCAACCTATGTATTTTATATTTTTACTTGAAATTTAAACTACTATCTAAATTATGAAAAAATTAATTCTAAGTTTCTGTCTCAGCTTTTTAGCTGTTTCAGCTTTTGCTCAAGACGAAGAGCAAGAAAAAGAAATCATCACAACAGAACTTCTAGAAGTTGTAGTTGTTGGAGACGGAGTTATCGACCTTGCTAAAGATCGAGTTACTCCAGTCGCTGTTAGTACAATTACTGCTGAAGAATTTGAACTAAAGGGAGTTGGTAATGTTGAATTTGCAGAGACCTTGAAAATGGTTCCTGGGGTTTTCGTTACGGCTACTTCTGGGGGTTTTGGTGAAGCTGAGGTTTTTACTAGGGGTTTTAACCAAGCAAACACCGCTCTTCTTTTAAATGGACAGCCAATTAATGCGGTTGAAGATGGACTTGTATATTGGTCAAACTGGTCTGGAATGAGTGATGTTGCTCAACAAGTTCAAGTACAAAGAGGACTGGGTTCTTCAAAACTTGCCATTTCATCTGTTGGTGGTACAATAAACATTGTAACAAAAACAACAGATGCAAGAAAAGGTGGGTATTTAAGACAGTTGGTTGGTTCTAATGAATATTACAAAACTTCATTTGCTTACAATACGGGGCTAATGGATTCCGGTCTATCATTTTCTATGCTTTTAGATCATTGGCAGGGTGCTAAAAAATGGGCAAAATGGACACAAGGCCAGGGCCAGATTTACTTCTTCTCCGTAGGGTACAAGCCCAATGCTAACCATAACTTTAATATGTTGTTCACTGGAGCGCCCCAGTGGCACCATCAAAACTTTGATCAAAGTTTAGAGTATTATGAAGAATATGGTATTGATGCTAACCAAAATGGTGGGCTTTACAATGGAGAAGAGCATTCTGAAAGAAGAAACTTCTATCATAAACCTGTAGCAAACTTCACTTGGGACTGGGATATTAATGACATTCTTGATTTATCAACTGTTGTCTACGGGTCTTGGGGTCGTGGTGGCGGTACCGGAGGAGTTGGTAGAGGTCGTGTAAGGCTCGATAATAGAGAAATTGATTTTGATGCTATCCAAGCCAATAATATTGCTTCAGCAGATGCGAGTGGTTATGGAAATTATGGCGACTCGTATCTCAGAAGAGCTTCAATGAATATACATGATTGGTATGGTGTTATCTCAAATTTAAATGTAGACAATGGGGGGGATATTACCTATAACGTTGGTTTTGATTACAGAACCTACACTGGTACCCACTTTCGTCAAATTATTGATTCGTACGGGCTAAATGGCTACACTGATAACTATAGAACTAGTCGTCCAGATGACTATACTATAACTGAGACTTATGATGCAGATCCTTGGGCTGCATTTTTTGGAGATTATGCAACTCCTGACCAGCGTTACGATCGAGACTACTCAGAAACGATTAATTATTTTGGTGGATTCGGACAAGCAGAATATGCAAACGATAGTTTCTCTGCTTTTGTGCAAACTTCTGTTTCTTCACAGACAATGCAACGTGATGGTAGAATGACGGGTTATGGTGATGGCCTTGGAAAATCAACAAAACAAACTTTTGATGGATATAATCTTAAAGGTGGTGTTTCTTATGTTGTTGGTGAAAATGGACGGATTTTTGCAAACGCTGGATTTTACTCTAGACAGCCATATTTTGAAAGCGTTATAGATGAATCTAAATATAGTAATGCGTGGATAAATGATGGTGATGTTGACAACGAAGAAATTCTTGGATTTGAAGCAGGATATCGTTATGAAACAAACGATATTCGATTTATGTTAGATCTCTACTCAACTGAATGGGGAAACAGATATGTTGCTTTTGGCGATACTGACGCTGATGATAATTATTTATATTATAGACTATATGATGTAACTCAAAAACACAAAGGAATTGAATTCCAACTAGACTACAAGATTGATAATACATCTAATGTATCAATAATTGGTTCATTTGGAGACTGGAATTATTCTGGCACAACTCCATACAGATTAGAATTTACTGATGATGATACACAAGTTCAAACAACTACAGATGGTAGTTTAGACGTAAATGAAGTAAAAGTTGGTCAAGCTCCTCAAACTTCATTTGGAGTTAGTTTTGATACCAAAATTTCTTCTAAAATCTATGCTGATGCTCGGGTTAACTTTTATTACGATTTGTTCGGGTTTATTGATGTAGAGGATGTGCTTAATTCATCATTAGGTGGATCAACATATCAAGCCGAGGAGTTAGACGATTATAATGTAATGGATTTAGGTATAACATATAAATTTACCCTTGGGGATAATAATGCAAGATTAAGAGCCAATGTCTACAATTTACTTGATAATGAATATATTTCAAGCCGCAGACAATATGGATACAGTTATGGTAATCCAAGATCATTTAATGTTAGTTTAAAGTATATGTTCTAAACTAATATTAGATTAATTAAAAAACCCTCTGTTTCGGAGGGTTTTTTTATGCGTCAACTTTAAACATCCCCAGGAATTATTCATTTTATCGCCTTAAGAATTAACTGCAAACTAGTTTCCCCATTCCATTCGTTCTCATCGACAACATAGGCAATGTCGCTTTCTGATGACTGTATAACTTCAAGGGCATTTCCTAAGCCAAAACCAATTGCGTTAATCGATTGGTTTCCTGCTACAAACGAGCACTTGAGGTGAGTCTTGTCAGAACCAACAAGTTTTGCATAACCACGATCTTTAACTCTTTTAGATAATAACACTGGTCGCATATTCCCTGGGCCAAATGGTGCCATCTGATTTACAATCCGAAAAAACTTGGGCGTAATTTCCGTAATGGGAATTTCCATATCAATCAGTAAGGTGCGCTCTTTTTGTTCGGGCTGGATTAGCTTTGATACCACTTTTTCAAACCGCTTACAGAACCCAACATATTGTTCAGGATAAATTGTCAATCCAGCTGCATATTTATGCCCTCCAAACTGAATCATATAATCTTGGCATTCAGAAAGGGCCGCATACAAATCAAAGCCTCGAACAGAACGTGCTGAGGCGGTCAGTACATCCCCAGAACTTGAGAAAACAACCGTTGGTTTATAATGAGATTCAATTAGTCGTGAGGCTACAATCCCAATTACACCTTTATGCCAATTTGGATCATAAACAACAGTACTCGCATTGTTGGTTTGTTCACTCTCTTCGATTTGTACTAAGGCTTGTTGGGTAATCTCTCTATCCAACGCTTTTCGATTCTCGTTAAATCCTTCAATTTCCTTAGCGCGATTAGTTGCTTCCTCTATGCTTTCGCTCAACAAAAGGTCCACAGCATAGGTGCCGTGCTTCATGCGCCCTGCGGCATTGATTCTAGGCGCCACACGAAAAACCAAATCGGTAAGTGAAATCGCACTTTGTTTTCTATCCCCCAATAAGGCCATCAGCCCAGGGCGTGGAGACTGCTGATAAACTTGCATTCCAAAATAAGTGAGTGTCCGATTCTCGTCAATGATAGACACAATATCTGCCGCTGATGCTGTCGCTACCAAATCTAAATACGGTTGTAATTCTTGTACTTCAATCCCCAATGTGCTGGCATGGGCTTGGATGAGTTTAAAGACTACGGCACAACCACAAAGTTCATCAAATGGGTAGTTGCAATCAGACCGTTTGGGATCTAAAACTGCATGGGCATCTGGAAGCTTTTCACCTGGATTGTGGTGGTCACATACAATCACATCAATCCCCTTTTGATTGGCATATGCAATCAGATCAACTGACTTTATCCCGCAATCCAGAGTGAACAACAACTTAACGCGTTCCGAGAAAGCCTTGTCGATGCCCTGCTGGGAAAGTCCATAGCCCTCAGCATAACGATCAGGAATGTATGAAATGACCTCCAACTTTTTACGTCGCAAATAATGTGCTAGCAATGCCACAGCACTTGTGCCATCAACATCATAATCACCAAAGACCATGATAATTTCGTTTTTATCGATGGCCTGTTGTAGACGATCAACTGCCACGTCCATGTCTTTCATTAAAAATGGGTCGTGCAGATGATGCCAGTCGGGACGAAAAAATTGCTTGGCTGCATCAAAATTGGTGATTCCCCTTTGCACTAAAAGATTAGCGACAACTTCAGAGATGTCCAATTCTTTAGCAAGTGCTTGCACAGCATCTAAATCGGGTTTTGGTTTAACAAGCCAGCGCATCTCAGTGTTTTCCTTGAATTACAAGCACGAATTCGCCTTTGGGCGGATGAACCGCAAAATGTGCTTCGAGCTCTTCAAGTGTCCCTCGAATCGTTTCCTCAAATGCTTTGGTTAACTCTCTGGATATTGATGCAGGTCTGTCAGGTCCCATCACTTCAACACACTGTGTTAGTGTTTTTAAGATGCGGTGAGGAGACTCATAAAATACAATGGTTTTGTTTTCTTTCGCGAGTTGAGTAAGTCTAGACTTTCGTCCTTTTTTATGAGGCAAAAAACCCTCAAAAACAAAACGATCTGAAGGAAATCCACTTTGTATCAATGCAGGGATAAAGGCGGTTGGACCCGGTAGGGTGATAACGCGAAGTCCCGCTTGTAAACACGCCCTGACCAATAAAAACCCTGGATCGGAAATCGCAGGGGTACCTGCATCCGAAATCAACGCCATAGACAAACCCTGTTGGAGTTGCTTTACTAGTCCATCAACCATGCGATGCTCATTGTGCATATGATACGATTTAGTTGGTGTGTCAATATCGTAATGATTGAGCAACTTGCGACTCACACGCGTGTCCTCACACAAAATCAAATCGACATCAATCAAAACGGAAAGAGAGCGATGCGTGATATCAGCCAAATTACCTATTGGTGTTGGAACGACATAAAGTGTGCAAGGGTCAATTTGCAATCTCTTGTTTTTAGGGAGGTTATATATGTTCTGGATTAAAGATAAGTCATTTCTTTGGCAAATAAACCTCGCAAAACATATTGTCATAATTTATATCCGTCTTCATCACTGGATAATATGATTTTAATACCTTTGTTAGGTGGGCAAATCCCAAAAGCAGTTCCTATGTTTCTCGAAAATACAGTAAATCAAAAAGAACAGTTCGGCTGGATTGAAGTAATTTGTGGTTCGATGTTTTCTGGAAAAACAGAGGAGTTGATTCGACGACTCAAACGAGCACAGTTTGCCAAACAGAAAGTCGAAATCTTTAAACCAACAGTAGATAGCCGCTATGATGAAGATAAAGTAGTTTCGCATGATGCTAATGAAATCCGCTCAACCCCTGTACCTGCTGCGGCCAATATTCGAATTCTTGCCAATGATTGTGATGTAGTGGGGATTGACGAAGCACAGTTTTTTGACGACGAAATTGTTTCGGTTTGCAATGACCTTGCCAACAACGGTATTCGCGTGATTGTTGCTGGTTTAGATATGGACTACAAAGGCAATCCATTTGGACCTATGCCCAACTTGATGGCCACCGCAGAGTATGTCACGAAAGTCCATGCCGTATGTACTCACACTGGCAATCTGGCTCAGTACAGTTTCCGTAAATCCGATGACGATAATTTGGTTTTTCTTGGACAAACAGGTGAATATGAACCCCTTAGCCGAGCAGCCTATTATCATGCGATGGGTATGGACAAAACACCCAGTAAGAAAACCAACAGTCGGAAAGTGAACAAAAGAAAGAAAAGTGGCTGAAGGAACTCGATTTGAAATTCATCTGCCCGCCCTGAGACACAACTTCCAGCAGATTAAAAAACAATTAAAAACCAACACCAAAATCTTGGTGGTGGTCAAAGCATTTGCCTATGGATCCGATGCCACAGCCATAGGACGCTTTTTGGAAAAAGAAGGTGCAGACTACCTCGGGGTTGCCTATGTACGCGAAGGGATTGCCTTGCGAAACGCTGGGATACAAATCCCAATTTTGGTTCTTCACCCCCAAATTCATGAGCTATCAAGCTTGATTGTGCATCAACTCGAACCCTGTGTGTATTCTTGGCGGATTCTCCGTGCCCTTGAAAAGGTTTTGATGGCACAAAAAATAAAATCATATCCGATTCATCTTAAGTTCAATACAGGGCTACACCGATTAGGCTTTTCGGTTGATGAACGGCACGCTCTCCAACAATACCTCAAATCCTTATCTGTTAAAGTACAGGGTGTGTTATCTCATCTAGCTGCAACTGAAGACGCCGCTGAAAGGATATTTACGTATGGTCAACTTGAACAATTCGATTTACTCAAGCCCGTCTTTGGAAACAATCCGATCTATCATGTTCTCAACACCTCAGGCATATTTAACTATCCAGAGGCGCATCACGATATGGTGCGCTGTGGTATTGGGTTGTATGGGTACGGCAATCAAAAAGAAGTCAGTAGCCTCCTTCGCCCGGTGGGAGTATTGAAAACTGTAATTTCTCAAATTCACGAGCTCAAGACGGGAGATGCCGTGGGCTATAACCGTGGTTTTGTAGCCAATAAACCAACAAGGTCTGCAACCCTCCCAATTGGTCATGCAGACGGAATTGGACGCCTCTACGGCAAAGGAAGAGGAGCCTTTTTAATACACGGACATAAAGCGCCAATATTGGGTAATGTGTGTATGGATATGATTATGGTTGATGTAACAAACATCGACTGCCAAGAAGGTGACGAAGTCATTTTATTTGGAAACGCACAAACCAGTGCAGAAAAGATTGCCGAAAACGTTAATACGATTTCTTATGAGCTACTTACTGCCATTTCTCAACGAGTTCCAAGAGTAATTATTTCTTAATTGTTGTATTTATAACATATTGTTATTTTTTTAATTTTTCAAAATATTTTCGCTAAAGGTGTTGGTTTTATCTTTATTTTTGCTCACCTAATTTCAAAGAAATGAAAGTTGCAGTTGTCGGCGCCACTGGAATGGTTGGTGAAATAATGCGAACTGTTCTCGAAGAACGAAATTTTCCCATTACAGAATTCCTGCCTGTCGCTTCGTCGCGTTCAGTTGGAAAAACGATTTCCTTTCAAGATAAAGATTATTCTGTAATTGGGCTTAAAAAAGCCGTAGAGCGTGCGCCAGATTTTGCATTGTTTTCTGCTGGGGGTCAAACTTCTCTAGATTGGGCTCCCAAGTTTGCTGCTGTGGGAACAACTGTCATTGACAATTCGTCTGCTTGGCGGATGCATCCCAATCACAAGCTCATTGTTCCCGAAATCAATGCAGATCAATTAACTCCTGATGACAAAATCATTGCAAATCCAAATTGCTCTACGATTCAAATGGTAATGGCACTTGCGCCCCTTCACAAAAGATACGGAATTGAGCGTGTTGTCGTTTCAACCTATCAATCGATCACAGGAACGGGGGTTAAAGCCGTACAACAACTGGAGGACGAGTACAATGGAACGGATGGCCTAAAGGCTTATCCGCATCCTATTCATCGCAATGCCTTGCCACACTGTGACGTATTTATGGACAATGGCTATACCAAAGAAGAAATGAAATTAGTCAATGAGACTCATAAAATTTTGGATCCTAATATCAGGGTCACAGCTACGGCGGTTCGTATCCCTGTGGTAGGGGGACATAGCGAGTCCGTCAATCTCACCCTTTCCCAAGAGGCCGATTTGGATGAGGTTCGTAAAATCCTAAACAACACCCCTGGTGTCGTAGTAGTTGATAATTTGGCAACTAACAGTTATCCCATGCCCCTAGATGCGGAAGGCAAAGACGAGGTCTTTGTGGGGCGTATTCGCAAAGATGAATCGCAAGAGAATGGCTTAAACCTATGGATTGTTGCTGACAACCTACGCAAAGGGGCTGCAACCAATACGGTTCAAATCGCTGAATATCTGATTCGATAACCCAAACAAAATACCAATCGTAAAAAACCCCTCAGATGAGGGCTTTTTTATTGGATGAAATTGTCAACTACAATGGTTTCATCTCAAAATCTTCCATAAACTTTGTGGTATAATTCCCCGCGATATAATCGGGATGATCCATAAGTTGACGATGAAAAGGAATGGTAGTTTTGATGCCTTCAATCACAAATTCATCAAGGGCGCGTTTCATTTTATTTATGGCCTCTTCTCGTGTTTGTGCAGTGGTAATCAACTTGGCAATCATAGAGTCGTAATGAGGGGGAATCACATAACCCCCATAAACGTGAGTGTCCAAACGAACCCCATGTCCACCAGGGGTGTGCAAGGTTTGAATTTTACCTGGAGATGGGCGAAAATCATTATATGGGTCCTCCGCATTGATACGACATTCAATAGAGTGAAGTTTTGGATAATAATCTTTTCCGCTCAACCGATGGCCTGCGGCCACTTTGATTTGCTCAGCAATCAAGTCATAATCAATCACCTGTTCGGTGATCGGGTGTTCAACCTGAATCCGCGTGTTCATTTCCATAAAATAGAAATTGCGGTGTTTATCCACCAAAAACTCAACTGTTCCTGCCCCTTCATATTTTATATATTCGGCTGCTTTCACAGCGGCTTTACCCATTTTATCCCTCAGTTTATCTGTCATAAACGGTGAAGGTGTCTCTTCGGTCAATTTTTGATGACGGCGCTGAACAGAGCAGTCTCTCTCTGAGAGGTGACAGGCCTTTCCAAATGAGTCGCCAACCACTTGAATTTCGATGTGTCGTGGTTCCTCAATCAGTTTTTCCATATACATCCCATCATTTCCGAAAGATGCTTTGGCTTCTTGCCTTGCGCTATCCCACGCTTTTTGAAGATCGTCTTCTGACCAAACTGCACGCATCCCTTTTCCACCACCACCAGCTGTGGCTTTCAGCATAACGGGGTATCCCACTTTTTTCGCGAGTTTTTTACATTGCACAAAGTCTTTAATCAGTCCTTCTGAACCGGGGATAGTTGGCACACCCGCGGCTTTCATAGTTGCCTTAGCTGTGGCCTTGTCGCCCATTTTGCTTATCATATCGGCCGATGCACCTATAAACTTAATCTTGTGTTCGTCACAGATTTTGGAAAATTTGGAGTTTTCGGACAAAAAGCCATATCCGGGGTGAATAGCATCGGCATTTGTGATTTCCGTTGCTGCAATGATATTTGAAATTTTGAGATAGGATTCCGCACTTGGTGCAGGACCGATACAAACAGCTTCGTCTGCAAACTTAACATGTAAGCTTTCCTCGTCCGCTTTTGAATATACGGCAACTGTTCCGATACCCATTTCTCTACAGGTTCGAATTACACGTAAAGCGATTTCGCCACGATTGGCGATTAGTATTTTATTAAACATCTTCACTTGGTTTGGTGATTACGAAGGATCGATGACAAACAGTGGCTGATCAAACTCAACTGGTGAGGAATCGTCCACAAGAATCTTGACAATGGTACCTGATACCTCCGACTCAATTTCGTTGAAAAGCTTCATAGCTTCTACCACACAAAGAACTTGGCCTTCGCTGACTTGGTCGCCAACCTCCGCAAAATTTGGTTTGTCAGGAGATGGTTTACGATAAAATGTACCGATAATCGGCGATTTAATCATAATGTGGTTGTCGTTTTCCGTTGCGACAACTGCTGGAGCTGCTGATGCTGACTCTACGGGTGAGACTGGTGTAGCCACAGGCGCTGGTGCAGGGGATGCTTCAATCGTTGCGGGTGTAGTCACCACCTGCTGAATCACATCACCACCTGTTTTGATAGTAACTTTGGTCTCGCCCATTTCTACATGAACTTCATTGACGCCTGACTTGGCGACAAATTTTATTAAATTTTGAATTTCTTTGAGTTCCATATTATTTGTGTTATTGTTTTAAGAGTTATAAGCCCATTTAAGCCATGCTGCACCCCACGTAAATCCACCACCAAAAGCAGCAAACATCAAGTCGTCTCCTTTTTGAAAGCGGTGTTCAAAGTCTGATAAAATCAACGGTAGGGTTGCGGCAGTCGTATTGCCGTAAGATGAAATATTGGAGAGCACTTTTTCAGGATTAAATCCCGTGCGCTGTGCTGTCGCATCTATAATTCTTTTGTTGGCTTGATGCGGTACAAAAAAATCAATGTCGTCTGCTACCAATTCATTTCGTTCCATAACCTTGATTGCTGCATCTGCCATATTCGAAACGGCAAATTTAAATACCGTTTTGCCATCTTGGCGCAGAAAATGCTGACCGTTAGAAACGGTTTCTACCGATGCTGGTAACATCGAGCCCCCTGCTTTGATGTAGAGATGCTCACGACCGATGCCGTCAGAACGAAAATACTCATCCTGAAACCCAAGGCCTTCTTCATTTGGCTCGAATAAAACAGCCCCTGCGCCATCTCCAAAAATGATACAAGTGGTACGGTCGCTGTAATCGATAACCGAAGACATCTTATCGGCTCCTATTAGTAACACGCGCTGATAGCGCCCAGAACTGACATAGGCTGCTGCAGTGGACATCCCATAAAGAAATCCCGAACAAGCCGCTTGCATGTCATAGCCAAATGCATTTGTCGCTCCAATTTCTGTCGCCACATGAGCAGCAGTTGCTGCAATCAACATATCTGGAGTTGCGGTGCTGACTAGAACAAGGTCGATGGTTTTTGAATCGATTGACGAACGCTCGATAAGGTTTTTCGCAGCCTGAATCGCCATAAACGAAGTGGGTTTATCTTTTAACATTCTTCGTTCTGAAATCCCGGTTCGAGTGCTGATCCAGTCGTTAGAAGTGTCCACCATTTGCTCTAAATCTGCATTGGAAAGCACTTCATCGGGAACATAAGCCCCCACGGCTGTAATCGCTGCGGTTCGTCCTATACTCATATGCGCTGTTTTTTTTAAAAAATGACGCAAATTGGGACGAAAATTACTAAAAAATGGCCGTTTTTCGCCAAAAAAATGGATTTTTTTGGATTTTTTGAAAAATAAAAAACGTCCTTTAAGACGTTAACTTATGAATTGATGCAGCGTTTAATCAGTCTCGGCTGTGCTATCTATCAGCACCTTACCTCTGTAATACAATTTGCCTTCATGCCAGTGAGCGCGGTGGTATAAATGCGATTCGCCTGTTGTTGAGCAAACTGCAATCTGTGGGCTAGTGGCCTTGTAATGCGTTCGGCGCTTATCGCGACGCGTTTTCGATATTTTTCGTTTTGGATGAGCCATAATGCTACTTATTTTTTAATTTTTTCAATGCATCCCAGCGTGGATCTATTTCACGCTGTGAGCTGTGGTTGTTCGCTGAGGGCTTGAGTTGGTCAAGCTTTTCTAAAACATCAGAATTCATAGTTCCATCTTCTACTCCAGGGTGGACCCGCTTTTGGGGTACACTGAGGACCAATAGCTCGTAGAGTTGCTGGGTCACGTTGAACTGATGGGAGCCATGTGGCAACACAATCATGTCTTCGTGATCATCACTATAAGCAGGCCCAAACTTGACCACCATTTGGAAACTGTTTGATACAGCTAAATCAAAAGGTTCATTGGTCAAATCGCAGTATACATTTACATAGCCTTCCAAGGAAAAATCGGCTTCCATTAGTGTTGGCTTTTTGTGAAGGTTTACTACTGCTTTGGCTTTGACAGCATTGAATTCTTCATTGTCGAAATTCTCAAAGAACGATTCCGAAAGTTGAAAGTCAAAAGTGTGAACGCCATCCTTAAGTCCTGAAAACTGAATGTTAAAATCTACGTTCGCTTCCATTTTATCTCAACATTACGGGCGCCAAAGATAACAAAAAACAGACAAAGGCAAACCTCTTACACTTATCTTGTTTTTTATAGTTTTTTTTCTAAATCGAGACTTTTCGCCTTTTCACAACTTCAATGGCGGTCTGTACTGCCTTCCGAAAGGAATGAGGGTTTGCCTGTCCTGTTCCTGCTATGCCAAAAGCCGTTCCGTGGTCGGGGGAAGTGCGAACCGCCGATAAGCCAGCTGTAAAATTGACCCCTTGCCCAAATGAAAGGGTTTTGAACGGTATCAAACCCTGATCGTGATACATGGCTAAAATAGCGTCATAGTTTTTGTAGGATTGTGATCCAAAAAAAGCATCTGCCGAAAAGGGACCACTGATTTCTGTTTTGTCGATTTGGTGGGTTTGTAACAATGGTTCGAGCATGTTCACTTCTTCATTTCCGATAACCCCTTTGTCTCCCGCATGAGGGTTGAGTCCAAGTACAGCAATGCGTGGGTTGGCAATGCCAAAATCCTGTTGAAGAGAGTAGGCAACAGTGTTCAGTTTTTGCGTAACGCGATCAGAAGTGATATGTCGAGGGATGTCTTTGACCGCCACATGGTCGGTCACCAAGCCAACCCGAAAGTCGTTATGCACCAAAAACATCAGCGCATCTTCATTAAACGCCTGCGCCAAATAATCCGTATGCCCAGGAAAGCGAAAATTCTCACTTTGGATAGCTGCTTTGTGTATTGGGGCTGTGACTAGGGCATTGGTCTGTCCCTTTTGCAAGGCTTCGGTTGCAGCTATGAAAGAAATTAACGATAATTGCCCCGCTTTTGCATCCACTTCACCATACTTAGGTTGGAAAGTTTCTGTCCAACAGTCCACCACATTTAAAACTCCTTGTTTCGGATGGTCTATCATTCGCTCCACGGGGAGTTCCAAGCTGAAATATTTAGCTTGTTGCCTCATAAAATCGAAGTGGGCATAGACAATAGGTGTGCAAAACTTAAGCAATTCCAAATCGGAAAAGGTCTTAAGCACCACCTCGGGGCCAATCCCGTTTGGGTCGCCAATCGATATCCCAATGGCCATGCTCATTTTTATGCTTATTTTTGACAAAGTTACACAAATTCAATGCGATGTTTACAGGGATAATCGAAACGATGGGCGAGCTTGTCAAAGTTGAAAAAGAACAGAACAATCTGCATTTTCATATTCGAAGTAATTTGACAAAAGAACTCAAAATCGATCAGAGCTTAGCTCATGATGGGGTATGTTTGACTGTGGTGGACGTCCAAGACGATATCTATACCGTGACTGCAGTGCATGAAACACTTGAAAAATCCGCATTGGGAATGTGGGCTGTGGGTCGGAAAATCAATTTAGAGCGCGCCATGAAACTCGGTGACCGCCTAGACGGGCATCTGGTGCAGGGTCATGTAGATGACACTGGAAAATGTATTGAAATAAAAAACCAAAAAGGAAGTTGGTTGTATAAATTTCAATTTTCTGGAAACAATAGTAATTTAATTATCGAAAAAGGCTCGTTGTGTATTAATGGAACAAGTCTAACAATTTTTAATTTAACTGAGAGTAGTTGTTGCGTTACAGTTATTCCTTACACATATGAGCACACAAACTTCCATCAACTAATTGTGGGTGACTTGGTAAACTTAGAGTTTGATATGATAGGCAAATACATTTCGAAAATTAAAAATTAATCTTTATTTACTAATACAATGTGATAAAATTTTATTCTAAAAAGTTGGGGTTTGAATAAAGATAATCGATCTCTTCTGCTGTTAATATTTAATTCCATATTCCAACATCACTAATAGCAAGAGCCTAACTAGGGTTTTAAATTAAGTTTAGTGGTTTGCTACAAATAAAAAGCTGAGGAAACATATTTTTAAAGAAAATATTAACTAGAGATCTAGTTAAAATTACTCTTTAATTATTCTTACAGCTTTACCGATAGTTTTAAATGGAGTTGTTATATCGAAGCCTTTATAATTTCTGTTGATTCCTCTTTTCCAAGCTTTATTTGATTCCTCTTCATTTTCAGTTGAAGTCCACCACTCAGCTCGCTCAGACCCATTTTGAAAGTTATCATTAACTATATACCCTGTTGGTACAGCACTAAAACCAGTTGAATTATTAGCTGTTACGTCTTGGCCTGGGGCACCATCTTCACAATTACCACACTCTACCCATGTGTTATTTGCTGAAATTGCTTTTGCAAACTTTCTTTCGGATGTCGAACCGTCATAGTTATACCCGTTATCAATTAAAAAGTTTTCTAAAACAGTCCAATCAGAGTCAGTTGCAACCCTCCAGCCCTCAGGAGCGAATTTTTTATTGGGGGTATTTGGGTCATTATCATGAATTCCTGCAACAGCATACCAATTATAAAGCTTCCACTTAGTATTATCGTTTTCATAATAACACCATGCTCCAGTTGTTGATTGGTTCCAAGTATTCATATCTGTAATTTGAGGAATAGTTGTTCCATCCCTATAAGTGCTGTTTTTAGCATCGGAAGTTGCCCAAACTTGATTTCCAATTAATACTGACTCAAAAACATTCCCATCCTGATCTTCTAAAATAGCACTGTTGTTTTCTATCTCAACAATTCGGTCAAGTAAATTGTTAATCAACTCATCAACCTGGGCTTGAGTGTACATTGTTGGAGTGTCTGTTAAATCATTATAGCTGCCACTAAATGAACTTACATTACTATCTACATAACTTTTTGTAGCAACGTCCTGGTCATCTGTAGGATCAGCTACTTTCTTAATTTGATTGTTTTCTGCACTGACCGTTCCATTTAATAAAATGTCAGCGGAACCAGAAAATAAGTTTGCTATTTCTTGTGAAGTCAAAACTTTATTCCAATATCCAAGCTCGTCTAACTTGCCATCAAAAAGGTACCAGGTGCCATTTGAAGAATGAAGACTCCCAATCGTCAAGTTACTTTGACTATTAACATTTAGGGGGGTTGAAAAATTAGTTTCATCAACATAATCCCCATTAAGATATGATTTAACAGTGCCATTTGAACCGAAAGTTATTGCAATGTGAGACCATGTGTCGTAATTAATTTGTCCGGATTCAAATGATTCAGAGCCAGCTCGAAAATAAATTTTGTTATCCTCTTTCACTTGAAATCTAAAAACTTCATTTGCGACATTAATTTCCCATCTACCAAACACTGTTAATGGTCTATTTGCAAAAGCACCAGGTTTTGATCTAGGATAAACCCATGCTGAAAGAGTAATTTCATTGCTGTTCATCAAGGGGTCTGACGTTATGGTTATTTCATCTTGTGAACTTCCCAATTGTACATTTTCATCAACAGTAAACTCATAAGCTTTATTTGTATTTCCGTCTTTATCACTTGTTAGGGTTGCCCCACTGACTGCACCATTATTTCCATTTCCACTAGCATCATTTGCATTTCCATTAAAAGGATAATAAACAACCAAGCCGTCTGATGGAATGTATGAGGGTAGGTCCTGTGCTTTTGTTAATGTGACGACAAAAATGGTAGAGATTAATGTCAATAAAAATCGTTTCATATTATTTAATTTTAGTAAGGTGGGTTATTATATGATGTATTACAATTCATAAACTTTGCAATGTTACTTTCATAACCATCGGATAGAGAAGAAATGTAGGTTTGGTAGCCTCCCAAATTTTTAGCTATAAATTCTGGTTCTGGATTATTTGGGTCAAAATTTGATGTAAATGTATGTGAACAACTATTCAAAATTTCGTTAATCATATCACCTGAAAACCAAATCACCCTGTTAGGGTTACCACTAACCAGTATGTCGTCTAAATAGGCTCGAGTTTTATTAGGTTCTTTTGAAAGCGCAGTAGAATTTGACAACCCAGATTCGCTATTTCCTGAACCAAGTAAATTTTTCCAATATGAAATCAAACCCTCATCATTTGTATCATCAAAAATGAAATTAAATTGATTGTTACTTCCAAAAGTTTCTAGAACCAAGAAAAGAGGTTCTTCTCTGCTATTTATATTTACGTTGACAATATAATTGCTCCCCGAGGCTGATAATTTAGCATATTTAAAATTAGACCCAATAGATATTGTTTCATTTTTAGTAGCACCAGACCCGCTAGAGAAATTTTCATCAATTGAGTTTTGAGCATTTAAATTGTAATTATATTCAGCCATAAATACCTTGGTGGTGTTATTCCAGTTTGAGTTATCAGAAAACATCAAATATGTTTTTTGATTGTAATTATCAGAAGAGCCAATAACATTTAATAATCCATTATTTTCTGTAAAACCAGTCAATTGAGTGTAGGAACTCAGTCCAAGCGCACCAAAGCTGGGAGAACTTTCAATTGCAGATTCTGAAACACTGCAAATGTATGGAGAAACCACATCGACATGTCTAATTACAGGAGATGCGTTTTTTCCATTTGAATCTGCAACATTATATGTTACTTTGTATTCGCCAGGAGTACTTGTATTAACTTCGTTTGTAACAACAATAGTAGAAGTAATGTCTCCGTCCATATCGTCAAAAGCCGTAGCCCCACCATCAACATAATTAGCGCCAGTTTCAATACAAATTTCTTGGTCACCCAGCAATGTTATAGTCGGTGGTTCGTTTAGCGAATTAATTTGATTTTGCAAATTTTGGATTAGTGCATCAACATATGCTTTTGTAGTTGCATCATTCGCTTCTGTAGGTTCACCAACATTTTTGACTTGACTACCATTAGTACTAATTTGGCCATAGATTTTAAAATTAAGCGGAAACATAAGTTGTACAAGAAAAGTAAATATTAAAACCCGCTTCATCTCTTAATTATTTTAAATGATTTTGTTTTGTTATTGTCTGTTGTGACTTTAAGGATAAACGATCCGCTTCCAGTGTCACTTAGATCTAGCTGATTTTGAGTTGTAGCTTTTACTTTTCTACCTCTAAGATCAAAGAGTTCCGCTTGCAAAATATTTTCACCTTGTATGTATATTCGGTTTGCTGTAGGGTTAGGATATACTGAAATACCGCTTTGGGGTTGTAATATATCTTCTACTGTTAGAGTAGCTCCAGAAGCACTAGCTGTTACAGCTTTAAATGAGACTGCATCTGTAAATGTATAACTAACTGTATTATTAGTTTGATCAACAGCCCCCACATATGTTGTCCAGCTGTCATCATCTGCTTGAAGTTCCATAACTAAGTCTCCCTCATTAATTCCGTTAAGCTCTTCATCAAGATATGAGAAGGTAAGTGTTCCTGTAAAACCAGATAACAAAGCAGATGTGTTGTAAACTCGTAAAATAGAATTATTACCGCTAGCTGTGGCTGCAGTGATGGAACGAGACACATCGTTAGATCCGCTTATAACATAAGTATCAGCAGGAGCGATTTCCAAGCCATCAAGATTTATAGAACTTCCCGACGAAATAGAAACAGAAGAACCAGGATTAACAGTTAATATTTGACTAAAAATAAATGGGCCAATTAATAGCCCGAAAATAGAGAATAATAGCTTCATAACGATTTAAATATATAAATATATTTGAGACTAGAAAAGTTTTACTAACACTAGTTAGTATCAAAGATGTCATTGAGCAACTTGGCCAATCGCAATCCCCCTCTATAAAGGCGCTCGCGAACCAAAGGAAAGTATTTTTGCTGGTAAGCATAGCTTAAGCGTTCGTCCTGTTCCACGCTGCCATAGATTTGCTTGGCATGGGATTGGGACTCATGCAACCAGTCGAGCACAGTCGAATTAACAATATCTCCTTGTTCAACTTGGGTGTAAGTCGGTAAATTATGGGCGAGTTCTGAATAACTCATTTGATACCCATTAATCATTTCGCTATCCCATACTCTGTGTAAGTTGCTCTTTTTGCCAAACCAAAGAACTTTGATGTCATTGCCCCCGCGGTCTTCGTAACGCCCCACGTGCATGGGTTGGTGTAAATCACCCACAAAGTGAACGAGCAATCGCAAATAAAAGGCCTTATCCTCCCGACTGGCATTGGGGTCTTTTAAAACACCCACACAATGGTTTACGGCATGATACACATCCCCTTTGGGATTTGGTGTTTCTTCCCCGTACCGCTTGTCCAAAGGCAAATTGACATAATGCCAAGGATCAAAGTGTTTATAATCTTTGATCGAGCGAATTTCATCCCCAAAAGTGGAAACAAAAGCGAGGGATTCGCCTTCTAGAAGGTCACTTATCGCAGCTTGGGTCTGTTGGGTGAGGTGTTGCTCCGCAACCAATCCAATCACCCGATGTCCCGTTTGACCCCAATCAGAAGCAGCAAAGCTCGTAAACACAATTGGTAAGCTGATCAAAAAAAACAATCGATGAGTCATAATGGAATTTAAAAGAACAAGAAATTAAATATAGCTTAATTCTTGGATTTCCTTAGCGCATCTGAAAAATCCAATCGGCGGGATTTTTGGGTGTGGTGTTATAAAAAACGCTAAACTGCAAGGTCGTGCGTTGGGTCGTTGGATTGGTGAAGATGGTACCAATTTCTTGTTTGGAAACGACCTTGTCCCCCTTTTGCACTGAAACCGATGCAAGGTTTTTATAGGCCGTGACATAGCTCCCGTGCTGAATCAATACGATTGGGTTGCTCCCTTGAAACTGGACAATATTCAGTACCGTTCCTTCAAACACCGCGCGTACTTTAGTTCCCGGGCTTGTGGCGATGGTCACCCCATTGCTTTTGATGGTTGTGGTTCGCACAACCGCATGGCGTTGGGTGCCAAATTTTTGAATGACCACCCCTTTTCGAACCGGCCATGGGAGTCGGCCTTTATTCGCTGTAAAGCTAGCCGCTAGGGCCTTGGCCTCTGGGGTGAGTGCAAAGTTTATATTGGTTGTACCTGCTTTTTTATTGGAGGCGGCAATGGCTTCCCGAATCAAGCGGTCGATTTCCTTGTCAATTTTTGCTGTTTGGCGTTGTTTCTTCTTGATCTGCGCTACGTATTTGCTCTCATTTGAGCGAAGATTTTGAATCACTTTTTCTTGTTTTTTACGCTCTTGCTGAAACTGGGCTTGCACCTTTCGATTGTCCGCCATCAACTCTTCTTTAATCGCTTTTTGTGCGGTTAATGTTTCGTTGAGCTCACGCAAGATCTCTGTCTTTTTAGCGATATTTTGCCCCTGCTGTTTACGATAGGCAGCGTATTGATTCATATAGCGAACTCGTTTGATTGCCTGCCAAAAATTGTCAGAGGAAAACAAAAACATCAGTCGGTTTTGTTGAGAAGCATTTTTACGGGACTTAACGATCATAGCGGCATAATCTTCTTTTAAAATTTCGAGTTCTTCTTCCTTGGCGGTAATCTTGGCTTGGTTGCTGTTAATCTGGCTGGTGAGTCCATTGATTTGGCGATTGGTCAGTCTCAACAATTCACGCAAACGATCGATTTTTAAAAACAAGTCTTCTAATGATTCAAGAACATCGGCTTTTTGACTTTTGTTTTTTTGGAGCATCCCATTAATCTGTAAAATTTCTTGTTGGAGCTGTTTTCGCTGGCTTTCTAATCGAGCTCGCGCGTCCTGCCCATAGAATTCCCCACAGATAATTCCCAATAGCAAGACCAACCATAGCTTTTTCATAAAGGAGTATAGGATTTTGGAATGGAAAAGGGAGTGCGAATCTCAGAATTAACCTCGGCCTTGCGAAATGTAAACTCCAATTCAACCGTTTCGCCCTTAAACTGTCCTTCATAACGAACCTGCATCGGAATCCATTGGCCAGATGTTTGCTGATAATCATCGTAGTGAATAACGAGGCGTTGATTGCCAAGAGTCAAGAGTTGTTTGGCCATAAAAAACTGCTGGTTATAGGTATTGCTCAATCGCAGATTGCCTTGTCGAGATTTGAGGACATAACCGTCTTTGATACTTGCAAAACGGGCTTTGCCTGGTGCGGTTGCAAACACAGGAATTCCCAGCAAGCTGTTTTCGATTTGGGCATAGTCAAGTGTTAGGCCAAGGGTTTTTTCAATTACCGAAAAGTCTCCTTCAAAAAAGGTTTTACCAATTTGTTCATAAAAAGCAACTCCACTTTGGTCGATTTTCGCGCGTCCCATCGGTACAATTACCGCGGCATTTAGCCAGATCAACTCGTTTGCACTGATCCGAATGATGGTAGTAATCCGTTGACTAATATTGCCTTGACGCGCTGTGAGTGAGCCGCGCAAATCCAAAGTTTTCCAAGTGGGTTGGGTGCCCTGAGTTTGCTTGAGAAGTTCTTTGGTGTTGGAAACGCTGATGGTGCTGGTTGGCTTTGATCGTAAAACGCCACAACTATTGATGATAAACAAAATCGTCCCAAAAAACAAAGCCCTGCACATTTCTCTACTTTAGTTCGGTATAGTCCCCAAGACTGACAACGGAAAAATCGCCATTGTATTTGACGTGGTTTCCAAGCATGGCATCTTTTAGCTTTACCCCGCTCAACACGCAATGGGACTGAATCATACTGTTTTCAATGGTGCTATTTTCAATTCGGGTATCTTGACCGATTGAGACAAAAGGTCCAATGGTACTGTTGTGGATTTCAACCCCATCCGCGATATAACAAGGCGGAATCACTGTGCTGTTACTGTTGGTGTATGTGCCTTCCAAGAGCTCGCCTTCTGTTTCAAGAATTCGAAGCATACGTTGGTTCGTTTCTACGGTTATAGCTGGATTGCCGCAGTCCATCCACTGGGACACTTCAGCGGTAGTAAAGCGTTTCCCATTTTGTATCATGCGCAAGATCCCATCGTTGATTTGATATTCTCCACCACGCGTTAGTTTTTCATCCATCAGAGCTGTCAATTCATCTTTTAAATCTGCAGCCTGTTTAAAATAGTAAATCCCAATGACGGCCAAGTCCGAAACTTGGGTTTGGGGTTTTTCAACAAGCCCTTTGATCTCCCCTTTATCGTTGGTTTCAACCACCCCGTAAGCCTCTGGGTTCTTCACTTTTTTAACCCAAATGATGGCATCGGCACTGCTGTCTAAGGCAAAATCGGCGCGAAAAAGAGTGTCGGCATAGGCGATAACCGTCGGTCCCGAAAGCAGTGACTCAGCACACAGAATAGCATGACCTGTTCCCAGTGCTTTGAACTGGCGAAAGATATGTGCTTTTGCTCCGAATTCTTTTGCCAGTTGTTGGAGTTCATCGACAACCTCATCTCCAAAAAAAACAGGGTCTCCAAGAACAAAACCGATGTTGATGACTGGCTGATCAAGCAGCCTTACAATGTCACGCACCAAACGACTGACGATGGACATGCCCGCTACGAGCAACATGGGTTTTGGTGTGGTTAGTGTGTGAGGTCTTAAGCGTGAACCGCGTCCGGCCATGGGTACTATAATATTCATATTTTCTATGTTATGCCTGTGCTACCAAAACCCGCTGTTCCACGATCAGAATCGCTGAGTTTTTCTGCTGGTTTCCAAGTAATTGATTCGTGTTTGGCAATGACCAGTTGTGCGATTCGATCTCCATGATTAATGGTAAAAGGCTCATTGGACAGATTGATCAAAATCACCCCGATTTCTCCGCGGTAGTCTGCATCAATCGTGCCAGGTGCATTAAGTACAGTCACTCCTTTTTTGATCGCTAGGCCACTTCGGGGACGTACTTGTGCTTCTACCCCGACAGGGAGTTCGATAAACAAGCCCGTTTTCACAATCCCTCGTTCTAGGGGTTCTAAAACAATGGGGCTGTCAAGTTTCGCCCGTAGATCCATCCCTGCAGATGCCGCGCTTTCGTAAGCCGGCAGTGGATGGTTAGATTGATTTACGATTTGAATGGTCATTTGCAAAAAGTTGTTTTAGTTCGTCCTTCTCTAATAGAAGGCCCAGTAACAAAAATACAAAAAGCATTAGCGTGCCCATCCATAAGTTGCCAATTTGCTGTATCAAAAGCCAACCCATTCCAACAGAAACGGATAAGTAGAGTAACAATCGGCCCACGTGATAAGGAATCGGATAATATCTACGCCCCAGCATATAAGATACTCCTGCCATGGAACCGTAAGCGATGAGCGTAGCCCAAGCCGCTCCCATAAATCCAATGGTGGGAATCAACCACAGGTTTAAACCAATCGTTGCCAATGCACCCCCAAAAGAAATATACATCCCCATAGATGTGCGATCTGTGAGCTTATACCAAATGGATAGGTTGTGATAGATCCCTAAAAAGAGGTTGGCAAACAGAATCAAAGGAACAATTTGCATGGCAATCCAATAGCTTTCATTTCGGATCAAAAGCACTTTTAACGGTTCGAGAAACACACAAACCCCCAGAAACAGTACCGAACCACACAAGACAAAATACTTGAGGATTAGTGCATACACTTGAGGTGCGTTTTTCTGTTTAGCGTAAGCAAAGAAAAAGGGCTCTGCTCCAAGGCGAAAGGCCTGTACAAAAAGGGTCATAAATACCGCAAGTTTATAACATCCGCTATACGCACCCATCGTGGCATCATCGATATAGTGGCGAATCAAGAGCTTATCGAAGTTTTCGTTGATTACAAAGGCGAATCCAGCGAACATAATCGGTCCGCCATAGCGCAACATTTGTCCTTGTAGAGTACGATTCCACTGCCAACGTACACGGAAATAAAACGGAATTAAAAACAAAAGAACAAACAGACTCGCTGCTAAATTTGCGATAAATACATATTGTACAGGATCATCATTTAAAAAGCTTTGATCCCCTTTTGGAATCCACCATAAAAACAGAAGATTAAGCCCCACATAAACTCCCACATTGAGAAGTTTTAAGGAAGTAAATCGACTGGATTTCCCTGTGGCACGTAGGTATGCAAACGGAATCACAACGAGGGTATCACAAAGTAAGACACCCAACAGCAAAATAAAATGATGGCTGCGCATTCCCACAGCTTCGGCGGTAGTATTTGCTTGAGTGAATAGCAACACAAAAACGATTGTCGTGGTCGTCAGCAGCGAAATGGTGGCTGTTCCCAATACTCGATCTTTGTAGTCACTACTGCTAAAAAAACGAAAAAAAGAGGTTTCCATCCCATAGGTGAGTAGGATATTAAAAAAGGCAGCATAAATGTAAAAGGTGGTGTTTTCGGCATAGCCGGTTACGGGGAGGCTTTGGGTGTGGAGGGGGACAAGTAAGAAATTAAGCACGCGTGGAATAATGGTAGCCGCCCCATAGGTAAATGTCTCTTTGATAAACTGTCTCGGATTAAACAAGCAGCTGAATTTATTTCTAAAATACGTCGAATCGTCTGCTTCGCCAAACTACATATACAGAAGCGGCTCTTTACGTTGAAATTTGGTGTGGATGTAAACCTGCGGTTTATTGCGGGAACTGTATAAAATAGTGACTTGATCTGATGTTCGATTGGGTGGGGTGTTTCCGTATTCTTTTATTAGATTTCCATCTAGAATGAGCTCCTTTTGAGGTGTGCTTTTCTCTTGGACATTGGCCGTATATATCGCCTTATCGAGTTGCATAGTATTTCGTTTCCACACTGCCCGATTTCCTTTATAGACGACACTATCCAAGGATGCGAAGGGCTCTGACAGGGTAAGCTCGAAGAGGTAGCCTGTTCCGCCTTCTTCTCTTCCTGCTGACCATGGGGTAAGGCTGAGTTCGATGATTGTAAAGGGTGGTTTTTTGACTTGAGTTACTCCAATAACAGTAGATGAAGTGGTCCGAGGCGCGGTACTACACGAAGAAAGCAAAACCAAAATTAGAGCACAGAGAAGGGATCTCATATGCTTGCAAGGTAGGAAATCTAAAAAGAAATGTCACGTTTACCCATTCAACGCCTCCGCACCGCCAACGATTTCGAGGATTTCATTGGTAATCGCTGCTTGGCGCGCTTTGTTGTAGGTGAGCTTGAGTTGGTCTCTGAGTTCAGTGGCGTTGTCAGTGGCCTTATGCATGGCCGTCATTCGTGCGCCGTGCTCACTTGCAAACGAGTCGCGAAGTGCTTTAAACAATTGGGTTTTAAGTGCCTTTGGAATCAAGGTGCTCACAATCTCTTCCTGAGCTGGCTCATAGATATAATCCGATGATGAGGTTGTCACCCCAGAAACAGGGACAATCGGTAAAAACTGTTCCGTAGTAACGAGTTGCGTAGCCGCATTTTTAAAGCGGTTATACACCAAGTCAATTCGATCATAGGTTCCGGTGTCGTAAAGCTCCATCAGCTGATCGGCAACTGTGGCTACATTGGCAAAAGTAAGCTCGTCAAATATATCTCCACGGTTTTCGGTAACTGAAAATTCTTTACTGAGAATATCATTCCCCTTTTTCCCAATCGTAAACACATCCACTTGCTTGCCAGCATAATTGTTGTCCCGCTGGCTGACAACCTCTTTGATGATGTTCGAGTTGAATCCGCCACATAATCCACGGTTCGACGTGATTGCAACCAAAAGAACCGTCTTTAAGGGTCGCTCCGTTGCATAAATACTGCCTGAAGCGTCTTCAATTGAACCACTAAGGTTTTGCAAAAGTTCCGTCAAGGTGTCGGAATAGGGACGCATGGCTGTAATCGCATCTTGGGCTTTTTTGAGTTTCGCTGCAGATACCATTTTCATGGCACTGGTGATTTGCATGGTCGAGGAGACCGATGCGATTCGACTGCGAATTTCCTTAAGGTTTGCCATGCCCTACACTCAACTTAAAATTTGTAATTGGCTGCGACGTCTGACGCTACTTTCTTGAGCTTATCAATCACCTTGTCCGTTAGCTTTCCTGCTTTGAGGTCGTCTAGCACCTTGCGATGCTTTGCGTTGAGCAACTCGAGATATGCGCGCTCAAATTCCTTTACTTTCTCAACAGGAACTTCACGCAATAGGTTTTTCGATCCAGCATAAATAATCGCAACTTGATCTTCAACAGTAAAGGGATCATTCTGCGCTTGCTTGAGGATTTCAACATTGCGTTTTCCTTTTTCAATCACATTGAGTGTTGCTGCGTCAAGGTCCGAACCAAATTTGGCAAAGGCCTCGAGTTCGCGAAACTGTGCTTGGTCGAGTTTGAGTGTTCCTGCAACCTTTTTCATAGATTTGATCTGTGCAGACCCTCCGACTCGAGATACTGAAATCCCCACGTTGATCGCTGGGCGAACACCTGAGTTAAACAAGTCCGACTCCAAGAAAATCTGACCATCCGTAATCGAAATTACATTGGTTGGAATATAAGCCGAAACGTCCCCAGCTTGGGTTTCGATAATTGGCAAAGCGGTCAATGAACCTCCTCCTTTGACAATGGGCTTGAGTGACTCTGGAAGGTCATTCATGTTCTTGGCAATATCATCATCATTGATGACTTTAGCAGCACGCTCCAATAGGCGTGAATGCAAATAGAAAACGTCACCAGGGTAGGCCTCTCGTCCCGGTGGGCGACGCAACAAAAGAGATACCTCTCTGTAGGCAACTGCTTGCTTAGACAAATCATCATAAATGATCAGTGCTGGGCAACCAGTATCTCTAAAATACTCCCCAATTGCAGCCCCTGCAAAAGGTGCATATACCTGCATCGGTGCTGGGTCAGATGCGTTGGCAGCAACAATCGTTGTATATGCCAATGCGCCTTTATCTTCCAAAACTTTGGCTATGGCAGCAACCGTCGATGCTTTTTGGCCAACCGCTACATAAATACAGTAAACGGGTTCACCAGCATCATAAAACTCTTTTTGATTTAGGATAGTATCAATACAAACAGTCGTTTTTCCCGTTTGACGGTCTCCAATGACCAACTCGCGTTGTCCCCTCCCGATTGGGATCATCGCATCGATAGATTTGATTCCTGTTTGGAGTGGCTCGTTTACTGGCTGACGAAAAATTACCCCTGGTGCCTTACGCTCAAGCGGCATTTCGTAAAGGTCACCTGTCAAAGCACCTTTCCCATCAATTGGATTTCCGAGAGCGTCAACAACACGTCCAACAACTCCTTCTCCAACATTGATGGAAGCAATTCGCTGTGTGCGTTTCACGGTGTCGCCTTCTTTTACGCCTTTTGATGGTCCCAAAAGTACCACTCCGACGTTGTCTTCTTCCAGGTTTAGTACCATGCCTTCCAAGCCCGAGTCAAAAGAAACCAGCTCTCCGTACTGGGCGTTGGACAAGCCATAAACACGGGCAATCCCGTCTCCGACTTGAAGTACACTTCCGACTTCATCCAGAGATACCCCTGAGTCGAACCCTGTTAATTGTTGCTTAATAATTGCGGATACTTCCGCTGCTTTTACATCTGCCATAGTCCTATGCTAATGCTTTTCGATTACTTAACTTGTGTTCTAGGGATTGCAATTGGTTGGCAACACTAGCATCAAATTGCTGATCGCCCAAGCGCAAAATAAATCCCCCGATAATATCTTGATCAACTTTACTGACAAGCTCTACTTTTTTGTCGGTTAGCGTTTTGATTTTCTCCATCACCATTTTTTCAAGGGCTAGAGTCAGTGGTACAGCTGTTGTGACCTCTGCCTCTTGTTTGCCCTGTAAATCTTGATAGAGTTGTTTGTATTTGAGTGCCACTCCATCTAAGTGATTGGCACGATTGTTTTCTGCAACCAATGCCAAAAAGGTTTTGACAACGCTTGATACCTTACCAAAAATGGACTTAAGCGTGTCACCTTTTAGCTCAGCGCTTATGACTGGGCTTGCTAAAACCGCCTTCAATTCTTGGCTGTTCTCCAAAGTCGTATATACCGACTCCATGTCCTCCGCTACTTGATCAAGTGCTTGTTGCTCTTGCGCAGTTGCTAGTAGGGCTTTGGCATAACGAATCGCGACTCGAGATCCTTTCATGGTTTACAGATTTACGTCTTTGAGTAATTTTTCAACCAATTGGGTTTGCTTTTTGTCATCTGACAAAGTCTCTTTGGTTACTTTTTCAGCAATTTCGATCGACAAAAAAGCAACTTGTTGCTTGAGCTCAGCCACAGCCGCTTGCTTTTCGCTTTCAATCGCCACTTGTGCCTGCTTCATAATTTGAGCTGCTTGTGTTTTGGCTTCATCTTTTGCATCATCGATTATTTTTTGTTTGATGTCTCTTGCTTCCTTGAGAAGTCCATCACGCTCGGCACGTGCTTCCTTCAGAACCCTCACGTTATCAGCTTGCAAGTTTTGCATTTCTGCACGTGCATCTTCAGCAGACTGAAGTGCGCTTCGGATCCCCTCCTCACGATCATTGATCGCATTGAGAATTGGATTCCAAGCAAATTTGCGCAACAACAAAAGAAGACAAACAACGATAAGTGTCTGCCAAATAAACAGTCCAAAAGAGAATTCTCCCAATAGTTTTTCCATATCCTTAGTTTTAACTTCTAGTGGGCGGTGTGCTTACACTACCCGCTGCAGTTGGGTGTTGTCTTATACTGCAAACAATGCTGCAAAACCGATTCCCTCGATAAGGGCAGCTGCAATCAACATTGCAGTTTGAATTTTTCCATAGGCCTCTGGCTGACGAGCGATCGCTTCCATAGCTGAACCTCCGATGCGGCCGATTCCCATTCCTACTCCGATAACTACTAATCCTGCGCCTACAATTGCTGGAATTTCCATAATGATTATTGTTTTAAATATTAATAATGTTAATGTGCTTCTTCATGTTCTTCCACTGCGAACCCAAAATACAAAGCGGATAGCATTGTGAAAATATACGCTTGTAATAAGGCAACTAAAACTTCGATGATCGAAATTGCAAATGCCAAAACAAATGATAAACTACTGCCGAGCCAATTGTTGAAAATAAACATTAATCCAATTAAACTCATCAATACGATGTGGCCCGCTTGGATGTTGGCATACAAACGGATCAATAATGAAAACGGCTTGATAACCAACCCTAATAATTCGATTGGTGCTAATACAATTTTCATCAAAACAGGCACTCCTGGCATCCAGAAGATGTGTGCCCAATAATTTTTATTTGCAGTTAGGTTGGTGATCAAAAACGTCAATAAAGCCAACCCAAATGTAACGGCTATATTTCCAGTGACATTAATCCCTAATGGTGACAGCCCTAGGATATTCAAAAACCACACAAAAAAGAAGATGGTGAGCAAATAGCTCATATATTTTCTATAATGTTTTTTTCCAATGTTGGGGATGGCGATGTCGTCGCGAATATAAATGACAATTGGCTCAAAGAAACGACCAACACCAGCAGCAATACTGCCATTTGTTTTGTAAGAGTTTGCCAAACTTCGAAATAAAAAGAACATCAAAGCCGCAGTAAACAACATGGTAACCACACTTTTGGTCATCGACAAGTCCAGCGGTTTGTCGTTGGTTACTTTTTTGCCTGCGCCGTAAGTAATAGTTCCCTCCGCATCGGTGCGATAAATTTTCCCATGATAGAGTTTGTAATACTTAGATCCAGCTTTGTGAACCGATTTGCCATGCTTGAGCTTGCCTGATGAAAAGCTGACCAATTCATCATCCCATAATATCACAGGAAGCGAAAATCCGATATATTTTTTCTTGCCCGCATCTGTAGTGTAAGATCCGATTGAAAAGTCGTGGGTGTCTTCTAAGTGATGGCGGATGTATGCCTTAATTTCAGACTTTAAGTCGCCTGTTTTTTCTTCGTCTTCAGGTCCTACTTCTACTGCCTGAGCAAAAAAGGCCGAAAGGACAAAAAATATCGCCGAAATAAGTTGTTTTTTTCTCATGCGAATTACGGGAGCAAATGTAAATTATTTACGGTTAAAAATGAAATGGATTTCGCCAAAAAATGCAAGGACTATGCACGTTGCAAAATGCGGGATGCAGCATAAGTCATCGAAAACAAAGAAATTAGATACGGAATAAAAAACAAGCTGAGCTCATCACGGCCCACCAGCCCATCTGCTTTGAAATCGGGATAAATCAAAAAAAAGAAAATACCAAACTTCAACATGCTACCACCCATAAACACACCCCCCACAAGCATTACGTTTTTTTTGTATGTGGCGAGGACTGCCCAAAAGATAAGTACAGCTAATCCAAAATTAAAAAAGTAGCATAGCCACATGATTCGGATTTGTTCCCAAAGTGGGTCAGGCATCAACGTGGTGTGTGTTACAAACGCCAATGAAAGTGCGAAAAGCAATCCACCACCAAGTTTGAGTAATGGTTTAGTCATGATTGAGCGTTTTGAGTTGTTGCAACAAAATTATTACGGAAACGAAAAGACCCAGCAAAACAAAAATCAATGTCCAAATTCGATCAGTTTGGTAAGTAAGGTCGATCCATTGACCTAGACGAGCAGAACAATAGATTGTAACCCCGAGCTGGACAACATAGCCAGTAAGGGCTAGCCAACGAAAAACGTTTTGTTTATGCGGTTTTTTCGGATTTTTCTTCATCGACGGGCTGTAAGGATTTGATGGCTTTTTTCATCAAACACTGTGCGTTGAGCATTGCGCCTGCTTCAACCGCCAATTTTCCTACGATCACTTTACCATCGATCACCCCTTCATCCTTGATGGATAAGAGATTAGATGCCTCGATTGTTCCCTCAAATGTTCCCATGATATCTGCGTTTGTGCAGATGATTTTACCTTTAATTTTACCTTCTTGGCCAACAACTACACGGCCTGTGGTTTGTACTGTTCCTTCAAGAGTTCCATCAATACGAAAATCAGATTCAGAATGGATTTCTCCAATTACCTTGGTATTGGGCTCAATAAAATTGATTTTGATGTTGTTTCTAGAGTTGTCCATTTGTTGTTTTGCTTTAAATCTCATTTCGACTATTCTTTGCTTACATCTTTGAAAATAAGGATATCACGCAAAGTGGATGTCAAAGCTACAAAATTTTTGATTTTACGCAATTCTGGGTGAACTCTTAGCAAATTTTCGCGATAGTCAGTTGCTTGGTCATCGGATGTAAATCGCTGAACCACCAACAACTCGGTTTGTCTGTCAAGCACATCAATCGTTGCACTTACCGTTCGTTGGAGACCCTGAGAAGAAATCGTTTCTTTTACTTTGGTTTGTATGCGTTTAGTAGTGTCGTGACCTTTTCGATCAAACACAAAATAAACCAAATAACGATCACCTTCTTCAGCATGATTTGGAGTGAGATTTTTGATTTCTAGCAGTCGTTTACTGGCTTCTTCACCTGCTTCTTGGTTGGGAAACGATAGTGCGACTTCAGAAAGGGCCGTTTGATATGCAGTAATACCATCCAATCGACCGATTGCATGAGCTCGTAACAAGGCAAAGCGAGAGCGAAAGGTCTCGTCTTGTAATGATAGCATAGCCGTAAAGCACTCATCTATAACCTCTTCGAAAGCTTGGGCTTTAAAACGGTATTCAAGCGCAGTGTATCGTTCCTCAAAACGGCTCAAAGCTTCCTCCATAGCCTCGGGATTTTGAAGGATCATGGCGTATTGGGAGTCCGGATATTCTGTGATAATGCGATTTTTATAGGCCGCTGCTTGGTCTCCAGCTGTTTCCAACTCGATTTGATAAAGGTGGTATAAAGACGGTAAATTGTATTCGGTGTCCAGAGATAGGAGTGTATGCAGTCGGTCTTTGGCTTGTGGATAGGCCCCAAACTGTTCTTTGTAGGCCAGGCCTGCGTCAAAATAAGCCACATTGCGCACTTGACTCAAACTGTCTTTGGCTTCGACTGAAGGAATCTGACTTGTATAGGTTTCAACAATATAACGGGGGTCAAGTGGTTTCTCCTCAGCTTCATCTTCAGGCGCACTTTCTTCTGGGTTGAATGCAACAGATTGCAAGCTCGAATACCGCCAGTTGTCTGTTTTTTTGATATTCCCCCAAATGCGATAAAACTCACTCTCTCCACGAGTCCGAGCCGTTCGGTTGTAGAAATAGAAATCACTGTCAAAAAAAGAAGTATTGGCAGCCAATTGCTGTTGTCGTTCTTGCTGGACAAATCGAAGTGAATCTGCTGTTTTGAGGGCTTTGATATAACTTTCAAATATAGCGGTTTGCTCCTCTGGTGTTTTATCGATTAGAACCAACAAGCTGTCTGTCGTTTGTCGAGTGGTCTCATAATCGATAATGTCGTTGAGCTTGTCTCTTTTGCGTTTGATTTTTCGATACTTACGTGTTTTGGGAGGCAAGACTTGTAGGGTGCTGTCTAGATATGCCCCAGAAAGAACAAATTGATTTTCTTCAAAAAACACATTCCCCATGGTTTCGTAAGCCAATCCTTTTAAAATCTTGTCTTTGGTGTTTGTTCGCAGACTTGCATTGATCAGCTCTTTGGCAGAAAGGGTGTCATTGGTTGACAAGCTGTATAGCGCATGGCTAAAATGAATTTTATCCAAGTAGCGTTTGTTTTCCTCGTTTTTGGTCAACTTGCTGTATTGTTTCTGCACAGTTTCCTCGTCTGCTTGGCTGGTGTTTAACTGATTTAGTTTCGCATGTATCCAATAGATTCTGGGAATACGTCGATTGAGATCGATTACCCTTTGGTAGGCGGCCGCTGCCGAGTCTCGTTGTTCTAGATTATCATGCAATTGTCCAAGAAGATAGTAGTATCGTGCGCGGGTGGCGTTGTCTTTTGTAATGGCGGCTGCATTGTAAAGTGGTTGGGTCGCTTGTTGGGGTTGGTTGAGGGCAAGGTGTGCCTTTGCCAAATAAGCAGAAGCGTCGGCTAATTCGGCTAAAGTGAGTTCGGAGTTAGACACTAGCTCCTTAAGAATGGCAATGGCTCGTTGTTCTTGTAAAAGCTGAATAAAGACTTTGGCTTTCCAAAGCTGGGCTTTATTTTCACTGCTTGTGTTTGGCAGCTGGTCAATGATATAATTGAAAGCGTCTAGGGCTTGGAGGTATCTACCGTTGTAATAGCGCGCCTTGCCTAGCAATATATAGGCCTCATCAATTTGTTGATTGCGCTGTTCGTTACCAAATTGCATGCTGTGCTTTTGCACAGCGATTACCGCTTTTTCTTCTCCTCTTGAAAAGTTGGCGTTTTCTTTAGGGCTGAGGGTAAACAAATCCACTAAAGAAAAGGGTTCTACGGGCAACTGCTCCCAAAAATTGGGTTGGTGAGATGCGATTTCTGCTTCGATTCCAGCAGCAATGGCTTCGTCTCCGTTGAAGAGTACATTAAATTTGGTGGTCGTTTGATGATAGGCCCTGTTTAGCGCTCGATCCTTGCGCGTTGAACAACTGGCAAGGAAAAGAAATACAATCGCTACAATAAACATATGTTTCATGTAGATAAAACTCTTATTTTGGCGGTTTGGTATGGGCATCTTGTTTATTTGGTAAAAAACGCCTCGAGTTCTTTTAATGTTTTCGCTGTAGTTTGTAGGTCTTTAACAATTTCCCCTTTTTCCAAGACCGCTATGCGTTCACAAACCTCTGTCACGTGCTGAATATCATGGCTCGAAATCAGAATGGTTGTGTTTGTATCTTTTCCTTTTTCGCTCAAAAGTTCTTTAAGCCGAATTTGAGTTGTGGGGTCTAGATTGGCAAAGGGTTCGTCGAGAATCAAGAGTTCGGGGGCGCCAATAAAGGTTGCAACCACACCCACTTTCTTTTGGTTTCCTTTCGACAAGTCACGGATATATTTCTTTTTGTTTAGAATCTCATCATTAAAAAAATCAGCATACCCAGCCAATAATTCGTCAACATCCTCTTTTGAAACCTTGCGTAATTCGCCTATGAAATAAAAATACTCCTCCGGAGTCAAATAACCGATTAAAAAGCTATCGTCTAAAAAGGCAGCAGTATTTGTCTTCCAGGCTTCTGAATTGCTCACATCAGCCTGGTCAATCTTTACTGTTCCTTCAGTAGCTTGGATCAAGTCGAGTAGTAAACTGAACAGTGTTGTTTTTCCGGCCCCGTTGTTCCCCACAAGTCCAAAAACTTGACCCTTGGGAATATCCATTTCAGGAATGTTGAGAACGGTCGTGTCTCCGTAGCGTTTTGTCAATTGATCAATTCTAATCATGTGTTTTGTTTATATGCATTTAGGGTTTTGTACTTTTCTGTTTTATACAGCGTCTCTATCAAATCGAAGACCTTGTTTTTTAAAAAATATCCGAGGATCCCTGTAAAAGCAACTGTCATAAAACCAGCCCATTCCCCTCCAAAAAAACTCCCAGCGAAATAAAGAACCATTGGTAAAAAAAGTTTTGGTAAAGTCAATAGCAAGGTCTTTGCATTAAATGCCTGTTTGTCGCCAAAAGGCTTTTTGGTCGATGTCAAATCGATTGGTGTTTTGATATAGGCCCCTGAAAGCAGGACCAAATAGCCATTAATGCCAATATTATAAATCGCTCCCGTAAGAATAGCAGCATAAGCATCCAAGCCAAAAAGCAAATAAAAAGTCCCCAGTAGTGTACTTAAAACTGTGGCGATTGTAATCATAGACCACTTAGCGTTCAAATATTCGCGATAGACAATATTTTGGCTCATCATTAGAGGGTAATAGGCGCTGTCCCAACTCGGTACATATTGGCCGAAGGTGAACAAAAACCCACCAGAAACAAAAATTCCTGCAAAAATTTTCCAGACAGGATTATCATACAAGCCCCCTGATGAGTCTGTAAAAAATAAAAGCCCATAAAATAAAAACATTAGAGAAATCCAAAGTGTCATTTTGGAACGTTTGTTTCGCAAAATTAGTTTGATGTCATTTTTCACAAAAATAGCCGTTCGCCCAAAACGATTGAGCCACCCCAATCGAATCTGTTGCGCATCTTTTTTGATGACTTGCAATCCTGCGTCGAGATACATTCTTCGCTTAAAATGAGTAAAGGTCGATCGGTATAGCAATAAAAGTATCAACCAAGGAATAAGAGCGTAAATTGGGTCATTGTAAAACCTGTCAAATACTGGGCCTGTGTAAGTAGTGATGTCAAAGATTTCGTAGCGCTGAAAAACAGCAAACAAAACCAAAATCACTGCACCCCCATAAAACACATCATTGCGATCGTTGATTAGGATATTGAGATAGTTGGTGCAAAAGACGATTGCTACTATTGCCAAATGCCAGCTCAGTACTTGAGAAAATGGATATCCGTTGTCTAGTAAATCAATGGAAAAGGGTATAAAGAAAAACGCATTTGAGACATTAAAAAAAGAAAATGCCGTTGGCCCAAGTGCGTAATGGACAATCGTATTCTCTTTGATCGGTAAGGACAACAGGGCCTGAATATTTAGCACTGGCATTTTTTGAATAAAATAACGCCAAACTACCCAAAAAGAGGTCCCATAAATCATGTATTGATTGACAAAAGTCAAGGGCTCAACCCCAATTCCTTCATCTAATATTTTAAAGCTAATATTGCCCAAAAAAATGAACATGCCGATAAAAAACAGCATTCCAAAAAAATAAAAAACAGAAGTAATCACACCCGATGTAAATGCGGCAGATCGTCGATATGATTTCCATTGAAGTTGCAATAATCGAAGAAACATAGGTTTTTTTTGGACTATCAAAGATATCATTTTTATATGTTTGTAAAAAAATTCTCTATGCCTGGACACCACCCTTTACAAGTTAAGGAAATTCAGCGCCTGACTGATGATGCTGTTGCCATTTCGTTTTTCATACCAAAAGAACTTAGACAACCCTTTTCGTTCAAGGCTGGGCAATACCTTACCCTGTGTCATAATATTGATGGTGAGCAAGTTAGACGATCCTATTCGCTTTGTAGTGCGCCGCACGAAGGGGTTTTACGTGTGGGGATTAAAGCCATCCCAAACGGATTGTTTTCCAATTATGCCAATACACAAATCAAAGTTGGTGACACCTTTGAAGTGGGTGCTCCTGAGGGGCGATTTGTCTATGAACCCAACGGAAAGAATAACCTTTTGTTGCTGGCTGCGGGGAGTGGGATAACTCCTATCTTATCAATTGCTAAGACTGCCCTCAAAAAAACAGAAGGAAAAGTGGTGTTGGTGTATGGAAATCGATCGAAAGACGACAAGATGTTTGCGGATGAATTGCAAACCCTACAAACCGTATACGATCAACGCTTTGAAATTGTGCATATCTACAGTCGAGAGAAAACGACTGATGCCCTTTTTGGGCGGATTGATATGTCTCACATCAACTATGTGCGAAACACCTTGTTTAGCCAATTAAACTTTGATGATTTTTATGTCTGTGGGCCTACTGGAATGATTGAAGCCTCTGTACAAGCCCTCTCCGACTCTGGCGTGCGTGATGAAAATATTCATGTGGAGCACTTCACTGGGGGTGTTGAAATCGACCGTTCGTTGGAAGGGTTCGTGCAGTATGAAGTGGTATTAGACGATGAAAGACATCCTTTTTCTGCCGATGCGAGCAAGACCGTATTGGAAGCTGCCATCGATGCTGGTTTCGACCCCCCTTATTCCTGCCAAGGCGGGGTTTGTGGAAGTTGTATTGGGCGCATAAAAGAAGGCGAGGTCAGTATGGCCGGCAATCAGATTCTTTCCGATAGTGAGGTAGCTGAAGGCCTTATATTGACCTGTCAGGCAAGCTGTACAAGTGAGCGTGTGGTCGTTGACTTTGACGACGTATAACTAGATCTTTTCCAAAACCATTTCAATGACCTCCTCTGGAGTGATGGTCCGCATGGCATCTTTATACCCTTTAGGTACCTTTTTGCCATTGGCCGAGGTGGGTACTTTGGGAAACTTTTCTCGATTGACAAGGACGTGGTTGTTTTGTCCAAATGCAGAAAATCCTAGAAAGGGGTGTGTCATGCCCCACAGTGTAATGACTGGCACCCCAAAATTGGCTGCCAAATGACCATTGGCTGAATCCATCGAAATCATGGCATCGAGATTCGCAATCAAATCGAGCTGATCCGAAAAAGGCATCTCCAAAGCATGCGGAATCACATGGGGATAGGCCTTGGCCCAAATATGGATTTGCGCAGTTTCCTTTGAACCATGACCAAACAGAAAGACCGTGTGCTGCTGTTGAAGATAGCCCACTACCTTTTGCATCAAGTCAAGGGGATATGTTTTGCCAGGGTGTGAAGCAAAGGGCGCAATCCCAATCCATTTTCTGTCGGCTGGAAGTTCGAGTTCCAAACTCGATTTTTGAAGACCTGGTTTAATTGGAAATTTATGCTTGTTGACATCAAGCGCAAAGCCTAAACGGGAAAACACTTCCACATATCGGTAGTACTGTGGGGTGAGCGGTTTCATTGTCTTTTTTGTTGGGTGAATCAGTCGTTTGAGCTCTAGATAGCCATTGTCAATTGCCTTCACTCTTGTAAACGATAGTTTAAAAAACAAACGAAGTATACGACTGGATAAGTTGTTGTGTATATCGGCTATGCAACGAGGTTTGATTTGTTTGAGCTCTTTATACAAACGATAGAGTCCTTTAAGCCCCTTATGTTTTCCAATAAAGTCCGTTGTAATGATTTGTAATTGATTGAACTCCTTGAAAATAGGTGCAAAACGTTTTCGGGTAACTAATGTAACCTGTATGTTCTGGTTTTGAGCGTATAAACAGCGCAACACAGGCACCATCATCGCCACGTCTCCCATGGCCGAAAAACGAAAAATCATAAGGTGTTTTGGTTTGCCCATCTAATCCGATTATAAATTATAAAAACTATGTTTATGTTTTAGTCATTTTACATTTTCATTTGATTTTTTATCAAATATAATTGGTCTGGGTTGTATCTCATCCATCAGTACCTTATTTTTGTCCCCACAAAACACTGAAAAAATGAAAGCCTTTTTCGAAACGATTGCTTATCTCTTTCAAGAAATCTTATTTGTCCCCCTCAACCTATTACGTGAGCTCGAACTTACAAGTTGGTTTTTAGCCAATGGCATAAACTGGGTATTTCTGGGAATTGGATTTGCCGCAACGACCTATTGGATTCTACAGCTTAAAAAATTTAACGACAGAGGCGAAGAGGATACAGACTCTACCTCGCATTCCTTTTTATAAGTCGAACCCGATATCTTTTCTGTAATATATTCCTTCGAAATCAATCTTGGCTAAGGCCTGATAGCTCTGCTCAATAGCTTGGTTATGGTCATTCCCAATGCCCGTTGCGGATAAGACTCGTCCTCCGCTCGTGACCAATTCCTCATCAACAATGGCTGTTCCGGCATGGACAACAAAATCACTTGGTCCAATTCCACGAATCGTCTTTCCTTTTTCATAACTCTCGGGGTAACCCCCAGAAACAGCAACTATGGTTGAAACAGAGCGCTTGTCTATCGACAAATTTATGCCATCGAGCGTTCCAAAAGCTGTGGCTTGTAACAATTCAAATAAGTCATTTTGGATGCGCGGTAAGACCACTTGAGTTTCGGGATCGCCCATACGGACATTGTACTCAATCACTTTGGGATTTTCTCCGACTTTGATCAGTCCTATAAAGACGAAGCCCACATAGGGAATTTCATCTTGCTTGAGTCCAAGGATGGTCGGCGCGATAACTTGCTCTTTAATCTTTTGCAAAAAGGCCTCATCGGCAAACGGAACCGGTGAAACGGCACCCATACCTCCTGTGTTAAGTCCTGTGTCTCCTTCCCCAATGCGTTTATAATCCTTAGCCATAGGTAATATTTTGTAAGATTTACCGTCAGTGAGTATAAAACAAGACAACTCAATCCCATCCAAAAACTCTTCAATCACCACCTTTTGACTGGCTTCTCCAAACTTGGCCTCTGCAAGCATGGCGGTTAGTTCCGATTTGGCACCAGCAAGCTCATTGAGAATCACCACCCCCTTTCCAGCTGCCAAGCCATCGGCTTTCAGGACATAGGGAGGTGTTATAGACTCAAGATAGGCAATACCTTCCGCAAGGGTGTCTTTAGTAAAGCTTTTATAAGCAGCAGTGGGAATATTGTGGCGTTGCATAAAGGCCTTGGCAAACTCCTTACTCCCTTCAAGTTCTGCCCCTTTTTTAGAGGGCCCAATCACAGGAATATGTGCAAGCACTTTATCGGTAATAAAAAAATCAACTACCCCTTCCACCAATGGAACTTCAGGACCAACAATAACCATTTCGATCTCGTGAGCGAGCACCGCTTGTTTAAGCCCTTCAAAGTCTGTGGGTGACACGTCAATATTTGTGCCAAAATAAGCCGTTCCTGCATTGCCAGGTGCAATAAATAATTTTGGTTGGTGTGGGCTTTTTGCCAGTTGGTGACAGAATGTGTATTCCCGACCACCGCTTCCCAATATAAGTACCTTCATACTTGTTTTTGTCAAAAATAGGAATTTGTCGCTTGCAGATTAGCGGTTGACTAATTAAAAATTCGACGTAATGCGGCACGGATCAACATCCAAAAAGAAATGATAATGATTTCTAGGTCTAAAAGGAAAGATTGTCTATTGATGTATTCAATATCGCTATTGAATCGCTTGTGAATGGAAGCATTGTTGGGAGTGTCCCCGCGGTATCCTCGGATTTGGGCCAGTCCTGTCAATCCTGGACGGGTGTTGTGACGCTTATCTATTTCTTCTTGCCCGACTACGTTCTGATAATAGGCGTTATATTCTGGTAGATGTGGTCGGGGACCAACAACAGACATTTCTTCTTTTATGATATTGAAGACTTGTGGAAGTTCATCGATGCCCGTATTGCGAAGCAAGGTGCCCAACCATGGAATTGGCGTGGTCATCGGATCTCCTGGCTTTGGGTGAACGGCGTTTTTGGGAAATGTTCTAAACTTATAACACCAAAACAATTTTCGGTCTTTCCCTTCTCGCTGATGGCTAAAAAACAATGGTCCTCCACCAACAAAAAGATTCAATATCCACAATACGGGTACAAGCCATGACATGACCAAAAAAAGAATTGCAATGGCAAACAATACGTCAAAACTCCGCTTGAGTATAGGTTCCAAATAGGGTATGGTTGATGTTATACAGTAATTAAACGTGGGTAAAAGTATAAAATTGCATACAACCTGCTCAAAAAATGATTTGTACTTTTGAAGCAACTCTTTCGTTATCTATTGAACGTATGACCATATTAGTAACAGGCGGCGCTGGATTTATCGGGTCTCATTTAGTTCGACATCTTGTCAAAAGCTATCCCGATTATGCTATTATGAATCTGGATGCGCTGACTTATGCCGCTGATTTGTCACGTTTGGATGATATAAACAAAATGCCGAATTATCAGTTTGTTGAGGGAAACATCAATGACTCATCTCTGCTTGACAGTTTGTTTTCTACGCATAAATTTGAAGCCGTTATTCATCTTGCAGCAGAATCACATGTTGATCGTTCAATAATAGGCCCTTTACCTTTTGGCAAAACCAATATCGTTGGCACGATGAACCTCCTCAATGCCTGTCGTACGCATTGGAAAAAAGGAAACAACCATCGGTTCTATCACATCAGCACTGATGAGGTCTATGGGTCTTTGGGAAAAGAAGGTTTGTTTACGGAACAAAGCCATTATCAGCCACGATCTCCTTATGCGGCTTCTAAAGCAAGTGCAGATCACATGGTACGAGCTTATGGAGAGACCTATGACTTGCCCTATGTAATTTCCAATTGTAGCAACAATTATGGTCCTGATCAACACACTGAAAAATTGATTCCCACCTTGTTGTCGTGTCTACAAAAAACCCAACCCCTTCCTATTTATGGAGACGGATTAAACGTAAGGGACTGGCTATACGTAGAAGACCATATTACCGCCATTGATCTTATTTTTCACAAAGGGGCTATTGGAGAAACATATCTTGTTGGGGGGCGTTGTGAACGATCAAACCTAGAGGTTGCCAAAGCCCTTTGTCGGGCTTATGATCGTCGGCTTGGTCAAGATCTGGGCACTGCCGAAAAGTTGATTACTTTTTTGACTGACCGTCCAGGGCATGACTTTCGCTATGCGATTGATCCTAGTAAACTAGAGTCAACATTGGGCTGGTCTCCAAAAACAAATTGGGACCAAGGAATTGAAAAAACCATGACCGCTTATTTAGATAACAAATGAAAGGAATACTCCTTGCTGGTGGAACGGGCTCACGCTTATACCCGATGACAAAAACGGTGAGTAAACAACTGTTACCTGTATACGACAAACCGATGCTGTACTACCCTTTGTCTACATTACTTTCTTTAGGGATTTCTGAAGTGTTGATTATCACAACGCCCAGAGACCAGTCTGCATTTCAAGCCCTTTTAGGTGACGGGAGTTCGTTGGGGTGTTCATTTTCTTATGCTATTCAGCCAAAACCCAACGGGCTGACGGAAGCTTTTTTGATTGGCGCTGGTTTTATTGGAGCAGACTCTGTTGCGCTTATCTTAGGGGACAATCTGTTTTACGGCAATGCCATCCAAAAACAAAGTCCATCTGCTGATTTTACTGGTGGTCTTATTTTTGGCACGCACGTACAAAACCCTGAGCGTTATGGAATAGTGGAGCTCGATGATGAGGGAAACGTAAGGTCCATTGAAGAAAAGCCTAAAAGCCCAAAATCCAATCTTGCCATTCCTGGTCTTTATTTCTTTGACCATACTGTAGTTGAAAAGGCAAAGCAAGTCAAACCGAGCGCCAGAGGCGAACTTGAAATCACCGACATTCACAATGCGTATTGGAAAGAAGATTGCTTGCGTGTTGCGGTCTTGGAACAAGACACGGCTTGGTTGGATACCGGAACCTTACAAAGTTTATCCAAAGCCCATGCCTTTGTTGAAGCCATTCAAAGTCGACAAGGGGTGTTGGTGGGTTCTCCAGAACTGGCAGCGTACAAACAAGGGTTTATCGATCTTCCCCAACTAAATGCACTCGCCTTAAACTATAAGAAAGCAGAATATGGCAAATACCTAAAACGGTGGACCGATGAACAGTAAGCCAGGACCCATCTCAGGCAGTTGGTTGCTCACGCCAATAGTGCATGCGGATTCGAGAGGGCAATTTGTCGAGAGTTTTCAAAAAGGTGTTTTTGCAGAACAAACAGGGCTTAATGTTGATTTTATCCAAGACAATGAGGTGATTTCAAATCAGGGGGTTGTTCGGGGGCTCCATCTGCAAAAAGAACCGTATGGACAGGCAAAACTAATTAAGGTTGTTCAAGGGCGCATCTATGATGTTGCCGTCGACCTAAGATTGAATTCCCCCACATATGGTGAGTGGTTTGGTGTGGAGATTTCTGCAGACAACCGAACTCAATTATTTTTACCTAAGGGCTTTGCGCATGGCTATAGTGTGTTGAGTGATAGGGCCCTTGTTCAATACAAGGTTGATTCGTTTTATAACCCAAAATCTGAAATTGGTGTTCGCTACGACGACCCAGAACTAGACATTAACTGGCAAGTGAAAAATCCATCTTTATCCCAGAAAGATCTGAATTTGCCCTTTTTAAAAAATTTGAAATTATGAAGCGGGTAATCGTAACTGGTGCCAATGGTCAATTGGGGCTTGCCTTAAAAGATGTTGCAAAAGATTTCAATCTTGACCTTGTCTTTAAAGACAAAAGCGCGCTTGATATTACTGATGCCAAGGCAGTAAATAAAGTTTTTTTTTCTGACACTTTTGATGTTTGTATTAATGCAGCTGCATACACTGATGTGGATGGTGCAGAGACCAATAAAAGCCTAGCGTTTGCAATTAATGCCACAGCGGTAGAGACCCTTGCTAAAGTCTGTAAGCAGCATCAATGCTGGTTGATTCATGTTTCAACCGACTACGTCTTTGACGGTACTCTAGGTCGGCCGTACACCCCCAGTGATGAGCCAAACCCTTTAAGTGTATATGGCTCAAGCAAACTGTCCGGAGAAAGAGTCATTCAAGAAATTGATTTCGATTATTCAATTGTACGCACATCTTGGTTATATTCAAGGTTTGGAGTAAACTTTTATACAAAGATTAAGTCACAAATAGACTTAGGAATTCCACTAAAGATATGTTCCTTACAAATAGGTACTCCAACTAGGACAGAGGATTTTGCGAAACACATAATAAGTGGTTTAGAAAACAATTCCCTAATAAGGGGATTGTCCCACTATTGCGGGAAGCAACATATGACCTGGTTTGAATTGGCAAAGCGATTATTCCCAAATTCAAAAATAGAAAGAGATCTTGAAAGAAATTTAAAAATTAGGCCTTTAAGAGTTGTTTTAAAAAACTAGAAAATGATAAGTAATATTCTTTATGATTTCTGTTAATAAATTTTTAGAGTCAAGTTGGGTTTATTCGATTGTAATTATTTTAATTGTTCATCTTATTATTCGCCACTCTCTGATTAAAATACTCGCCGTTTTTGGCCAAGAAGAGTGGTATTTTTCTCTTTTACTTTCATCTGTTATTTACGGAGCAGGTTATTTAATTTGCACTTATTCTTTTGTAAGAATGTTTCCTCACATTAAAGCCTATTACAAAATTACATGGATCATTATCTTTTGCTTGACTGTCATAAATGAGATAAGGTTTTTCCTACAGGCTGAAAATTACAACCTTTATGAGTCAATTTTTTATGGTCAATTTTTTACAAATATTAAAATTAGCTTTGGCATTCTTTTAATTGGTGTTTGGGATGGTATTAGAAGCAAAAATAAAAGTCTTTCTATTTTAAATTTAGTTGAGAGTTTAACATTAATTAATTGTTTAATTGTTGTTTGTGCCTATTTATTGAATATTGAAGTTTTTGAGAGCTATTTTCAAAGTGAAAGGTGGGGCTATTCGGGAGTTTTACCAAGAGGTTATTCAGTTATTTTACCTTCTATTTTCTTGATTTCAAGACTCCAAGAAGCCGAAAAAAACTATTGGGTTACATCACTTTATTTTGCTTGTCTAATTTTATCAGGGACAAAAGCTGGACTATTTTCAGTTCTCCTAATTATTTTATTTGTTTTGTTAAGTTCGATTCAAAAAAAAATTTACTTTTTATTGCTCCTATTTTTACTTTTAATTTCAATTAATTTTTGGCTCCCTTATTTTATAGTTTATTCTCCATTTTGGGAAAAAGTTTATTCGGAAGGCGGTGCTATGGGGCTGATCACGTCTTTTAGAAGCGATAGTCTCAACTTGTTTTACAACTCTATTTTACCTAATTATGATTTAGCTGATTGGGTGATTGGAGGAAACATTAGGTTTGAAGAGTTCAGGGTTGAGATTTTACCAGTAAGTGTTTTTATGTATTTTGGATTTTTAGGGCTTTTATCACTACTCTACTTCGTGTATAAAATGAAATTAAGTTGGGTTTCTGCTATCCCTGTTATAGTTGCCATTGGGTCTGGTTCTCTATTAGCATTCCCAGTAGGCCTATTTATCTGGGCAATTTGGACAAAGGGATTTAGGTCAAAATACACTAAAAACATAATTGAATAATTATTAATAATTAATTATTTCTCTGTAAATAATTGACGATGTGTTACCATCGCCATATACTTCGGTTTTTGTTGTTTTAAAAGGGGTTAGTTCTTTATATGCATTAATTATTTTTTCCTTTTTTAAGCCAACTAAAAGGTTGTTTTTTGTATTAATTAATTCAACCCACTCTGTCTCCTCTCTTAAAGTGATGCACTTTTTTTTAAAAAAATACGCCTCTTTTTGCAAGCCCCCACTATCAGTAATAATTGCTGTTGAGTTTTGAATTAACCAAACCATATTCAAATAGCTGACAGGTTCAATTAATTTGATACGTGTTTTTATCCCTGTCTGATTAATTACTTTAAGGGTCCTTGGGTGGATTGGCATTATTACTTCGGTGGTTTCATTTATTTCATCTAATGCTTCTAAAACACTAACTAATTTTTTGGGGCTTGTAGTTGTTTCTTGCCTATGAATAGTAGCAACAATAAAATCTTTTTTGTTATTTATTTCGGGTGGTGGATACGAGCGGTTTTTATAATATAAAGCGCCTTCATACATAATATCTCCCGAATTTATAATCTTTTGGAAATTAGAAATATGTGAGCCCTCTCTAACTAGGTTTTCTACAGCCAGCTTAGTGGGGCAAAATAAAAGATTTGAAACTCTGTCAGTTAATATCCTGTTTACTTCCTCAGGCATTTTCATGTTAAAGCTCCTAAGGCCTGCCTCTACATGAGCAAGCTTAATTGACATCTTTGATGAAACTATTGAGGCTGCTAATGTTGAATTTGTATCTCCATAAACTAAGATCCAATCAGGAGCCTCTTTATAAACAACTTTTTCAATAGCCTCAATCATTTTTCCTGTCATTTCTCCGTGGCTCAATCCCCCAATTGATAAATTATATTTTGGTTGCGGAATCTCTAGCTCTTCAAAAAAAACATTACTCATTTTATTATCGTAATGTTGGCCTGTGTGAACAATTGTTTCTTGAACAAAGTCTGTTTTGTGTTTTAAAAACCTACTAAAATTTGCAGCTTTTATAAATTGTGGCCTAGCTCCTATTACTGTTAATATTTTAATCATTATTAATGTATATAAAAAAGAATCTAAATAACTTTAAATATCGGGTTATTCTCTTGGGTTCAATTATCATTCTATAAAACCACTCTAAATTTAATTTTTGGATAGCTTTTGGTGCTCTTTTTCTTTTACCAGACAAAATATCAATGGCCCCTCCACAATTAATGATTTTATAGTTTTGGTCTTGTTGAATTAGCTCTTTTGCAAATAGTTCCTGTTTAGGGCTCCCTAAACCTAAAAAAATGAAGTCAGCTTTAACCTTTTTTAAACTTTCTTTAATATTGGTTTTACTTTCATACCCGTTAGAATTGTAAACTACTTTAACCTTTTTATAGTTTCTTTTGATGTTTTCTACTGCTAATCTGTTATTGCTAATAGTGCTACCAATTATACCGATCGAGAGTGAATAATTGTTACAAAAGTCTAAAACCTGTTTAGGTAAGTCTATTTTAATCGAGCTAATCTTGTGTTTTTTCTTTAACATTATTTGAGCTGATACTCCATCAGGAACAGGGAGTTTTGACTCGGCTACAAGGCGCTTAAAATTTTGATCGTCTTTACATCTAATTAATTTTTCAGCATTAATCGCTATAGAATAAAAACCCTTGTTTTGAAGATAAATTTTTTTAATTAAATCACTACACTCTTTTTTGTTTTTAAACGCATAGCAGGACACATTTTGAAAAACTTTATAGCTATTCATCGTCAAGTAACTTTAATAAGTTAACATTTAAGTTGTTAATTACAATCGACTGTTTAAAGCTAGAGACTGATTGTCTCGTGTTGTTACATAGTTTTCGATATTTTTTATTGTCTTGAAGCAATTTGTGCATCTTAGCTTTTAAGTCATTAGGGTTGCCGCACTCAAAAAGAAGGCCATTATAATCGTGTTTTAGATAAGTTTTGATTGCAGGAAGATTTGACCCGACTACGGGTGTTCCACAAGCTAGGGCCTCTATACCTATAAGTCCTAAGCTCTCGGTTCTTGACGGAAAAACTAAAAATTTATGCCTATTTAAAACTTCGGGCAGTTCATTATGGGTTAAGGGGCCGTAAAAGTTTATGTTGTTGTGATCTTTAATAATTTTTTTCAATTTAGATAGTAGTTCCTTCTTACCAGATCCGTATATATTTAATTTAATATAGTCCAAATCTTTATTTAAATCCAAAAATGCCTCAATTAAATCAAAAATGCCTTTTTCTTCTGAAATTGTTGAAATATAGGTTATATCATTAGGCTTATTATTATTTGAAGGGCTTAAATAAAAGCTGTCTTGAACACCTGAGGAAGGACTTACAATGATTTTTTGCTTTGGGAAAAGCTTGTTTATTTTTTTTTTATAATCATCAGATGGTGAAATTATTAAATCTGAAAGGCTAAGTTTTTTTCTGATTAAAAAAAAGAAAAATTTATTTAAATAATTTTTGAAGTTTAGGTCTGAGCCATGAAAGTTGATTGCCAGTTTGGCTTTTTTGTTTGAGAAGAAGATCAGAGCCAATGCACTTCTTGTTGGAAAGTGAATGTATATTAAATCATGGTTTCTAAAAAGGGCGACTGTTGACTTAAAAAAGAAAATTAAATAGAAAAAAAAACGATTTAATTTATTACTTGAGGAGTTGCAAAAAACTATGTAGGTGTCAAAGTTTTTCTTTAGCCCGTTGTAGTTTTTCTTTACAAATATACCTTTATAATCTAAATCACTTTTAGGATATAAATTGGTTAAAACTAAAACTTTTGGCTTAGATTTAATCATGTTCTAACTTTAAGTCTTGAAGAAAAACTAGTGATTAACCATAAAATAATTGCTGTTTTAAAATAAAAGTTTGTTGATGCGGCTATTTCCATTTGGAACCCGGACGATAATAATTGTATTAATAGAAGAAGAAAAAGAACGGAAGACTCATACTTTAAATTGGTGTTTTTTGAAAACACGCTTAGAAGAAGAGAAAAAATAACTGCGCTTAAAACTATACCAAAAAAGTTAAAATAATAATAGCCCTCTGCTAACCAACCTGGATTAATACCAGTAAAATTATCATTGCTTCTTATAAGCCCGATTGATTTTCCAAACTCATTACCAATGCTTAAATCAGGCTTGTTGGCATATAAAAATGATGGTACAAAGCCCTTTAGTATCAGACTAAACCCAGAAATATCATTTATTGATCCCTGTTCAATAACTTTGTTAAGGACTGTGTATGGGTTAAACAGCCTTGCTAAAATTGAGTCCATCAAAATCTGAGCCACGTCTTGGGAAAATGAAATTCCTGCATTTTTAACTCGATTATAAGTTACGCTTACTAAAGTCGCTATCACAATGCCCCCTAAAGGAATTAATTTTTTTATTGATGATTTTTTATATAAAATGAAGGAGGCCATAACGGTTAATATTGGCAATATAACCCCAGTTCTTCTTCCTTGAATTATTGAAAAATAAATTAAAACAAATAGGTATGTAAAGTAAATTAACTTCGTAATTGGTTTTTGTCTTTTATAAACAAGCTTTGGTATTATAGGAGATAATATTAAAAACCCCCAAAGGTCAATATTTCTGAAAAAAACTTGTATTCTAGTAAGCCTTGAGGGGCCTAAAGTCAATTTGTTTTCAACACTATAGAGGCCATCCAAAAATAATTGAATTTTAACATAAAGCCCAAGAAACATTAAAGCAATTGCAATAACAAAGACAGTTTGTGAGCTGTAGTCGTAATTAAATGTTTTGATGTTTCTTTTCTTAATTAGCCCACTAACAAAAATCACCACTGTCACAAATACAGTGATTAAAAAGTTTTGATAAGTCAAGAGGCTTTTTTCAATTGGAGAAAATGGGTTTTCATATGAAAATATTGAGAACATCACAGACGGAACCGTATAATATACCGCTAGAAAAAAAGAAAAAATTTTTATTGGATTAAATATGCTTTTCATTCTCCTTGAATATAAAATCCAGAAGTTAATAAAGACTAAAAAAAGAGAGCTTAAAACTACCATACTTCCTTGATAATTTTAATTAATTTTTCTAGGCCTTTTTTCCGAGAAAATAAAACAGTGTTAAAATTTGCCAAACCCCTGCTTGTTGGTTTTTCAACTAGGGACTTGGTATGAGGATAGTTTTCCAAAATTTTATCAATCTGAGTTTTAGTAGATTTTTTGTTTGGATATAAAAGTATGGGTTTTTTTAATGAAATATAATCGAAGACCTTAGTTGATGACTCAAACTTTTCTCCTCCATATAATAACAACAAAATTTCACATTTATTTAGCTCTTCAAGGGTTTTTTTGTAACTGACAAAGCCTATATTTTTTACTCTATTTTTAAATTTAGGGCTGATTTTATCGAAGTCCGGCCCAATGTAAATAAGTTTGAAATTCATATAAATATGAGACTTCCCCATTGTCCCTAAAAAAGCATTAATATTCCTGCTAGGGTTTATTTTCCCTGCATAACCAATGGTGTTCAAAGAGATCTTAGGAGGGATTAAAGAAGTTACAATTTTCTCATCAAAACCGTTGTCTATTATTGTGAACTTCTTTTTGTTTGCAGCAATTAGTTCTTGACAATAAGGATTAACTGATATTATTTTATTTGCTGGAATACAAACCAAAGCTTCAAAAAATAGTTTTAAATATCTTTTAATAGTGTTCACCTTGTGAAGGGGATTGTTTGCATAAGGGTCCCTAAAGTCCAGTATCACCTTACATCCCAAAAAGCGCAATAAGTATGAAAGAAAAAAAGGGGAAAACGGACCTCCGCTAATTATGGCGACTCTACATTTGCGAGTGATATTAAATAGAGCTGGAATAATTTTTAAGCTCCAAACAAAAGGGTTCCTGGTAAAGGTTGGGATTCTTTTTATCTCAAGGCCATCAACAGAAATATCGGTCATGTGATTTATTTTTGTTGATGTTAAAACGAAACTCTTAAAGTCTGAGTTTAATGGTAGTTCTTTTGACCAGTAGTTAACTCTTGTTGCCCCAACCTCTTTGAAAGGAAAATAATAATATGCGATAAATAAAACTTTTTTTTGGTTCATTTTTGATGAATTAAATAGGCAGAATATGCAATTGTCGCAATAGACTTAAAGCAAAAAACCATATTTATTAGCTGAACAAACTCGGTTGGTAATAAATTTTTATTTGACAATAAAACTATGGCCATAAAAGAAATGATTATAAAATTAATGTATAAGTTCATGTTCTGTTTGTTTTTTAAAATTATTATGTAACTAAGCGGGTAAGAATAAAGTTTCAAATAAAGGCTGGGCAACAATATTTTTGTGAATGATGCGGTATAATTCCAAGATTCCCCCAAAAAATAAATAAGAATTTCTTCCACATAAAAGAATGAAAACACAAGTGGCAAAAGGGTTAGAAGTAAAATAAGAGCAATTGTATCGTAAAAAACTTTTTTTCTTAATTTAAAACTAATGGTTTCTGAAATTTTGCTTTTGTATACTTCCAATATAGAGTGTGAAAGTATGGAAACTGGTGATTGAATAATTCTCATTGACATGAAGTATGCCCCGCTTAATTCTATTTTGTTATAAGCTCCAAAAAACAAAATTGGTATGTATTGAATAATTGTGTTAATAAGGTTGTTGGGGACATCGTATATAGGAAATTTGTAATGAAATTTGAATAGGCTTTTCTCTTTGTTTGTAAATCTTAAAAACAAACTATTAATCCGGAGGCTTTTAATTGTCAATGAAGCTTTGCTAATTACTGGGCCAAGGATGAGTCCGACTGCACCTGTGCCAAAAATTCCTAAAATCAATTGGCTTGTTGAGGAAATTAAGCTTTGTGAAACTTTTAATTTTGATATAAAATTAAAATCATTGAGTCGGTTCTTATATAATATGAATAATTCGTAAAGCGAATTAAAAAATAAAATTACTGGAACAAAAAACAACAGGTTCTTATAGTATGAGCCAAGACCAATTAAACCCGGAATAATACTATTAAACGCCAACAATAAGAAAAAAATAAAAATTGTTGATCTTGAAAGTAACTTTAAAACAAGAGTAAATAAAAGTATAGGTTTTTCTCTTCTTTCAATTATTAAAATATTTTCATATCTCAAAGTTGATAAAAAGGTTAATATTGAGACTACGGAAAACAATACTCCCTGGGCACCAAAATCATTAGTTGAATAAATGCGAGATAAAAATGGAGTGGCTGATATTAATATTAATTGAGATGCTGAGGTTGCGATTAATATTTTCAAAAAGTTTTTAAAGTAGCTCTTGTTTCTTTTTATCCACTCTAATGCTCTCAACATATTATATATTAGCTGTCCTTATGTTATAGACTATCTCGATTGCTTTTCTGACTTCATGAAGGCCATAGCCTTTGCCATTAACAATGTCTTTGTATAGAAGGGTGTGAAGGTCTGCAAATCCAGAGCTAAACTCCAATTCTTTGCCATCAATTTTAATGGATCTATAGGTGGTCTGGCCTCCCGCTGCGACTTTATTGGGCAAGTGCTTTTTTTCAGTTGATAAAAACCATTTTACTCTTGCTTTTTTAAACTCTAAAAAACCTGATGCTGTGTTTTTCTCTCTGTTCTTAACTTTGTTTATTTGAATGTCTCCAAATAACCAGCCAAGCATATCAAAAAAATGTACTCCAATATTGGTTGCAATACCTCCTGATTTAGCCTCTTCACCTTTCCACGAATTATTATACCAATTCCCCCTCGTGGTTATATATGTTAATTCAACTTCGTATTTTGTGTTTTTTTGTTGGGAAATTACTTTTTCCCTAAGTGAAATGATCGAAGGGTGTACCCTTAATTGTAAAATATTATACGTTTTTTTTCCTGTACTCTCTTCAATCTTTTCAAGTTTGTCAATATTCCAAGGGTTTAGTACAAGGGGCTTTTCACAAATCGCATCTGCACCTGAACGTAAAGCAAATCGAATGTGGGCATCATGTAAGTAATTTGGCGAGCAAATTGACACATAATCTAGTTTTATGCCTTCGTCATACTTTAATTTTTCTATATGCCTATCGAACCGTTCAAACTCTGTAAAGAAGTATGATTCTGGAAAATAGGAGTCCAAAATCCCTACGCTATCTGAGGGATCCATAGCTGCAAGTAACTTATTTCCAGTATCCTTTATAGCCTTCATATGTCTTGGGGCGATGTACCCGGCAGCCCCTATCAACGCAAAATTTTTACTCATCGGTAATTATTACTTTATCATTTAATAATTCATATACTTTATCAGAATGTTTACAAATGGCGATTCCTTCAGAATTAAACTCTAATCGTTCTCCGTATTCACTCATCCACCCAATTTGTTTTGCGGGATTTCCAACCACAAGGGAGTAATCCGCCACTTCCTTTGTAACTACTGCTCCAGCTCCTATAAAAGCATATTTCCCTATATCATTCCCACAAACAATTGTTGCATTTGCTCCAATTGTTGCGCCTTTCTTAACGATTGTTGTCATGTATTCATCTCTCCTAATTACTCCGCTTCTAGGGTTGATTACATTGGTGAAAACCATTGAGGGCCCAAGAAACACATCGTCTTCACAAATCACTCCAGTATAAACTGAGACGTTGTTTTGGATTTTTACATTGTTTCCAAGCTTAACTGAAGGAGAGATAACTACGTTTTGCCCGATGTTACAATTCTTACCTATTTCACAGTCTTTCATCACATGTGAAAAATGCCAGATCTTTGTTCCTGAACCTATCGCACATGGCTCATCTACATAAGAGCTTTCATGCACAAAATATTTTTTTTCCATATAAACTGTTTTTAATTAAAAAAGTTTTGAATCTCTTTAATTATATAATCCTGATTTGATGACTCTATTTCCGTGTGAATCGGTAATGAAAACACACTTTTACATAGTCTTTCAACATTGGGTATTTCAAAATCGGGGTCGACATAATGTGAAAACGCTTCCTGTTTATATAATGGAACTGGATAATAAATCATTGCTGGGATTCCATTCTCTTTAAGGTGACTAATTATCTTATCTCTTAATTCAGGATTAGTCTTTAATGTATATTGATGAAAAACATGTGTTGAATTCTCTTGTCTTTTCGGTATTTCTAATCCTTCGACGGTTGAGAATACCTCATCATACCTTAAAGCCATCTGATTTCTGGCAGCAGAATACTCGTCTAGGTGTTTTAATTTAACATCTAATATGGATGCTTGGATAGAATCTAACCTTGAATTACAGCCGATTACTTTATGATAGTATTTGACTTCTTGGCCATGATTGGCGATCATTTTTAATTTCATGGCAAGATCGTCGTCATTGGTAAACATCGCTCCTCCATCTCCATAGCACCCTAAATTCTTTGAGGGGAAAAAAGAAGTGGTTCCAATATGACCCATAGTGCCCGTATTGTGAACTGATCCATTTTGAAACGTATATTTTACACCTATTGCTTGCGCGTTGTCTTCAATAACGAAAAGGTTATTAGATTTTGCCAGTTTTAATATTCCCTCCATATCGCAAGATTGTCCATATAAGTGTACTGGTACAATTGCTTTCGTTCTAGATGTAATAAGTGGTTTAACAAGCTCTGAAGTTATGTTGAAGGTTTTTGGGTCCACATCGGCCATAACAGGTGTTAGGCCCAAAAGAGATATAACTTCTGCTGTAGCCACATAGGTAAAGCTTGGACAAATAACCTCATCTCCTGCTTTAAGGTCTAATGCCATTAAAGCAATTTGAAGGGCGTCTGTCCCATTGGCACAGGGAATAACATGTTTAGAACCCGTATATTCTGCAAGACTTTTGGTAAATGATTTTACTTGAGGGCCATTAATAAATTGAGTAGAGCGAACCGTATCTAGAATTGCAGAGTCAATGCTGTCCTTAATGTTTTCATATTGACTTTTTAAGTCAACCATCTGTATTTGTTTTGACATAAACTTAAAGTCTAGAATTAACTTGGTCTCTTGGCAAAAACCCCTTTAAATCAAAAACTATTGAATTTGAGTCCTTTTTAAGAGATGATAATTTTAATTTGGTAAATTCTTTGTGGGAAACAGCTAGTAAAATTCCGTCATACTTTTCAGAAATTGATGGTACAAGTTCCGCGCCATATTCTTCTTTTACCTCTTGAATGTCAGCTTGCGGATCATAGAGGTCAACTGATAGCCCAAAATCAAGCAATTCATTGTAAACGTCAATAACTTTAGTGTTTCGGATGTCAGGACAATTTTCTTTAAACGTTACGCCAAGAACTAACACTTTAGAGCCTTTGATTTGTTTTCCAGCATTAATAAGCATTTTAATCGTTTTGTTCGCAACAAAAACGCCCATGTTGTCATTAACTCTTCTCCCGCTTAAAATCACCTCAGGGTAATAACCTACATTTTCAGCTTTATAAGCTAGGTAATATGGATCAACACTTATACAATGTCCCCCCACCAAACCCGGTTTATATTTTAAAAAATTCCATTTTGTTCCAGCTGCATCAAGTACATCTTGAGTGTCAATGCCAATTCGATCAAATATTAAAGCAAGCTCGTTAACAAAAGAAATATTTAAGTCTCGTTGTGCATTTTCGATTGCCTTTGAAGCTTCTGCGACTTTGATGTTCGGTGCTTTGTGTGTCCCAGCAGTAATTATAGACATATATAGCTGGTCGACAAAATCTGCGATTTCATCTTTGGACCCTGAAGTTACCTTCATTATAGTTGTTAAAGTATTCACTTTGTCTCCTGGAACAATTCTTTCTGGAGAATATCCGCAAAAAAAATCCTCATTGAATGTTAGGCCGCTTTCTTTCTCTAAAAGCGGAACACATATTTCCTCCGTGCAACCAGGAAATACAGTGCTTTCATAAATGACAATATCTCCTTTTTTAATAATACCCCCAAGCATTTTTGAAGCGCTTTTTAATGGATTTAAGTTTGGGGTTTTAAAGTTGTCTATTGGAGTTGGGACTGTTACGATGTATACATTACTGCTTTTGATTGCTTCCAAATTTGAATGAAATGAAAGATAATAGGCGCTTTGAATTTGCTCTTTCGATGCTTCTTTTGTGATGTCGTCACCACTTTTTAGTTCATCAATCCTTTTGGAGTTAATATCAAAGCCTATGGTTTCGTATTTTTTTCCAAACTCAATTGCAAGTGGAAGGCCTACGTATCCTTGGCCAATAACTGCAATTTTTACGTTTTTTAAATTCATTTTTATAAGTTTCATCTACCGCTGGTAGTCTATATTTTCCACGGCTTCGCCCTTATGGATCCCGCCTCTTTTTTCACTTTTAATTCGTTTTTCCCTTTACGATAAAGAGAACGAAACAGTCATGCTTGAATTGGCCATCTCCCCCCCCACTATTTATCGCTCTTTAAAAGCCAACTGCTGCTCTGTATTTTTTCTCCTATGCCGTCTACCATCTCTACCCCTAACTCCTTACAAACAGGGGTTTCAGGAATGGTGTCGTTGTTTTGATCTCCCCCATTGGCAAAAGCCAAATCATAATCAGTTCCATACTGCTCAGCCAGCTTTCGAATGCTCATACAAACCGTTCGGTCTAGATCCACAGAAAGAACCGCCTTGTCAACTGCTTTGATGTTGCTGACAATCAGTAGTCGCTCCTGTTCGTCTTGAAAAGGCTTACTCCCCTTTAGCTCTCTTTGATGGTCGCTATTGACAATCACAAAGAGCTCGTCGCATAGCGCCTTAGCGTTATTAAAATACTCCAAATGGCCTTTGTGCAAAGGATTAAAATAGCCCGATACAATGATTGCCTTTTTCTTCATTATTCCACCGTTACGGATTTAGCGAGGTTTCTTGGCTGATCCACATTACAACCCCGGATCACTGCGATATGATAGGCAAGTAACTGTAGAGGAACTGACGCCAATATGGGCGTTAGAGACTCTGTGACTTCTGGAATTTCAATCACATGGTCTGCAAGGGCTTTAACCGACTTGTCCCCATTAGTGACTACCGCTATGATTTTCCCGTCTCTCGATTTAATTTCTTGAATGTTGCTCACAACCTTTTCATAGTGTCCTTTGCTTGTGGCAATCACCACCACAGGCATGTTTTTGTCAATGAGCGCAATTGGTCCGTGTTTCATTTCAGCGGCTGGATAGCCCTCAGCATGTATATAAGAAATCTCTTTAAGCTTAAGTGCCCCTTCTAAGGCCACAGGGAAATTATAGCCTCTTCCCAAATACAAAAAGTTGGTGGCGTCTTTATAGCTTTTTGCAATTTTTTCAATATCCTTCTCACTTGTAAGTACAGTCTCAATAGACCTCGGAAGAGACTCAAGCTCAGCAGCAACACGGGCAAAGTCCTCACTAGTTAATGTTCCTCTAAGCTGTCCAAGGCGAAGTCCAATGAGCATGAGTATAGTGATTTGTGTTGTAAACGCCTTTGTGGATGCCACTCCAATTTCTGGGCCCGCATGGGTGTAGGCGCCGGTATCTGCAGTACGTGCAATGGAACTTCCCACCACATTACAAATCCCAAAGACAAAAGCGCCTGCTTCTTTGGCAAGCTTAATGGCCGCTAGGGTATCTGCCGTTTCACCAGACTGGGATATGGCAATCACCACGTCATCACTGCCAATTACAGGGTTTCGATAGCGGAAC
>CACAZM010000008.1 GCA_902536935.1 uncultured Bacteroidota bacterium | reverse complement strand
ACCTGAATAAATTTGGTGTAGTTGAGAAGTTAGGCTTCTATTGGAATTAAGATTTGTTAATTCATTTTCAAGGGCATTAACATCTTCAACTGTTGAGTTTTTACAAGAGGCCATAAAGAACACAACCGCAAAACACAAAAGCCAATTTATTTTTTTTCTCATTTTTAGAACAATCATTAATTTCAAAGTTAGTTTTTTTTTTAATAATCGAACAATATGTGTCTCCGATTATTTTTAGTAATTTTATGAATAAGTGATTGAAATTGAGCGTAAATTTTTAGTTTCTAATATTGACCACTGCCTGCATAATCATATTAGATCAATAAGTATTGTCCAGTGCTATTTGTCTTTTGATCCAGCTAGAACAATTCGCGTACGCAAAATGGATAATAAAGCATTTATAACAATCAAGGGGGAGCCCAATCAAACTGGCGACACTCGTTTTGAATGGGATAAACAAATCACACAGAAAGATTCTATACAACTTTTCAACTTATCATTGGGTCAAATCATTGAAAAAACTCGATATGTTGTCCCTCATAAATCACACCTTTTTGAAGTCGATGTTTTTTCAGGAAAACTTCAAGGGCTTGTAGTCGCAGAGGTTGAATTATCTTCAGCAGGTGAAAAATTAAACCTCCCAAAATGGATAGGGGATGAGGTCACAGGAGATCAACGATACTACAATAGCTACTTGGCAAAAAAGGGATTAAAGCCCAAGATCGTCTAGGTTGATCGCGTCATCTGCGGCATTTTGATGTCGTAGCTTTGCCAGTGATTCACAATCTAGAGGGGTTCTCACTATTTTAGGAGCAGGGAAAGAATCTATCGATATTTCTAAAAGGGGATCTTGATACAATTTTTTCATATACAAAGCCCATATTGGTAGTGCCATCGTTGCACCTTGGCCAAAGGCAATTGAGTTAAAATGTGTTGCCCGATCTTCACCTCCAACCCAAATCCCGGTCACGAGGTTTGGCACCATACCAATAAACCAACCATCGCTTTGATTTTGTGTTGTTCCGGTTTTACCGGCTATGGGATTTTGAAACTCATAGGGATATCCAGTTACAACCGTTCCAAAATATGGGTTGTTTTCTTCAGCACCTTTATGTCTCAAACGAATTCCAGAACCAGATTCCGTGACCCCTTCAAGTAATTTTAACGTTACGTAAGCGGACTCTGCACTGAGTACATCACGTGTTTCTGGGGTCGCTTCGAATAAAACCGTTCCGTTTTTATCTTCAATTCGAGTGACCATTACAGGCTTGACATAAATTCCCTGGTTGGCAAATGCACCATAAGCAGCAACCATTTCATATACACTCAAATCAGCAGTTCCCAATGCAATAGAAGGCACGTTAGGAATTTCTGAACTAATCCCCAAGTCTTTGGCAAGCTTACTAATAGGTCCAGGCCCAACTTTGTCAATCAATCTGGCACTGATGGTATTGACAGAGTTTGCAAGTGCATTTTTTAGGGTTCTCATTCCTGTGTATCGATCTCCAGAATTTTTTGGGCACCAAGCTTCATGGGCACCGAATTTTCTCGCCTCTACACAATAAAACCCATCTGGAAAAGAATCACATGGAGAGAGTTTCAATTGATCAATTGCAGAGGCATAGACAAAGGGCTTAAATGTTGAACCAATTTGACGCTTGCCTTGGAAGACATGATCAAACTGAAAATGTTTGTAATTAATTCCACCAACCCACGCTTTTACATGACCGGTCTGCGGATCCATCGACATCATTCCAGATCGCAAAAAATGCTTGTAGTGACGAATCGAATCAATGGGTCGCATAACGGTATCTATTTCGCCTTTCCAGCTAAAAATTTTCATTGCCGTTTCTTGTTCAAAAGACGCTTTGATATCGTTTTCTGTTTTGCCCGCAAGTTTCATTTTTCTCCAACGCTCTGATCGCATCATGGCTTGATCCATTAATCTCTCAACCTCCTTTTCGGTAAGGTCTAAAAATGGTGCAGTAGGATTCCATTTTGTTGTGTTTTGCTCAAAAAAAGCATCCTGAAGGTTTGACATGTGCTCTTTTAAAGCGTCTTCGGCATAAGCTTGCATCTTGGAGTCAAGAGTGGTGTAGATTGTCAACCCATCCAAATACAAGTTGTATTTCTCCCCATCTGGCTTGGGGTTAACCTGAATCCAATTTAGCATAAATTGACGTAGGTAAGCTCTAAAATAGGTAGCAAGACCCTCGCGATGCGATTGCGGATTAAATTGAATCTGGAGAGGTAGTTGCTGTAAAGAGTCAGCCTCTTTTTGGGTGAGCATTTCATTACGAAGCATTTGTTGAAACACAATATTTCTCCTTGAAGTTACGAGTTCAGGCCTCCGAATGGGGTTGTATAATGACGAGTTTTTAAGCATTCCTACCAGCACAGCAGACTCTTCCACTAGCAACTCAGAGGGTTCTTTGGAAAAATAAATATTGGCAGCTGAGCGCAATCCGTCTGCATTGTAATTGAAGTCATACAAGTTCAAATACATTGTTAAAATTTCTTTCTTAGAGTATCTACGTTCAAGCTGTACGGCAATGACCCACTCTTTAATTTTTTGGATTACTGCATCAAGAGTATTTCTAGAGCGAACGCCTGTAAAAAGCTGTCGAGCCAATTGTTGAGAAACTGTACTTGCACCCCCCTTTTTACCGAGATAAACCACGGCTCTAATAGTACTTCGCAAGTCAATACCAGAGTGATTATAAAAACGTTCGTCTTCTGTGGCAATCAAAGCATCAATAAGATTTTTTGGAATCTCTTCATAGTATAAAGGCGTTCGGTTGTCGTTAAAATAAAACTTCCCAATAACCATATTATCCGACGAATAAATTTGTGTAGCCAGGTTTGTTTTGGGGTTTTCCAACTGACGGAATTCAGGCATTTTACCAAGGAGTCCAAACCCAGCGGCTAAAAAAATGCTAACAAAAGAGAAAACACCAATTGAAAACAAGATCCAAAAGACCTTTACACTCTGCCGGTAAGCTCCACTTTTTCCTTTCATTGGTCCTTTTTAATTGGTTCTATACCAAGCCCTACTTCTGTAATCCCTTTTAGGACATCTATTGACTCTGCACGCTCATTGTGTCGCATAGCGGGTTTGATTGTTAGTAAGTGCTCACCAACAACACGAAAATGGTAGGCCTCCTTAAACCAAAGCTTGCTTTCATGAACTAATAGGCCTTCACCAAGCCACTCTCCCTCGGGAGTAGCCATGGTGTAAGAAAGCGTATCAACTAGTTTTTCTCCAATTGGATTTTCGATCTTAGTGATCAGGTGAATATTTGAAAATTGATAATCATTATTGTTTCGCAAATACAAAAACAAGTTTGTGGGAGAATTGATTTTTTCGGGAGTAAAACGAAATTGCACCTCCTCATGTTGTGGCCACCCATTTGAAAACGACGAAAACTGCAACTTCTCATCTCCCAAAACACAACCTGCTATTAAACCAATCAAGCTGAGGTAGAGAGGAGATTTTCGTGAAATAAATATTCGATTCCGCATATAGATTAGGCGCTATTTTTTCATAAAAGCCAGGGCCTCTGACCTTCCTTTTTTAAAAATTTTGTTGCTGTTCTTTGTCCCTTTTCGGAGGCGTTTCTGTTGGTCTTCAGGAAGCCGAACAATATTTGAACAGTTTTCAGAACAACAGTTGTTGTGTGCCTCTGCACAAGTCGGACATTGGATAAACAACAAATGACAAGCTTCATTAGCACAGTTGACATGGGTATCACACGCCGTTCCACACTGGTGACAGACTGCAATAACCTCGTCGGAAATTTGCTCGGCTCTTCGCTGATCAAACACAAAGTTTTTTCCACGAAATTTGTTATCCAAGCCCTGCGCTTTTACTTGTCGCGTATACTCAACGATACCACCTTCTAATTGATATACATTCTCAAAGCCCTTGTGTTTAAAGTAGGCACTTGCTTTCTCACAGCGAATACCACCGGTACAGTACATGACAATATTTTTGTCTTTTTTATATGACTGCAAATCTTTTTCGATTAGTGGGAGTGAATCTCGAAAGGTATCAACATCAGGAGTAATTGCTCCATCAAAATGCCCAATCTCACTTTCGTAATGATTCCGCATATCCACCAACAGGGTCTCTGGTTTTGAAATGAGATCATTAAAGGATTGCGCATCAACGTGAATTCCGCACTGGGTGACATCAAACTCACGATCCTCAAGACCATCTGCCACAATTTTATCCCGGACTTTGATTTTTAGTTTTAAAAAGGATTTGTTGTGTTGTTCAACTGCAATATTCAAACGCACATTTTCTAGAAATGAAATATTATCTAGCGTTGCTTTAAATTCATCAAAATGGGTTGCTGGGACGGAAAGCTGTGCATTTATTCCTTCTTTTGCGACATAAATCCGACCCAAAACGTTGAGCTTGTCCCAGCTAATAAAAAGATAATCGCGGAATAACTTTGGGTTTTCGATTTGTGCATATTTGTAGAACGACAGCGTAAGGCGTTCTTCCCCTGCTTGGTCAATGAGATTGGCGCGTTCTTTCGCACTTAATGTGTTGTACAGTTGCATGCTATACGGATTAAGTTTGTCGGGCAAAGGTACAAATTTAAAAAAGGCATTTGGGGAGCTTGTTTTTGCGTCTAAAATTGTACTTTAGAGACTTCAAAAAACCACAATATGGCAAATGAAAAAGAAGCTAAATTAAAAGCACTACAACTTACTTTAGACAAGTTGGATAAAGCATACGGTAAAGGGACTGTTATGCGGATGAACGATGAGGCTGTCGAAGAAGTAGAAGCTATTTCTTCTGGCTCTTTGAGTCTGGACGCAGCACTCGGTGTAGGAGGATATCCAAGAGGAAGAGTCGTTGAAATATATGGCCCAGAGTCATCAGGAAAAACCACACTCACCCTTCATGCCATAGCGGAATGTCAAAAGAGCGGCGGGATAGCTGCATTTATCGACGCTGAACATGCTTTTGATCGCTACTATGCACAAAGCTTAGGCGTTGACATTGACGAATTAATTGTTTCTCAACCAGATCACGGAGAACAAGCACTTGAAATCGCTGATAATTTAATCCGCTCTGGAGCTGTTGATATTGTTGTGATTGATTCTGTGGCTGCCTTGACACCAAAGAGCGAAATCGAAGGGGAAATGGGAGACTCTAAAATGGGTTTGCACGCTCGACTGATGTCACAAGCATTGCGAAAACTAACAGCTTCAATAAGCAAAACCCAATCAACTGTGATTTTCATTAATCAACTGCGAGAAAAAATTGGCGTGATGTTTGGCAACCCTGAAACCACTACTGGAGGGAATGCGTTGAAATTCTATGCTTCTGTGCGCTTAGACATCCGCCGCTCAACTCAAATCAAAGATAGTCAAGGTGGGATCAATGGAAACCGTACTCGTGTCAAAGTGGTCAAAAACAAGGTTGCTCCACCATTTAAGACTGTCGAATTTGATATTTTATATGGAAAAGGGATTTCTAAAAACGGCGAATTATTGGATCTTGGTGTAGATGAAGAAATCATTCAAAAAAGCGGATCTTGGTTTAGCTATGGAGACACCAAACTCGGTCAAGGAAGAGACTCAGTTATTAAGCTATTTGAGGACAATCTTGAGCTTGCAGAAGAGATTGAAGACAAAATCCGAACCATCCAATCGCAAGAAGACTGACCTAGGAATAACCCTCTTTTCGCAATTGCTCACGAAAGAACTTAAAGGTTTTTTCTTTAATTTTTGGAAGGTCATTAATTGTCAAGCCGGTTGTTTCAATGGCAGGGTGAACAATTGCTCGAACAACCCCAGGGGAACCTGACCAGTATTTGTGACCAAACTGAAAAGGAAAGCGTTTTTTACAATCGGGTAGCGTAATGGGAACTATAGGCATTTGGTATTGTATCGCCAAACTGAAAGCACCATTTTTAAACGGAGCCAGATAAACGTCGGGATGAGGAACGAGCCCCTCCGGATAAATGCACACACTATATCCAAGGTCTAATTTTCTTTGTGCTCGGTGATATACGTTTTTTCTACTTTTCGCACTTTCTCGATCGACAAGAATTGCAGCACGACGATAGATATAGTTAAATACCGGAATTTCTTCAAGTTCGCGTTTGCCAACAAACACAAACGGGTTTCGAACCGCCATTAGAACGAGCATGATATCAATCATACTGAGGTGGTTGGCTACAAACATATAATTCTTTCCTTTTTCTAGTCTTTTAAACCGCTTAAATCGAGGCCAAAACCCCATGCCATATAATATAATTGGCGACCAAACCCAACGTGCTAGCCAAAAGACGTGACGATACCATTGCTCTCTTTGAAGAAAAAGTATAAGGAGAGGAAAACACAATAAGACACCAATTCCTGCAAGGATATAAAACCACACATTCCAAATGCCATAAATGATTTTCTTCGCGAAATGTATCACGGGAGTAAAAGTAGTGATTTGAAGATAATCCAAAAGGCGTACCTTTGTAATGGGACAAAATAATCGCACATGGCTAGGATTTTAACTGGAATTCAAAGTACAGGAACCCCACATTTAGGGAATCTTCTCGGAGCCATTTTGCCTGCCATTGAAATGGCAAATCAAAGCGAGGATGACTCCTTTTTGTTTATTGCGGATCTTCATGCTCTAACTCAAATTAAAGACTCCAGCCAAACCAAAACTAACACCTATGCAACAGCTGCTGCATGGCTTGCTTGTGGTTTAGATCCTCAAAAAACAGTTTTCTATCGCCAGTCAGACGTACCTCAAGTCACAGAGCTAGCGTGGTATCTCAACTGCTTTTTTCCTTTTAGCCGCTTGAGTTTAGCACACTCATTTAAAGATAAAGCCGACCAACTAGAAGATATTAACGCGGGGCTATTTACTTATCCAATGCTGATGGCTGCAGACATTTTGTTATATGACTCACATCAAGTTCCTGTGGGAAAGGATCAGTTACAACACCTTGAAATGACGCGAGACGTGGCTAATCGATTTCACTCCCAATTTGGTGAAACCTTTTTACTCCCTGAAGCGGTATTGCAGGAGTCGAATATGTATGTAAAGGGAACAGATGGTGGAAAAATGAGTAAGTCAAAAAATAATATAATAGACGTCTTTTTACCTGAGAAGCAACTTCGCAAACAAGTCATGGGAATTGCCACTGACAGTACACTACTTGAGGAGCCAAAAGATCCAGAAAGTTGCACTGTGTTTTCGCTTTACCGTATGGTTGCTGAAGAGACTGCCGTCAAACAAATGCGTCTTCAATATGAATCAGGTGGCTTTGGATATGGCCATGCCAAGCAAGCTTTACTTGAGATACTACTGAACAAGTTTGCCCCAGCAAGAACCCACTTTGACAAACTTATGGCCAAGCCCCAACAAATGGATAAAATTTTGCAGCAAGGCGCAATAAAGGCACAATCAGTTGCAAACCAAACTCTATCTCGAGTTAGAAAATCTCTAGGGTTTTATTGATTATTAATCTAATCTTTAACAAGTCTTACGGAAAACCCAAATTTTTTATCACAATGATTTCAAACTAAAGTTATCATTAGGAGCAATTTCCAAGCCATCAAGATTTATAGAACTTCCCGACGAAATAGAAGCAGAAGAACCAGGATTAACAGTTAATATTTGACTAAAAATAAATGGGCAAATTAATAGCTCGAAAAGAGAGAATAATAGCTTCATTTTGATATAAAATTATAAAAAAAACCATAGATTTGAAAATGCAATTAACCAAACACATTAATTACCTTTTATTTCGATACGACTGTGTAACCGTGCCAGGATTTGGTGCTTTTTTAGGAACACCAATTCCAGCAGAACTCGATATTGATAATGAAATTATTTACCCCCCAACGAAACAAATTTCGTTTAACGAACAACTTCAATCCAACGATGGATTATTGGCCAATTCAATTTCCGTAGAGCAGCAAACGAGCTATGAGCAAGCCGTACGCCTTGTCCACAAAGAAGTGGTACGCTGGAAGTCTAAGCTTCATGACGGAAAAATTATCGAACTGGACCGCATAGGAAAACTGCATTTAAATGCAGAGAAAAATGTGGTTTTTGTTCCGACAAAAGACTACAATCACCTCGCTGAATCCTTCGGACTTCACCCTATTCAGGCAGAAAAAATTGATCGAACCAAAGTGTTAAAAAGCACCCCAAAGATCATAGATTTTAACAATGATAGAAGTCAAAATCAATTGGATTCACAAGGCACAAACAGCAAACCACTGCGACATGTTGCTGCCGCTGCCGCTGCAGTTGTAATTGGTTATGCAGGGTTTATGGCTTATGGCGATTACACTCAAGATCAACAGATTGCGCAAGAAATTCAGCTGCGCCAAGAAGCTAAGCAAGAGATACAACAAGCTGTTTTTGATTTGGGAGAGTTACCAAATCTATCGATTCAAACCATTCCCCAAGTGGCATATCACATCATTGGTGGTGCTTTTTCTGTGGAGTCAAATGCCGATAGATATCTCACCCAGTTGTATCAAAAAGGATTTTTCAGTGCCCAAAAGCTGGCGCCTAACTCATATGGCCTGCACATGGTTGCTTTAGGCAGTCGTGTCGACCGTAGCGAAGCGATTGACTTTCTACGTCAAGTACAGCGTACTGAAGTTGCGGATGCGTGGTTGCTAAAACGTTAAAAGATGAATCCTAAAACACCTGCTGCGTCCAAAACTGTTCTCACAGATTTGGTTCTTCCAAGTGATACCAACCCCTTAGGAAATCTTTTTGGAGGGGAGCTTTTGTCGCGAATGGATCGTGCAGCTTGTATTGCTGCCGAAAGACATGCGGGGAATGTTGTTGTGACGGCTTCGGTAAACCATGTTCATTTTAGCAAAGCCGTTCCCTTGGGGAGTGTATTGACCTTAGAAGCAAAAGTGTCGCGTTCTTTTCGTACTTCAATAGAAGTCTTTATCGATGTGTGGATCGAGCCAAGAGGGTCAACAGAGTTGCGAGAGAAAGCCAATGAGGCAATCTATACTTTTGTAGCGGTTGATGAAAATGGTAAGCCCACTGCCGTTCCGCCCGTTCAAGCTGAAACCGAACTTGAAAAGGCAAGATACGATGCAGCTTTACGCCGTCGACAACTCAGTTTGATTTTGGCAAAAAAACTATCGCCCGATGATGCCACAGAACTCAAAGCGCTTTTTGAAGATTAGTATTTTACAGACATTGATCCTTCTTATAGCGATTAAATTCAAATGAGTTGAAAACATCTTGATTTTGTACCTTTGCCCAAAGTGGGACTATGATACGCTCAATGACCGGATTTGCTCGGTCCTCATTCGAATCTCAAGACATTAGTATGACCGTGGAGATTCGAACATTAAACAGCAAAAATTTAGAACTCAATCTTCGACTGCCATACAGTTATCGATCTTGGGAGGATGAGTTGCGAACCGCCATCAAACCTCAACTGTTACGCGGAAAAGTCGATGTTAACTTCAACGTAAATCATCAAGCTAAAGCGGCTGTTGCTGAACTCAACAAGGATGTCATTTCCTATTATATCCAGCAATTGCGTGAAATAGCGGACGTAACCCCCGCTGAATTACTTCCCATTGTGACGCGTTTGCCAGATACTATCCAGTCGGCAGAAGTTTTCCCAGACGATAACCAGAAAAAAGAAATGTTTGCCTTGGTTCAGCAGGCAATAAAGCAGTTGATTGACCATCAGACTGCAGAAGGTCAAGCCATGGCCAAGGATCTCAATGCCCAAATCGAAAGTATCGAAAAAGGGCTTGAGTATGTCAACGGCAAAAAGGATTTACGAATCCAAAAAGTCCAATCAAAATTACAAGACAATCTTAAAAGCTTAGCAGTTGAGGTTGACCAAAACCGGTTCGAGCAGGAGTTGATTTTTTATCTCGAAAAGTTTGACATCAATGAAGAAATGGTACGTTTACGTCAACACCTCATTTATTTTTGTGAAGTGATGAACAATGAAATTGAAACAAAAGGGAAAAAACTTGGCTTTATCGCTCAGGAAATTGGAAGAGAAATCAACACGATTGGCTCCAAAGCTAACGATGCCTCCCTACAAAAAGAAATCGTTCAAATGAAAGATGCTCTAGAACGTATCAAGGAACAATTGCTCAACATTCTCTAAATGGTAAAAGGGAAATGTATTGTGCTTTCAGCGCCCTCGGGAAGTGGAAAAACAACCTTGGCAAAACAATTGCTACAAAACAAACTCCTTCAGCTCGCGTTTTCGATTTCGGCAACCTCTCGTGAGCCTAGAGCTAACGAAAAACACGGCGAGGATTATTTTTTTATCAGCCCAAAGCATTTTCAAAAACAGATCAATCAAGGGGATTTTATCGAATACGAAGAAGTTTATCCAGGCGTTTTTTACGGCACTTTGCGTGAAGAGGTGGAGAGATTGTGGAGCGAGGGAAAACACGTTATTTTTGATATAGACGTAAAGGGGGGGTTACGAATCAAAAAACAATTTCCAGACCAAACAATCACGATTTTTATAAAGCCACCGAGCTTGGCAACACTCAAACAACGATTGACCAATCGAGAAACAGAATCGAGAGAGACTCTGAAAATGCGACTTGATAAAGCAGAAAACGAAATGAAACTAGCTCCAAAATTCCAACACATCGTTCATAATAACATTCTCAGCGAGGCTAGGGCGGAAATCGAGGAACTGGTTACACAATTTATTAAATCATGAAACGAACCGCTTTATTTTTTGGGAGTTTTAATCCTATACATCATGGCCACCTCAACGTGGCTCGGGCAGCAATAGAAACTGGAAAAATCAAAGAGGTTATCTTTATAGTTAGTCCGCAAAACCCCTTTAAACGCGATGTCGATTTGTTACCAGAACAACAACGCTTAGACTTGGTTTCATCAGTTATTTCTGAAGAAGAACAAATGACTTTCAGCGATGTAGAATTTAAATTATCGCGTCCAAATTACACAATCAACACCCTGAGACATTTGGATGTTTCGCCCGACTCAAATACCCACACCTTATTGATGGGGGCAGATATTTTTGTGCAAATGAAAACCTGGGAAGGTGCAGCGGAAATGTTATCTAACTATTTGATGATTTATCCACGTATGGGATGGCAGCTTCCTGAAAAGAGCGATAAAATCACGTTGTTAGATAGTCCAATGATATCAATTTCGGCTACTATGATTCGACAAAAAGTCGAGCGACAAGAGGAAATAAATCATCTTGTACCTGAAGAAGTAGCAACGTTTTTCTATGAAACATACCTCAAATAATCCCAAATACATTTATTAATTGTATTTGATTTTTCGTAAAATTCGCATGGCATCCTTATGGTTTTGATATGCGATATTGCTACAATCACGAAGTGGATTTTGAATGGAAAAGAGAATTTCTTTAGCTTCTTCAAAACCATTGAGATAACACAGCATTAAGGTGGGAGAAAGGGTTTCAACTTCTTTTTTTTGGGCACCCGTTAGAGTTTTGTTTGTCAGTAATTTTTGAGCAATCGTTTTTTGGGAATTCATAATGTGGTGAAGGAGCGTTTTCTCAAAAGCAGGTGGTTCAAACAAAAAGACGGAACTCATTTGATAGCTCCCGTTGTTATCAAACTGTAGGTCAATCTGCTCTAGAGGGTAGTACTTGTCGATATTGTTCAGCCCGAGTTTGACATATTCAATCAAGCGAAAGTGATTGGTATCAAATTGTATTTCAACTTCGTCATAGACAGAGTAAAATAATTTCACATGCTCATTGACCAATTCGACATCCACACGAGAATAGTAACATTTTCCCTTTACCTTTTTTTCAATCCCTGCCCAGCACACCACAAAAGATTCTTTAAATACTTTATACTGTGGATTAAGGCCATCTAGGTGTCGCTGGACAAAATCAACTACACCGTCAAGAGTGAGCTCGATATTGTTTTGTGCGTGTTTTTCAATTTCCGTTACGACTCTAGAATTGATGTCTTTAATGTCCACATCAAATGCTCTTGGGACGGAGGTACTTCCCTCTCTAAAAAAAACAGATCCCCCATAGTATTTCCAAATGTTTTTTCGCAGCGTTGTCAACGCCTCTGTGGGCTTGATGGTCACTAAACCAACCACTTTTCCCTCGGGCAAATGGGGAAAGTGTATGTTTTCATAAAGTACGAGAGGGGGGTTTTCAAGATAGGCATTGACAAGGTTTTGTAGCTTGGCATCATCAAAAAAATCGACACCTACGATATCATTGTCATGATCCATAATGCCGACTACGATGTAAGAATTATTTTTGGGATTGGAATTTGACAGGGCACAAATGTGCTTGAGGAACTTTGCCTTACCTTCTTTGTTGCCAAGGTTGAGCTGCAGCTTTTTATCATAAAAGCTGTTTTCATCATTGTGCGCCAATAAGTTTTTTACCAAAAGGCGTTTGTTGATCATATACAGGTTGAATTTGTTTGCCCTGGTCTAAAATACAAAGATCATGTGGGTTAATAGCGCACAAATAAGAGGATTTTAACCAAACCTTAACAGATTTAAAAATATTTTTTAATCAACTTGCAGCCCTTTAAACAAGCATTATTTTTAAAGTCAAATTTTTATCAAATGAACGATAAACAGGTAGATATTAAATCGCTAAATAAAAAGATTGAAAAAGAGAGTGCCTTTGTTGATTTACTCCAAATCGAACTCGGGAAGGTAATTGTGGGCCAACAGCAGATGCTCGAGCGACTATTGATTGGACTTTTGGGCGAAGGACATATTCTTTTGGAAGGGGTTCCCGGGCTAGCCAAAACCCTTGCCATCAACTCCTTGAGCAAAGCGATTAAAGCATCGTTCAGTCGCGTACAATTTACTCCAGACTTGCTCCCTGCAGATGTGATTGGAACGATGATTTATAACATCAAAGAAAATGACTTCAGCATCAAAAAAGGGCCAGTATTTGCCAATTTTGTACTTGCTGATGAGATCAACCGCGCACCTGCTAAAGTACAATCTGCCCTGCTTGAAGCCATGCAAGAACGACAAGTTACCATAGGCGACGAGAGTTTTGCTCTCAAGCCTCCTTTTTTGGTCATGGCGACCCAAAACCCTGTAGAGCAAGAAGGGACTTACCCACTTCCTGAAGCGCAGGTCGATCGGTTTATGTTAAAAGTAATTATCGACTACCCGAACAAAACAGACGAGCAACAAATTGTTCGCGCACAAGTTAGTGGGGCAACCAATGCCATTAAGCCTGTGGTCACCACAGCTCAAGTCATTAAAGCACAAAAAGCGGCACGTGAGGTGTATATGGATGAGAAAATCGAAAAATATATTATCGATCTTATTTTTGCTACTCGCTACCCTGAGCAATACGGCTTAGAAGATCTCAAACCACTAATCAGCTTTGGCGCATCTCCGAGAGGTAGTATCAATCTGACAACCGCTGCCAAATGCTATGCTTTTATCAAGCGACGAGGCTATGTGGTTCCAGAAGACGTACGCGCAGTGGTGCACGATGTTCTTCGCCACCGAATTGGAATCACCTATGAAGCAGAAGCTGAAAACATCACTTCGGAAGACATCATCAATCGGATTGTCAATGTTGTTGAGGTTCCCTAGCCCAGCACAGCAAATGATAGAATAAAACGGTATGGATACGAAGGCCCTTTTACAAAAGGTTCGTAAAATCGAAATCAAGACTCGCCGCTTGAGCAATCATATTTTTGGTGGGGAGTATCATAGCACCTTCAAGGGACGAGGAATGACCTTTAGCGAAGTGCGCCCATACCAATTTGGAGATGATGTCCGTGCCATAGACTGGAACGTAACCGCTCGTTACAACGAACCATTTGTTAAGGTATTTGAAGAAGAGCGCGAACTGACATTGATGATGCTTGTCGATGTCAGTCGGTCTTCCCAATACGGATCACATGAGCAGTTTAAAAAAGAAATACTTACCGAAATTTCAGCAACCCTCGCCTTTTCAGCTCTCCAAAACAACGATAAGGTTGGGGTGATTTTATTTACAGACCAAATCGAGTTGTATATCCCACCCAAGAAAGGAAAATCACACATCCTTCGAATTATTCGTGAGCTGATTGAGTTTAGACCTCAAAGTCACCAAACCAATATCTCGGAGGCACTCAAGTTTATGGCCAACGTGCAAAAAAAGCGAGCGATTGCCTTTGTGCTGTCCGACTTTATGGATACCGAATATGCCACCAATCTTAAAATCGCTGCCAAAAAACACGATCTCACAGGAATAAGGATTTATGATAAACACGAGGTTGAGCTACCCAATTTGGGTCTAGTGCCTATGGTCGATCAGGAAACGGGAAAGTACCAATTGGTTCATACCGGCTCAAAGAGACTTCAACGCAATCACCAAAGTCACATTCGTGAACGCATATCGTATTTTGACGAATCTTTTCGAAAAAGCGGAGCAGGAACTATCTCTTGTCGAACCGATGAGAGTTATGTCAAAAAACTATTATCCTATTTCAAAAATCGTGGTTAGAATTTGTATTTTCTTCTTGTTCTTTATGCCAGCTTTCGTGCTTGCTCAACCCCGTATTGCGGCGAGTCTAGACACCATTGCGATGACCATTGGGGAGGATATCCAGTATCAAATTGAAGTCCAAACCGATTCGACAGCCCAAGTCATTTTCCCACAAGGGCAAACTTTCTTGCCTTTCGAAATTATCGATACCACCAAAGTGGATATCCAGCAATTGGCAGACAAAGCACTTTGGAAGCGCACATACACCCTCATTCAATTTGACTCGGGAAGCTATCACATCCCTCGGCAACGGATTTTTGTGGACGGTAAAGCAGTTCTTACAGACTCTCTTAAAATCGAAGTGTTTACCGTTGAAGTCGATACGCTCAAACAGCCATTACACCCCATCAAACCCATCATTGAGATTGACAAAAACAATACGGGCTGGTGGCGCCCCTACCTATGGGGTATACTGGGACTTATCGGACTCATCGCCCTGTATATGGTTTATGGCCGAGCCAAAAAAAGAATCGAAGAACGCCGGAAAAGATTACCCCCTTTCGATCGTGCTATCCAAGAACTCCAAGCCCTCGAAGCAAGTGAATTAAACGATCAGGAAGCATACAAACAATATTATTCATCTCTTACAGCCATCGTTCGTAGCTATCTGGAGGAAGAGGCAAACGTAAATGCCTTGGAAAGCACAACAACAGAGTTGATTCAAAAGCTTGAACTCTTGCGAACTGCAGGGTCTTTGGTTCTCCAACACGAAACCATATCCAACCTCAAAAAGGTGTTAGAAACTGCAGATCTCGTCAAATTTGCCAAAGCAACTCCCGGCGTTGGTCTGGCCTCCTCGGATCGATCGGCGATTGAGTCTGTCGTTGTTCAAACTAATGAGGCAATTCCCGAACCGACGGAAGAGGAGCACCTACAAAACGAGGTCTACCGACAAAAACTCCAAAAGCAACGCCGCCGCAAACTGTACAAAGTAGTAGGGCTGTCCGCACTTGGGGCCCTTGTATTGACATTTGGGATATCTTCTTATGTATACGGATTCAATCAAGTCAAAGACCGCTTGTTGGGGAACCCGACTTTACAATGGTTAGAATCTGAATGGATCACGAGCACTTATGGCGCTACGCCGATCCGAATGACCACTCCAGAAGTGCTGACCCGAATTCCCTCCGATCAACCCAATACCCAAACTTTCCGATTGGGAGTACTAGATGACCCGTTTTCGTTGACCCTGCGAGTTGAGCAGGTAATGGGGGAAGGAGAGGTTGAGGTCGATTTGGTGGCACGCGCGGAGGGGCTTATTCAGGATTTAGAATCAAGAGGGGCAACAAATATTTTTCAAAAACAGGACGAATATCAAAGCCCAACAGGGGTAAAAGGGGTTGCCATTTCTGGTTCTTTTGACTGGTCTTCCTCCGAAACCGACTCGACTCGAAAGGAGTATACCGTTTATTTCTTTGTCGAGAATAGCGGGTTACAGCAAATCGAAATCGTGAGCAATCGTGATGATCGTTACGCACAAGATATCATTGACCGCTTGGTTAATTCGTTTACCTTTAACACCGATGTCCAATGATTTTCCAAGACTACAGCTTTGCGAATATATCTTTTCTATGGGCATTGACTATCATTCCGCTTTTGGCATCATGGTTGTTTTGGCGTCCACAGCAAAAACAAAGTGTCTTGCGGATGTCATCACTAAAAGGGTTGGAAAGTCCAACCTTCTGGACACGGATCTATCCTTTGTTATGGGGGTTTCGACTACTGGCCATCGCTCTGTTGATTGTCGCCCTTGCTCGACCTCGAACAGCCAATGTATCTATCCGAACCAAAACGACAAAAGGGATCGATATTGTCATGGCAATTGACATCTCATCGAGTATGTTGTCTCGTGACCTTAGACCAAATCGTTTGGCGGCTTTAAAAGAGGTGGCGCAAACCTTTGTCTCCGATCGGATTAACGATCGAATTGGATTGGTTGTTTATGCCGGAGAGTCCTACACCAAAACCCCAATTACAAGCGATAAGGCCGTTGTGACCGACGCCTTGTCAAACTTAAATTACGAGCGAGGCGTAATCGATGACGGTACGGCGATTGGTATGGGATTAGCAACAGCAGTCAATCGACTTAAAGACTCCAAAGCCCTTAGCAAAGTCATCATTTTATTGACCGATGGAGTGAATAATGCGGGCTTTGTTGACCCGACGACTGCGGCAGGGCTTGCGAGTTCCTACGGCATCAAAACCTATACCATTGGTTTGGGAAGCAACGGCAATGCCATGGCACCCATTGCCATGAAGCGAGACGGGAGTTTCCGCTACGGACTCACGCGAGTTGAAATTGACGAAGAACTTCTCAAAAGCATTGCCGAGCAGACAGGAGGGGTCTATTTTAGGGCAACGGATAACCAACGCTTGGCATCGATTTATGACGAAATCAACAAGCTGGAAAAGACCGAGGTGGAGGAATTTACGTATACCACTTTCGAAGAACACTTTCGTGTTTTTATTTTACTCGGAATGGCATTGTTGATGTTGGAATGGATTTTAAGAATCACCGTCTATAAAAGTATTGTGTAATGTTTCAGTGGGACGCACCAGACTTTTTTTACCTATTCATCCTTCTTCCAGTGATGGGGGTTGCTTATGGGCTTTTACAACTGTGGAAGCATCGTGCGCGCAGCCGTTTTGGTTCACCCGACTTGTTAGAAGCACTCGCACCAGATAGCTCCTATTTTAAAAGCCACCTCAAATTTGTGGTAATGCTGATCGGATTCACTGCTTTGATTTTTGCCTTGGTAAACCCAAAAATGGGGACAGAACTCGAAACAGTCAAGCGGGAAGGTGTGGACCTGGTCTTTGCGGTTGATGTCTCCAAAAGTATGTTGGCGGAAGACATTGCGCCCAATCGCCTCGAAAAATCCAAACGATTGGTTTCAGAAACCATCAACAAGCTTTCTGGAGATCGCGTTGGGATCATTGCTTATGCAGCAAGCGCTATCCCGCAACTGCCGATTACAACAGACTATGAGTCTGCCAAACTCTTTTTACAAGCCCTCAATACAGACATGCTGTCCTCGCAAGGAACTGCCATTGCGGAAGCCATTGAGCTATCAAAGACCTATTTTGACGATGAGAACCAAACCAATCGTGTGCTGGTGATTCTCAGTGACGGAGAAGATCATGAAGAAGGCGGACAAATGGCAGCAACCGCAGCAGCAGCAGAGGGCATTACCATTTTTACAGTTGCTTTGGGAACCGAAAAAGGCGATGTGATTCCACTCAAACAAAATGGGGTCACCTCTTCATTTAAAAAAGACGCAGAGGGTGAAGTGGTCATCACCCGAATGAACACAGATATTTTACAAACCGTAGCTGACAACACAGGCGGCTTGTTTTTGATTGGCGACAATACCAGTGAGGTTGTCAGCGCAATTACCGATCGCTTGGTCGCCATGGATAAAGCAGAGTTTGAAGCCAAACAGTTTGTTCGCTTTAAGGATCAATACCAATGGTTGCTTGCCATAGGTTTGTTTTTCATTTGCTTTGATTTATTTTTATTGAATCGTAAAACCAAATGGATCAAATCTCTAAACTTATTCAACGACAAATGAAACAACAGATATTGACTGTCGGTTGCATGCTTGTCGCGCTTATGGGCTTTGCCCAAACAAGCGAAACAAAAGTGGAGGACAATTTGATTTTTGACGGAAACGAACTCCACAAATCGGAGACCTATGCCCAAGCCGAGAAAAAATACCGCAAGGCCTTAGCTCACGCGCCTAAAAACACCATCGCCCAACACAATTTGGGCAACACGCTCTTTGATGAATCCTATTATGGAGAGGCCTTTAACGCCTATAAGTCTGCCACGATGAGCGCAAAAAGCAAGGCAGAAAAGCACAGCGCATTACACAATATGGGCAATGTGTTTATGAATCAGAAAGACTATGCCAAAGCGGTAGAAACCTATAAAGAGGCCTTGCGAAACAATCCCAAAGACGACCAAACGCGATACAATTATGCTTTGGCTAAAGAGTTGTTGGAAAACGAAAATCAGAACCAAGATCAAAACCAAGATCAAGAAAATAAAGACAACAAAGACCAACAAAATCAGGATAATCAAAACCAGGACAATAAAGACAGTGATGAGCAGTCTCCAAAAGACGAAAGCAAAGACAAGAAAGACCAAGATCAAGATGGGGACAACAAAGATCAACAAGATCAGTCCGATAAAGAAAAAGACTCCAAAAACCAACAACAAGACCCCAAAGCCCAACCCACAAAACTCTCCCCACAACAGATTAAAAACTTACTTGAGGCGATGAACAACGAGGAGAAAAAAGTACAAGACAAGGTCAATGCCAAAAAAGCCAAACCCGTTAAACCAAAATCCAAAAAAGATTGGTAAGATGAACAGCAAGCACTTGCTTTTTGGACTGTTGTTGTTTTCGGTTTTTGGCTGGGGACAGATCAATTTTGAGGTTTCTGTCAGCAAAAAGCAACTCGGACTGAACGAGCGCTTACGCGTTGACTTCAAGATCGATAAGCCTGGTGACAATTTTAGACCACCTAAATTTTCCTCTTTCCGCGTGATTTCAGGACCAATGCAATCGGTGAGCAATGTGTTTGTCAACGGCAAACGCACCTATTCGATGACCTATACCTATTTTCTAACTCCTCTCCAACGAGGGGTGTATGATATCGAACAAGCACAGATCGAATATGAAGGAAACACCTATAAAACCACACCAGTAACAATTAATGTCACCGAAGCGGTTGTCATTCCGAGAGACCCCAATGATCCCAAAAATATCGTGGATGAAAAGCTGCATTTGGTGGCCGAGGTTTCCAAACGAAATCCCTATGTCAATGAGCCGATTACGATTGTGTATAAGCTGTATTTTGCCCAGAATGTAAACCCCACCGACGTGGACGTGGTGGATATGCCCAAATACAATGACTTTTGGTCCTATAATGTCGATATACCCAATCGTGAGGTGGCAACTTCAATTTATAAAGGCGAACGTTACAACTTGGTCGAATGGCGAAAGGTTGTCTTATACCCACAACGTGCGGGCAAACTGGAAATCAAACCCTTGAGCTTAGACGTAACGGTCAATGTGCCGACTGGCAAGCGAGATTTTTTCCAGCGAGTGATCTATACACAAGTACCCAAACTCGTCTCTGCAGGAAACCTCAACATCAATGTCAAGCCCTTACCGAGTGAGGGACAGCCCGATAATTTTAGCGGAGCAGTTGGGGATTTTTCCATCGCCCTTTCCACCACAAAAAAACAGCTAAAGGCCAACGAATCCCTACAAGCAAAAGTCAAAATCTCTGGACGTGGCAATTTGCGATTGTTTAGCTTACCAAAGCTGCAAACCCCAAGTGGCATTGAGCAATATGAACCCGAATCCAAAGAAAACATCCGCAGCAATCTCAGTGGGATGAGTGGCTCGGTAACGCAGAGCTATACCCTTGTACCACAGTATCAGGGAAAATACCCCATACCAGCAGTTGAATTCTCCTTTTTCAACCCAAAAGCAAAACGTTATGAAACGGTAAAGTCCGCCGAACAACTGGTGGATGTAACCGAAGGCCCATCGGTCAACCGAGCGGTAAACCCTGCCACGCCATCAGCAGCAGTGTCGATCGACACCCCCTTTAAATTCATTGCACTCGACACCTCATTCGTTGCGATCTCTCCATCGGTCTTTTTTGGTTCGGCAATGTTTTATGGGTTATGGATATCTCCCTTGGGGCTGCTTTTACTTTTTGCGATCTATGCCCGTCGCCAACGCAAACAAATGGGCGATACAGAGGGAGTGCGGATGCGAACCGCCAATCGCATGGCTCGAAAATACCTGTCTGAAGCCAAACGAAACCTCAACAGTTCTGATGAGTTTTATGTTGCTCTCGAACGAGCATTGCATAACTACCTCAAAGCCAAACTAAAAATGGAAACAGCGGACTTTAGCAAAGAAAAAATTAAAAATATTCTATCTCAAATCGGCGTGGAGGAACCCTTGGTAAATGACTTTGTATCGGTGCTCGAAAACTGTGAGTTTGCGCGCTATACCCCGTCCTCTGTCAGGGCGATGGAGCATGACTATGCCAATACTGCTAAAATGATCATACAAATCGATAAACAATTGTAGGATGCGAATGCCCATGATTTTTTTGTCCTTACTGGCGGTGCAATTGCAAGCACAAAACCCGGATGCTATTTTTTCACGGGCCAACAAAAACTACAATCTCGGCAGTTATGAGCAGGCCCTAGCGGGCTATGATTCCATTGTCCAAATCGGGCTGCATTCTTCCGAGTTGTATTTTAATATGGGCAACGCCCACTATAAACTCAACCGCATTGCCCCGAGTATTCTCAACTATGAAAAGGCACACTTACTCGACCCCACAAACGAGGACATCCAACACAACTTGCGCTTTGCCCAAAACATGACCATAGACGTTATTGAAGAGTTGCCACCAAATGCATTTGATGCGTTTATCAATCGTCTTTCGGGTGCGCTTTCCCTCCCATTGTGGAGTGGATTAGTGATTGGGTTATTGGCATTGGCGTGTTTGGCGTTTGCGGTTTATTTGCAAAGTAGACAGTCTCGGCAGAAACGCCAATTTTTTGTCCTGTCGCTATTATTGGCGGTGTTGAGTGTCAGCAGTTTTGGCTTGGCGTTGGACAGACAAGCCCGAGACGCACAGCAGTCCGAGGCGATTATTTTTGCGCAAACGACCGACTTCCGTTCCGAGCCCAACTTGCGCTCTGAGATTTTGGTGCAGCTTCATGAAGGCACCAAGGTCAGGGTTGAAGACCAAGTTGAGCAATGGGTAAAAGCGCGATTGGCCAATGGCACGGTTGGCTGGCTTACACAAAGCGATGTGCAACGCATCACATTCTAGCCTTCCAGTAGTCCATCGATTTGTGCCTTGCCTTCGGGGACATAATCAAAAATCCATTCCCCAAGACCGAGGAGGGATTCACAAAGCAATGATTGTTCGATGATTTCAGTGGGGATAAATCCGAATAATGCATTGGCTTTCATCAGAAAAATCAGAATCACACCCGAAAAGACAGCGAGTTTAAGCCCGCCAAACAGCAAGCCCAACATTCGATTGACCCCATTAAGTAGAATCAACTTGGCAAGTGATGTCAGCATTTTACCAAAAAGAGAAACCCCAAAAACAATCCCGATCGAAGTCAGCCCAAAAGCCGCCAAATCCACATAGCGCTTGTCCCAATCAATATAGTTGGCGAGTTGGTCTGCCACATAACCAGAGAAATGGATGGCGCCATAGATACCCATAACCAAAGCAATCAGAGAGGCTAGTTCCACAATGACTCCTTTACGGAAGCCCTTAAAGCCCCCATAAACGATGAGCCCGCCAAAAACCAAGTCCAAGATATTGACTTCCACAACGCAAATGTACAACGAAGATTGAGAATATATTCGCCCTTTTTTTGGCAGGGTCTAGACGGACTGATTCGAAAGATGTATTTTTGTAGCAGATTATGGAACAATTGATCGATCAAATCCAAGTGCATCTCGCCGAAGTGGAGTCTTTTCAGTCGAATGACCCAACCGAGATTGAAAACTTTCGGATTAAGTTTTTGGGAAAAAAGGGAATCCTAACAGGGCTTTTTGCTTCCTTTAAAAAGGTTCCCAATGATCAAAAAAAGGCCTTTGGGCAACAGCTAAATGCTCTAAAAATTGCAGCGACTAACAAGCTGGAAGATAGCAAAAAGTCGTCTGGGGCCAAGTCGAGTAATCCCGCATCTGTAATCGATTTTTCACGTCCGGGTCAGCCCATAGATGTTGGTTCACTCCACCCAATTTCGATTTTGCGCAATCAGGTCATCGATATTTTTTCACAGCTTGGCTTTTCTTTGTCCGCTGGACCAGAAATCGAGGACGATTGGCACAATTTTACGGCCTTAAACCTTCCCAAACACCACCCTGCCCGGGACATGCAAGACACTTTTTTTGTGCAAACGAATCCCGAAATGTTGTTGCGAACACACACTTCATCGGTACAGGTGCGACACATGGAGGCCAACAGTCCCCCGATCCGCACCCTTTCTCCAGGGCGGGTGTTTCGCAATGAAGACATCTCTGCCCGATCCCACTGTGTATTTCACCAAGTGGAGGGCTTATACATTGATAAAAACGTTTCTTTTGCCGACCTCAAACAAACACTCCTGTACTTTACAAAAAGCTTGTTTGGCAATTCCAAAATTCGTTTGCGACCTTCTTATTTTCCCTTTACCGAACCCAGTGCGGAGGTAGATATTTATTGGGGCTTAGAGACAGAGGCAGATTATCGCATCACCAAAGGAACAGGTTGGTTGGAAATCATGGGATGCGGAATGGTTGATCCTAGTGTATTGACTAACTGTAAGATCGATCCGGCAATCTATTCTGGTTATGCCTTTGGGATGGGTCTTGAGCGCATGGCGATGCTGCTATATGGTATTGAGGACATTCGGATGTTTTATGAAAATGACATCCGCTTTTTACAGCAATTTTCTGCGATGGGCTAATGTAGCCCTTCCGCCACTTGGGCCATGACTTTTTTGGCAGATTTTTTCTCATATAGAATTTGATAAACGGCCTCCATAATCGGAAAGGGCTTATCGATTTCCTGTTTCATGAGGTGTGCGGTACGCGAAGCGTAATAGCCCTCCGAAATCATGGTCATTTCGTTCAAGGCGGATTTGACTGTATAGCCCTTTCCGATCAGGGTTCCCAGCATGCGATTACGGCTAAAGAGCGAATATCCAGTCACGAGCAAATCTCCCAAATAGGCAGAATGCGACATATCGCGTTTGTTCTTATGAATTTGTTTAAGAAAGCGTTTGAGCTCTCGTATGGAGTTGCTAATCAGCACACTTTGAAAATTATCGCCGTAGCCCAGTCCAAGTGCGATACCCACCGCAATCGCATAGATGTTTTTGAGGGTACCTGCATATTCTGCTCCGATAATGTCATCGGAGACTTTGGTACGGATATAGCTACATGTCATTTGTTGGGCAAGGGAATTTGCGGTGTCTTGATTTTGACTGGCCAACGTTAGGTAAGAGAGTTTTTCCATTGCCACTTCTTCTGCATGACAGGGACCCATGATGACACCGATATGATTCCGAGGCACACCAAAGGCATGTTGCAGATGTTTGCCTACCACATCTTTGCTTTCGGGGACGATTCCCTTCACCGCCGAAAACACAATTTTTGAAGGTAGAAGATCTTTGACTTTCTGTAAACTTTGATGGAGAAAAGGCGAAGGAATGGCCAAAATCAGAGTGTCGGCTTGTTTGACAACCTCACGTATATTGCTAGACAGTTTGAGCTGATTGGGGTTAAAGTTTACATTTTGTAAATAGCTTGGATTGCTTCCTTTTTGTTGAAGGTGTGCGATAGTGTTTTCGTTTCGCAAATACCAAAATAAGGGATCATTTTGCTCACATAGGATTTTGGCAAGCGCGGTTGCCCAACTCCCACTGCCAAGGATTCCAAATTTCATTGTGTTATTCATCTAAGAAGTCAACAAAACTAGAAAAAAAGGAATGGTGTAAATGGAAATGTAAAAAAACTTTAACAAATGTTTTTGATTTAAGCGTCTGTTTAGTCTTTAACTTGCTATAGGCAAATAAAAAATTGCTTACTATTAGTTTTTCATAGTTTAATATGGTTGGTAAGTTGAGGAGTGCATTGCACTCCTTTACTTTTTTATGGCCATTCAGACCAAGGAACACGGCTGAGTAAGAGTACAAGTCCCAACAAATAAAACAACCCAATCCGCATAAACCGCTTTCCACTTTCGGTTTGCCGTTTGAGCATCGACCAGCCCATGGTGATTAGAATCACAGCGAGGATATTGGTAATCGGGTGCTCTACCAAATACAAACGTAGGGTGCTATCGCCCATTACTGTACCCATGCCTTCCTGCCAAGCACTGAAGCGTGGAGACACAAAATATAAGATTAATCCGATAACCAATTGAATGTGGGTGACAATCAGCGCAAAGAGAGATATTCGTAAGTCTTTGATCGTAAAGGGTTTTTTGGAAAAACGTCCAATAAAGGCATTTAAGATGGCAAGAAGCAAGACACCAACAACGATATACGCCCAATAAGAATGGATATTTTGCAGGAAATTCATAAAAACTGGTTTATCACAAAAGTAAACAATTCAAAGTAGTTATCACTTTACGATGTTTTTTGGGTTTGATGATCTCGGATTTGCTGATAAACGGCATCGGCTTCATCAAGAGTTATGATATTACCATTTTGCAAATGCAGAATTCGATCTGACATATAGCGCACCACTTCAAGGTCATGGGCAATAAACAAACAGGTAAACCCATAGGTTTCTTTGAGCGCGTTGAGCAAGTTGAGTATTTGCGCTTGAACTGAACGGTCGAGAGCCGAAACAGATTCATCGCACACAACAAGTTTTGGTTCAACTGCCAAGGCACGTGCAATTCCAATTCTCTGACGTTGCCCTCCTGAAAACACATGGGGGTAGGCGTTCATATGAGCAGCTTCCAAGCCTACTTGTTTAAGAAGTTGAACAGCACGATCAATTCGCTCTGCTTTGTTGGCTCCAATATTGTGCACTAGCATGGGTTCTGTAAGGATTTTCTCGACCTTTTGCTTGGGATTTAGTGAAGAAAACGGATCTTGAAAAATCAGTTGTACATCTTTGCGATACTGCTTTAGAGCTTCCCCTTTTAGCGTATCGATTTTGGTTCCGGAATAATAAATTTCACCACGGTCTGGTTGGATGAGTTTGAGAAGACAACTCCCCAAGGTCGATTTTCCACTTCCCGAGTTCCCGACAAGCCCCAAGGTTTCGCCTGAATAAATAGAAAAGTTGATTTCATGAAGCGCATTATGAGCCTGTTTTCCTTGTCTAAATGTTTTTTCTAGCCCTTTCACTTCTAGAACTGGACTTTGTTTATAGATTCGTTTGTGGCGTTTTTTTCGCTCTGTGATTGTTTCGTTGCGGGGCTTGGCGTTCCCGGTGATAAAATCTTGAACGGTTCGTAAGCGTTTTGGCCGTTTGTCGTCTGGAGGAACGGCATAAATCAGACCTTTGGTATAGGGAGATTGGGGGCTTTGAAAAAGTTGTTTGGTAGTCCCCATTTCTTCACAGACTCCTTTGTTGAGCACCAACACGCGATCGGCCCAGTGCTGCACCAAATTCAAGTCGTGGGAAATCAGCACAATACTCATTTTGTTTTGTGATTGAATGGATTTGAGCAAGGCCATAATCTCCTCCTGCACCTCGGGGTCGAGTGCTGTGGTGGGTTCATCTGTTATAAGAAGCTTGGGATTACAGGCTATTGCAATGGCAATCAGCACCCGTTGTTGCTGTCCACCACTTAATTGGTGAGGGTACCTATTGGCAATGGACTTGGGATCGGGAAGCTTGACCTTGTCCAAAAGAGAAAGCATAGTTGCTTGACGATTTTTTTTGGAGTGTGAACTGTGCAAATTGAGCATTTCTAAAACTTGCTTTCCGCACCTCATACTCGGATTGAGTGCACTCATCGGGTCTTGAAAAACCATGCCCATTTGTTTTCCACGAAGAGCTTGAAACTGCTTTTCGTCAAATGGAATCAGCGATTGACCATCAAAAGTCATACGGGATGCGTGTAAACTTTCACCTTGATTGGGGAGCAAGCCCATCAGTGACATTGCAGTTACTGACTTTCCACTTCCCGACTCACCGACGATTCCTAAAGTTTCATTGCTGTGAATTGAAAAAGAGAGATCCGAAACCACCTTCACACCACCCAATCGAATGGACATTTGCTCAACGGTTAACAATGCTTGTTTCAGCATGTTTGCAAGTTATTCTTTTGCGCTTACATGTGCAATCTCATGATCGGTAAGCAAGGGGTGACGCGCAAATCGCAAGATGACTTGAGCAACTGCTAACACATCTTGTTCACAATAGCGAACAATGTTTTCAAGATTATTGTCCCTATAATACACTTGGGAAACCTGACTTCCGTCGATATCTGTTTTTGGAGAGGGGATATTCAGGGTATGTGTGAGTAGTTTGAGAGAGGTGTAGTGTTTGTAGTCACCAAATTTCCAAAGCTCCATAGTATCGAGATGAGGTACTTCCCATGGCTTTTTCCCAGCTGTTTGTAACGCTTGTGGCAATTCCAAGCCGTGAACCATCATCCGCCTTGCGATGTAGGGGAAGTCAAATTCTTTGCCGTTGTGAGCACATAGGCGGTGATAAGCTCGAGAAAAATGGGTGTTGAGCAGTTGGGAAAAGTTTGTGAGGAGCTCGACTTCTTCTCCGTAAAAACTTGTTATACGAAATTGCCGTGGTTTTGACTTTAAGGAAGTGAAATACCCAACCGATAGGCAAATTATTTTACCAAACTCTGCCCAGATACCGGCTCGCTCATAAAAATCAGCAGCAGACATTTCTTTTCGCTGGTAGCTGGTTTTATCAGCAAAAAGCAGTTGGGCCTCTTCAGAAAGGTCGTCATAGTTGGGGTGTAGAGGAACGGTCTCGATATCGAGAAAAAGAATATTATCAAGTTTCATTGTCAAGGGCTAACATTTGAACGGCCTCTCGAACGAACAATGGCAGATCTGCGGGCGTATCGGAGTCAGGTAAATCGGGCATGCTGCGATGACCAAGCCGCACGACAATCAAGTCGTATGCTGGCAAGACAATCACATATTGCCCCAAGTGTCCTCGCATACTGAAAAACGCTTTGCCATCCACTTCACCAAGCCACCAACCATAACCATATTGTGGGCTGGCTTCAAAACGAGGGCGTACGGCTTTGGCGGTAAAGGTTGAGTCGATGAGTTGCTCTCCATTCCAAACGCCATGGTTTTTAAACAGTTTGCCAAAACGAGCAAAATCACGCGCATTGGCGTTCCAGCAGCAATAGGCCTTTTCCAAGCCACGGGATTTGCTATCGAGAATCCAAGAGGTTGGGGACTCCACACCCATTGGATTCCAGAAATAATCACGAAGCAGTGTGCTAATCGATTTACCTGTGGCTTGTTGCAGTGCCATGGCCAGGAGTTGAGTACTACCACTTTGGTAAACGAATCGCTGTCCCGGTTTGGCTTCAATTGGAATGGTTTTCATCAAACTTGCCATATCTTTCTCCACATAGGTTCTGGGGGTAATGGTAAGTAAATTCTCATAATCTTCTTTCCACTTTATGCCAGAAGACATGCTTGCTAAATCTCCCATACTGACTTCTTTAGCATGGTCTCCAGTGAGCCATGGTAAAAAGTCGATTACTTTCTGGTCTTCACTTTGCACATCTCCCGTTTCAACAGCTTTGAACAAGGCCGCAGCAACAATCGTTTTTATGATTGAAAACGAATTGCTTTTGGAGTCGATTCCATAGCCGTCAAAATAGCGCTCATGCCAGATAGAATCGTTTTTGATAATCAGAAAGGCTACCGTCTCGAGCTCCCCGTGAAGGCGATCGAGCGAGGGTTGGCTGGCGATGTGATTATAATCATCGTGGAAAGGCCAAGCTTGTGGGTTGTCACTAGAAGGAATTTCTGCATTGTCGAAATACAAATAATCGTCGATTCCTGCTGTGGTGCGTCCAGTTTCCAGTACTTTGGAAACGATTTGAAAAACAAAACCATTTCCAGTGAGGTATATAACGGCTAAGAGACCAACAAGGACAACAACAACAAGGCGAATGACTTTTTTCAACACTATAGCTTAGATTATACCATCCAATGTACAAAAACTATTTCAAGTTTATGGGTTTGCTTATCCCAGCAGTGCTACAGCATCTTTGGCGGAATAGCTTGCAATGATCGAAGCTCCTGCACGCTTAAAAGCGAGGAGTTGCTCCATCATCACCATTTCGTAATCCAACCATCCCTTTTCGGCAGCAGCTCGAAGCATGGCATATTCCCCACTGACTTGATACACCGCCAAAGGCACATTAGTGGTGTCGTGTAAATCGCGGAGGATATCCAAATACGCAAGGCCTGGTTTGACCATTACAAGATCGGCTCCTTCTTCGATATCGAGAAGAACTTCATCCATGGCTTCTTTTCGATTGGCAGGGTTCATTTGATAGGTTTTTTTGTCTCCAAATCCTGGAGCCGAGTCCAAAGCATCTCTAAAAGGACCGTAAAAACTTGAGGCATATTTTGCGGCATAGCTCATAATACAAGTGTCTAGAAATCCGCTATTTTCCAGTGCCTTTCGAATGTGCAATACCCGTCCATCCATCATATCGCTTGGGGCCACAACATCGGCTCCTGCTTGCGCATGGCTGAGTGCCATTTGCGCTAGTACGTCAACGGTTGCGTCATTGACGATGGTATTGTCTTCCACAATGCCATCATGCCCAAATGAAGAATAGGGATCGAGGGCTACATCGGAAAAGACAACCATTTCGGGAACCGTAGCTTTGATCGATTGAATAGCGCGTTGCATCAATCCATCAGCATTGAGGGCTTCTGTACCAGCGTTGTCTTTTAGACGATCTTCTACTTTGACAAAAACCAAAACTCCCTTGAGCCCCATCTTCCAAAGCAATCCAACTTCCTTTTGGATTTCATCCAAACTCATGCGATAGATATTCGGCATCGAGGGAATCTCTTCTTTTACACTTTTACCTTCCACCACAAAAAGGGGAACGATAAAGTCATAAGGGTGAAGGTGTGTTTCTTGCACCAAGTCTCTCAGCGCAGCACTTTTGCGTAATCGTCGTTTTCTACGAATGGGATACATCACTTATTGTTTTATCCAATTGATGGGGTTTTGTAATACACGCACTAGGCGTTCCTCTTCTGAGTCAGGGGCTGGGCTGACGTTGTATTTCCACTGCACAGCAGGTGGAAGACTCATCAGTATACTTTCAATTCGGCCTTGGGTTTTGAGTCCAAAGAGGGTGCCTTTGTCATGAATCAAATTGAATTCGACATAACGTCCTCGTCTGAGCTCTTGCCAGCTTCGTTGTTCGAGGCCAAACGGGAGGTCTTTTCGCTTGTTTACAATGGGGGTGTAACAATCCAAAAAGGCATCTCCTGCTGCAGTGACAAAGCCATACCATTGCTCTATCGATCGTTCATCACTCGCTCGGCAATAGTCAAAAAACAATCCCCCAACTCCGCGCGCCTCATTCCTATGCGTGTTCCAAAAATAGCGATCGCATTTGTCCTTAAAGTTTTGATAGAACGTTGAATCATGCGCATCACAAACCGACTTGCACTGCTGATGAAAATGCACCACATCCTCATCAAACAGATAGTAAGGCGTGAGATCAATTCCTCCACCGAACCACTGATCAACAACTTCTTTGTTGTTGTCATAAAGCTCAAAATAGCGAAAGTTGGCGTGAACCGTTGGTACGAACGGGCTATTGGGATGAATGACCAAGCTGATGCCACAGGCAAAAAAATTACCTTGTTTCACCTTAAGGTATGCTTTCATAGTTTCGGGTAGTTGACCATAAACCTTGGATACATTAACGCCTCCTTTCTCAAATACCGTTCCATTTTCAAGAATGCGTGACTGTCCTCCACCTCCGCCGGCACGTTCCCAGTTGTCGATTTGAAAGCGAGCGGTACCATCGATTTTCTCCAATGCAGAGCTAATGCGATCTTGCAGCTTGTCAATATAGGTGGAAAATTTATCTTTCATCAGTATCGTCGTGGTTCATAGGATTTAACAGTATCGACAAAGGCCTTGGCATGATCTACAGGGATATTTGGTAAAATCCCATGGCCAAGGTTGGCGATATAGTTGGTTGTACCAAATTCTTCAATCATTTCCCGAGTTCGCCTTTGAATTTCTGGGATTGGACTCAACAACCGAGCGGGGTCAAAATTGCCTTGTAGTGTCATTTGTCCACCAGTGAGATAGCGCGCATTTCTGGCAGTACACGTCCAATCAATTCCGAGGGCTTTTACCTTGGATTGTGCCATGTCGTGAAGGGCATACCAACAGCCTTTGGCAAATAAAATCACAGGAATCTCATCGCCGAGGGCATCGATAATTTGTTTACTGTAGTTCCACGAAAAAGCGGTGTAATCATCTGGTGATAGCACTCCACCCCAAGAGTCAAACAGCTGAACAGTATGAACGCCGGCTCTATGTTTTGCCCTTAGATAAGCGATAGTGGTATCGGTAATTTTTTGCAGAAGTTGGTGTGCACTTTCTGGTTCAGAGAAGCAAAAGGCCTTGGCCTTGTCAAAAGTTTTAGATCCTTGTCCTTGGATCATATAGCAAAAGATTGTCCATGGCGCTCCAGCAAAACCGATCAGTGGCACGCGATTATCTAGACGTTTCAAGGTATGTTTGATGGCATCCATCACGTAGTGTAAACGGTCGTGAACGTCGGGGATTTCAACCTTACCAACGTCGGCTTGGTTGCGGATGGGATTTGGCAACCATGGCCCTAGGTCGGGTTTCATTTGCACGTCAACCCCCATGGCTTGTGGAACGACTAGGATATCGCTAAAAAGAATTGCGGCATCGGTTCCAATCTGATCGATTGGCATGACGGTAATTTCCGAAGCCAGTTCGGGCGTTTGGCAGCGGGTAAAGAAGTCATATTTTTCTTTGAGCTTTATAAAGTCTGGCAGATATCGTCCAGCTTGTCTCATCATCCAAACGGGAGGTCGTCGGAGTGTTTTGCCCGCAAGGGCTTGTAAGAAAATATCATTTTTTAGGGGATTCATCGTCTAAAATGTGTTGCAGTAGCAGCGACCAACAGGTCAGCATCTGGCTTGGGTGAAACGGTTAGGTGCTTAGTCAGGGGACGAACAGCATTTGCAGTAGTTTCTCCGATGCAAAAGCACCAGCTTGCACCAATCGAATTGTTTTGCAAATAACTTTCCACCCCACTTGGACTGTAAAACAACAACCCCTGTGGTTCTGGAGTCTGTACACGAGACACCAGATGCGTATGGTAGGCAGTCACTTCAGCATAGTAAATCTCTGCTTTTTGCATCCCAGCTGCAAAATCAGGTAATTTTCGATTTCCACAAATGTGCAAAAAATGCTCATTTTTCATCGTTTTGTGAATAAAATCGACCAATTCTAGCATGTTTTGAGATGTTTTAATCACTTTTTGCCCATTTTCTTCCAAAAGTGATTTGGTCTTTTCGCCCACGCAAAGGATTGGTTTTTGATGTGCAGAAGCTGTTGGATTGGCCAAAAAAGAGCGAACAGCGTTCTGACTGCTAAACACCCAATAATTCGGTTTTTTTGGAATTGAAAAGTGTTGGATTTCGATCTGTAAAGCATCATAATCAACCACATCACATTGGGCAGCCATCAATCGTTCAAGTTGATGAAAACGAAGTTTTTTTGTCGACAACACAAGTGGATTAGTCATGGCTTTTTAGCTTATCGAGTACCTGTTCACCGCCATTACGGACAAGGGTTTCAGCAGCTTGTTTTCCAATATCGGGGTCTTGGCGATCATAGGATTCTCGGATTTCGATATGTCGAGATCCATCGGTTGCGGTCACAGATCCTACAAAGGAAATACGATTGTTATGAACGCTAGCGTAGGCACCAATTGGCGCTGAACAACCGCCTTGAAGGGCACGCAAAAAATCGCGCTCGGCCTGTACACAATCTTGTGTTGGCAGGTGAGAAAGCGGTTTAATATTATCGAGAAGTTTGGTTTCTTCTGCTCGGGTGGTCACTAGGATAGCTCCTTGTGCTGGGGCAGGAATCATCCAGTCGACAGGGGTAAAAATTGTAGGGTCAGTATAAAGCCGTTCGAGTCCAGATTGTGCAAATATTGCACCGTCCCAATTATTGGTTTTGATTTTATCGATGCGGGTTTGAATATTTCCTCTCAGGGGAACAACACGATCATTATTGTATGCAAAAAGCCACTGTGATTGTCTGCGTAAACTACTGGTTGCGATGGTTCGATGTGGAAGACGTTTCCAGTCTTTGTTTTGAAACACAATAACATCACCAGCATGCCCTCTTTCTGGAACAAATCCCGCGACGATTCCCGCCGGGAGTTGTGTGGGTACATCTTTCATACTGTGAACACAGAGGTCGACTTCGTTTTGGAGTAAGGCCTGATCGAGTTCTTTGGTAAACACGCCCACAACGCCCATTTCATAGAGAGGTTGAACGAGGTTGGTGTCCCCTGAGGAATTAATCGGCACCAGTTCGGATGTTAATCCGATTTCCGAAAGGGCGTTTTGCACCCAATGCGCCTGCCACAGTGCCAGTGCACTGCTACGTGTTCCAATTCGCAGCGGCTTCATTTGGAAGGGATATTAAAAACGTCTTGGATGGTTTTTACACTTTCAGCAGTATTTTCACTATTTCGCATATGATTGGCTACGCGATTTGTGATTTTTTGAATCAAGTGTTGAGAGAGTAAGGTGGCTTCCTCTGATTTGAGATGTGGGTGTTTTTTTTGGTGTTGGGCAAGGGCCTGTTGCTCCAATTTTTCCATCATTTGTTTGAGGGCCTGCACTGTAGGTGCAAACGAACGCGTACCCAACCAATCTGTAAACTCTTCGACAACTTCCACGATGATAGCTTCTGCTTTTGGGATTTCTTTTTGGCGTTCGAAAAGGGTATTATCTGTCATACTTGACAGCTCGTCGATGTGAATTCGTGTTACATTGGGAAGATCCAATACATCGTCATCCACGTTTTTGGGGATTGATAGGTCGAGAACAAGCAAGGGGCTCTCGGTGTGAATCAATGATTTGGATAGGGTTGGTTTTTCGGCACCAGTAGCAACGATAATAATATCAGCTTTTCGAATTTCAACAGGCAGATCGGCATAGTCTTTAACGATCAGTTTAAATTTCACAGCCATTTTTTCTGCGCGTTTGCGTGTTCGATTGATCAGAACGATATGGTCATTTTGGGTGTGTTTCACAAGATTTTCACAGGTGTTCCTTCCGATTTTACCCATGCCAAACAACAGTATATTTTTTTGATCTGGATTGTCGATATGGTCGAGGATATAACGCACAGATGCATAGGAAACCGAGGTAGTTCCTGAGGAAATCTGGGTTTCATTTTTGATGCGTTTACTCGCCAGGATTACCGAGTTAAAGAGGCGTTCAAATAGGGAATCGAGCAATCCCATTTTTTTGGAGCGAATAAAGCTTTTTTTGAGTTGCGCAATAATCTCAAAATCCCCTAGAATTTGCGAATCTAGGCCTGTTCCTACACGAAACAAATGACTGAGAGCATCTTCGTCTTTCAACACATAGCCAATTTTGGAAAACACATTTGGATTTCCTTGCGAAAACGCACAAAGCAGTTCCACCAATTCTTTGGTTTCGGCGCCATGGGCATAGATTTCAGTTCGGTTGCAAGTCGAATGAACAGTAATGGATTGAATTTGCTTGGCTTGGGCGGCTTCCAGTAGCTTTTGTTGCGCACGAAGCGAAAGGCTAAATTGTCCACGAGAGGTAACATCTGCTTTTTTATAGCTCACCCCGATACACGATAACGATAGTTGGTTTGTCAACTATGGAATATTTGGAATTTGATACAAAACTATTTTGGTGATCAGCAAAAAAATAACGCTCAAAGGACTTTTTACAACGCTTTGGGGTTCAAAACAGGCCAATACCTTAGATTCAATATAAATAAGCTATGTTTGTATCAAATTTGCATATTAAAAATAACGCTATGGGAGTAGAGCAAGTCAGTCAAATTGAAACGGGGTTTTTGGTGTTGCAGTACGACAACAGCAGTTCCTTTGAGCATACCATCAGTCGCGAGGTGGATGTCAATTGCATTCAGTTTCATTTTTGTTTTAAGGGTGGGGCGAGTTTTTTCTTCAATAATGGAAGTTATACCTTACCGCTTACAGATGAACACGTCTTACTTCTGTACAACCCTCAGCGCTCCTTGCCGATGCAAGCCCGACTGGCGCCCCAAACCAAAATGATTAGCATCTTGATTTCGATTCAAAAGTTTCACGCGCTTTTTTCGCACGAGGCCGAAACCATCTCTTTTCTAAACGACGAAAACATCAATAAAAAATACTATCAAGATCAAATCATCAGCCCAGCCATGGCGGTGATTTTGAGTCAGATGTTCCAGCATGAACCCGATGCCTTGATGGGTCGCCTTTACCTCAAAGCCAAGGTGTATGAATTGTTTAGTTTGTATTTCAACCCCGACAAACAATCCGATATTGCCCAGTGTCCTTTTTTGGCAGATGAGGAAAATGTTCGCAAAATCCACCGCGCCAAACAAATTGTAGTTGAGCGTATGGCAGAACCCCCGAGTTTGCCAGCACTAGCCGAGGAAGTGGGCATCAGTCTCAAACGACTCAAAGATGGTTTTAAGCAACTTTATGGGGCTCCCGTATTTCAGTTTTTGCTCGATTATAAGATGGAAACCGCCCGACAAATGCTCACTGGCGGAACTCAAAACGTCAATGAAGTTGGCTTGAAATTGGGTTATAGCACTTCGAGCCATTTTATTGCTGCTTTTAAAAAGAAATACGGCACAACGCCCAAAAAATATATTATGTCATTATCTTCGTAAAAAAAAGCGATGAAAGGAGTATTACTCGTCAATTTGGGGTCACCCGATAGCCCCGAACCCAAAGACGTTAAGCCATATCTTGAGGAATTTTTAATGGACGAACGCGTCATTGACCTACCAAAATGGTTGCGTACTTTTTTGGTGAAAGGGATTATTCTCAACACCCGTCCTCGCCGATCGGCAAAGGCCTACAAAAAAATCTGGTGGGATGAGGGCTCGCCACTCATTGTGTTATCGGAGCGTTTACAATCTAAAGTCCAACAAAACACCACCGTGCCTATCGCTTTGGCGATGCGATACGGAAAGCCCAGCATCTCCACGGGTTTGGCAGAGCTTCATAAGAAAGGCGTTGATGAGGTTCTCCTCGTCCCGCTTTACCCCCAACATGCCATGGCAACAACGGAAACCATCATTGTTTTGGCGGAGCAAATTCGGGCCAAAGACTACCCCGATATGGTGTTTACTCATCTCCCTGCTTTTTATAAACATCCAGATTATATCCGGGTTTTATCCCAATCGATTCAAGAATTTTTACAAGAAAAAAATTGGGAACACATCTTGTTTTCCTACCACGGGATTCCCGAAAGACATTTGCGGAAAACGGATATCACCAAATCGCATTGTAAACCAGACCAATCTTGCTGTCAAACCCCTTCTGTGGCGCATGAATACTGCTATCGCCATCAGTGTTATGAAACCACCCGTTTGGTCGCTGACTATCTGGAGTTAAAGCCAGGTACTTTCTCCACTTCCTTCCAGTCTCGTTTGGCGGGCGATAAATGGCTCGATCCATACACCGACAAGACCATCGAAAACTTTGCCAAAACAGGCACAAAGGACATGGCAGTTGTAACTCCTGCTTTTGTTTCTGACTGTTTGGAGACTTTGGAGGAAATTGGTATGGAAGCCGTTGAAGATTTTGAAGACAGTGGGGGTGAAAATCTTCATGTCGTTCCCTGCATCAATGACCGTGAGGGATGGGTTAAAGTGCTCAGCCGATGGATCGATGAGTGGGCGGTGGTGTCTTAGTTGCGGATTTATCCCTATTTTTAAATCCAATTCAAAAGGATGGAGTACAACTATATCAAGGCCTTTCATTTGATTTTTGTTATTACTTGGTTTGCAGGACTGTTTTACATCCCACGCTTGTTTATTTATCATATTGAAGCCACGCAAAAAGACAGTCATCAAGCAGCGGTGCTGGTACCACAACTCAAGTTGATGTCGCGCCGTTTGTGGACTATTATTTGTTGGCCGTCTGCCATACTCGCCACTTGCTTTGCCATTTGGCTTTTGGTGCTCAACCCCGGCCTACTTCTGTTGCAGTGGATGCTGATCAAGCTCGGATTTGTGGGATTGTTATTGGTCTATCACCTCATCACCCATCAGATGTATCGCGCTCTCCAACGTGATCAGATTCGGTATACTTCCAACTTTATGCGTTTGTGGAATGAAGGGGCAACCATTTTGTTGTTTGCTATTGTATTTCTAGCGACTCTTAAAACGAGTTTTGACTGGGTATATGGACTTGTTGGACTTTTCGCTTTGGGAATCCTTTTGATGCTTGGCATTCGACTTTACAAGCGGATGCGAAATCAAGATTGATATGCGACCAAAACTGTCCTTACGCGCACGAATTTTTACAGCAATGATCTCTTTGGTACTCATCGCATCCGTTCTCATTGCGGGGGTGACTATCTATCAATACCGGGAGCAGTCCAACCAATATCACGAACAACGACTTCAGCGTAAAGAAGCCCAACTACAAACCAGAATCGAGTATATACTCAGCCAGTCGTCTTTTCCTAATCTAGAGCAATTCTTGGACTCTATTTTTGGGGAAGTAGTGTTTCAAATTGCAGATGAACAAAATGTCAACTTTCGCATCTATAACACTGAAGGAACTCTCATCACCAATACCCAGATTCCCCCCACAGATGGAAACTCACCGATAACAGAGGCTACACTTGCCATACTTCGTCAAAATCCGACTACAAACTATGTCGAAATCACGGAAGATGGGCAAAGTCAAAACCGTTCATCCTATTCTTTTATCAGCAATGAAAGCGGTGTGGCGATTGGCGTTCTCAACTTGTCCTATGTCGATGATGATTCGCTTAGCGCAATGGAGTTACAAAACTTTCTCTCTCGGCTGATGCAGGTGTATTTGTTTATCCTCGGTGTGGCGATCATACTTGCTTATGTGGTGTCCCGCTTTATCACCAAATCTTTGGAGGAAATCAGTGACAAAATCACCCAAACCGCTTTGGGCACGACCAATCAAAAAATTCATCTCAATCCCCCGGGAAAAGAACTCTCCAAACTGATAAACGCTTATAATGACATGGTCGATCAACTTTCCGAAAGTGCGGTGCGCCTCGCCAAGAGTGAACGTGAACAAGCTTGGCGCGAAATGGCCAAACAAGTGGCTCATGAAATCAAAAACCCATTAACGCCCATGCGCTTAAGTGTGCAGAGTTTTCAGCATCTGTTTGACCCAGAAGACCCTTCGGCGACCAAAAAAATTGAAGAGTTTTCCTCGACCCTGATCCATCAAATCGATACCTTGAGCACCATTGCCTCTGCCTTTTCCAATTTTGCAGAAATGCCTGTGCAAGAGTCCGAATTGTTGGATGTTGTCAAAACAACTCAACTCGCTATGGATATTTTTACAGAGAAATATATTGTTTTTGAAGCCCCGAGTGAACCCTTGTTTGCGCGCTTAGACAGAACCCAACTCATTCGCATCTTGACCAATCTTATCAAAAATGCAATTCAGGCCTGTGAAGAAGTACCCGAACCATCGGTTCTTGTGAGCTTGAAAAAGAAAAATGATAAGGTTTGCATTTGCGTGACTGACAATGGTCACGGTATCACACAAGATCTTATCGACAAAATTTTTGAACCCAAATTCACGACCAAAACAAGTGGAATGGGTCTAGGGTTGGCTATGGTCAAAAATATTGTGCAGACCTATGATGGACAAGTTGAAGTGGAGTCAAGCACGCCGAAAGGTACAAGATTTTGCGTTTGGTTGCCCTTGGTAAACTCTACGGAATGAAATACAAAACACTGAAACTCATCATTCAAAAGCGGGTAGGTTGGATCACGATCAACCGGCCAAAAAAATTGAACGCTCTAAATCAGGAAACCCTCGCCGAACTTCATCACGCTTTGGCGATTTTTGAAGAAGAAGATAATGTCCGCTTGATTGTTATTCGTGGAGCAGGAAATACTGCTTTTGTGGCGGGGGCCGACATTCGGGAACTTGCTACACTTTCATCTGAAGAGGGAGCAGCCCTTGCCCAGCGAGGTAACCAACAGGTTTTTGACTATATCGAACATTACAATAAGCCCGTAATTTCGGCGGTTAATGGCTATGCTTTGGGCGGCGGATTGGAATTGGCTATGGCTTGTCATTTGCGGGTCTTTGCCGATACTGCCAAGGTGGGCATGCCTGAAACAAGTTTGGGATTGATTCCCGGGTATGGAGGTACCCAACGCTTACCACAGCTCGTTGGGCGTGGTCGCGCAATGGAACTTCTTTTGACGGGTGACATGATTGATGCCCAACGCGCTTATGAAATTGGACTTGCCAATGCCGTTTGTCCGCTAAAGGAACTTGATACCAAGGTTTTGGAACTCGCAGCAGCCATTCTCAAAAACGCACCGAATGCGCAGATGCAACTATTGGCATCTGTTCGTGCGGGCTTTGACCCCCATACCGATGGCTATGTAGCAGAAACAGAGGGGTTTGCCGCCTGTTTTGAAACCGACAATTTTAAGCACGGCACAAGTGCTTTTTTAAAGAAGAGAAAACCCAAATTTTAATCCTCTATTCCCCCTATAATGATTTGCTCTACACGGGCTGCTAATTCATTTGCTTTTTGCCCTTTAACAGGTATGGGTTCATGTACGGTAAGTTGTATAGTGACGCCGGGCATCAAAGGAAAGTTCCCCCATTTTATCAACTTCCAAGAGTGGCTAATGCTCACAGGAAGTACCACGGATTCGGGCATATTTTCGAACAGAGTTACCATTCCGCCCAATCGAAATCGACGAGGTGTAGCCGAGCCAGAGCGGGTGCCCTCTGGGAAAATGATGGTACTGTGTCTGGAATGGTTGAGCGTTTTGGCATAGTCTTCTATGGCTACAATGGCATCTTTGGCTTTGGAACGATCGATTAGCAATGAACCTCCGTGACGGAGATTAAAAGAAATCGAGGGAATCCCTCTACCGAGTTCTTTTTTGCTGATAAATTTTGGATGTAGGTGTCGCAAAAACCAGATTAGGGGCGGGATATCGTATAAGCTTTGGTGATTACAAACAATGATATGGGATTTGTTGTTTTGGAGTTTGTGAGGATTGGAAAATCGAACCCATGTTCCAATCAGAGCCAAACAAAAGATAAGTGTTGCGTTGAGGATGTCCACGCTTCGTTTGTGGACACTATAACCAAAGCAATAGTGGCAAACCCATTGTATGGCGTGAAATACGAGCAGAGTCGTGAAAAAAGCCAAGTAATAGATGACTGTTAGCGGAAAAGCCAGCGCTTTGCGCATGGGAAATTAGCAATGGATGTTGTACGCCTCGGTAAGATTTTCGGCAATGAGTTTGGCGGGACGACCCTCAATGTGATGTCGCTCCAACATATGAACCAACTCTCCATCTTTAAACAAGGCAATGCTTGGTGAAGAGGGGGGAAATGGCACCATTTGCTGGCGAGCAGCATCAGTGGCTTCACGATCAACTCCAGCAAAAACAGTTGTAAGTTGATCCGGATTTTTTTCATTGCCGAGCGACATAAGCACACCTGGACGGGCATTGGCCGCGGCACAGCCACAAACCGAGTTGACAACCAATAGGGTCGTTCCTTCTTTGTTAAGTGCAGTATCGACTGCCGAGGCATCAGAAAGTTCATTAAAACCCACGGCTGTGAGCTCATCTCTCATTGGTTGAACCAATTCAGCTGGATACATAGAAAATAGTTTTAGGCCACAAATATAAGCAGAAAATGGGTTAGTTTAGACAGAAAAGAGACAGCAAAACTGTCTGTAATATCTCTTTGATCACAGCCCATTTCACACGTACTATAATACTGATGTTCTCTTTACCATTTTACCAATGAGCGATTTCCTTCGCCTTGAGATTTTAAAAACCGCTTCCAAAAATAATCAATATTGGCGGTTGGCTTCAAAACTGTCTTAGATCGAGAAGGCACCTGCAGAGAAAGTCCTTGCCAGTCCACTCACTTGTACACGTTCGCCTTGGTCTTCACACCATAGCTCTCCTCCACGGGCTGAGCATTGTTGGGAATGAAGAGTAGATTTTTTGAGCCGTTTTGCCCAGTATGGCACGAGTGTACAATGCGCCGAACCCGTTACGGGGTCCTCCAATATTGTGGCTTGGGGCGTAAAAAAGCGAGATACAAAATCGTACTTTTCACCCGGAGCGGTTACAATCACTCCACCAGGACCAAGGTTGATTTGGTCAAACACTGGCCGGTCGATTTGTAGGGATTCGATTTCGTTTTGAGTATCATACACTACCAAATAGTCTCGGGCTTTATAGATTTCATTGGGTTGTATGGACAGAGATTTGGCGATGACTTGAGGCAATTCGCTCAATGTCCCTGGTTGAGCGGGCAGATCAAGCTGATAACGTCCTTGTTTTACGGAAACATAGAGTGACCCACTTTGGGTAGTAAAATGGATGGGTTGGGTGGGATAGTTATAATGTTTGATTAGGCAATGGGCGGTGGCGAGGGTAGCATGTCCACACAAATCGATCTCGTGATCTGGAGTAAACCAACGTAGCGCTACACTAGTTCCTTGGTCGATAAAAAAGGCCGTTTCTGCTACTGCATTTTGTTTCGCTATGGCCAGCATCAATTCGTCAGAGAGCCAAACCGTTAGGGGAACAACACAGGCCGAGTTGCCCCCAAAAGGTTGGTCGCTAAACGCATTGATCTGGTAAACTGGATATCGCATTATGGAAAGGTACAAATTTTATTTCCTGATCTTGAATACCCTTCCTTCCCTATTAATCAACAATCCTACCAGGGTTAAGGATATTTTTGGGATCAAAGAGTTGTTTGAGCTTTTTCATGATGTGGATTTCGTCCTTAGTACGAGACAGATGCAGGTAGGGTTTTTTGTCGAGTCCGATACCGTGTTCTGCCGAAATTGAGCCCTTCAACTCCGTAAGGGGTTGGTATACGATTTCATTTATTTGACGGGTGAGTTTTAGATTATCGTTTTGTTTGCCGACAATGAGGTGCATATTGCCGTCTGCTACATGTCCAAAGGGATAAACACTCAACACCCCATCTAGGGATTGGAGTTGTTGGATTATGTTGTTAATGATAGTTCCAATTTTATCTATGGGAATACTGATATCAAAGTGTTGATTGTAAGGTGCATGGGCTTCGAGTGCAGCCACATCTTCTCTGATTTTCCAGCATTCGTCTTGCGCAGTTCCAGTATCGAAAAAGCTTGCATCGTCAATCCAGTTTTGATCAAATCCGTGCGCACAGGCATCTTGGAGGTCTTGCGCGTCTCGGTTGTTGTCTTTGCCGAGGACCTCGACAAAGATTACATAGTTTTTAACCGTTTGCAAAGGAGATTGGTAATGTGTGTCTTCTGCAGTCATGGTACGGAAGGTATTCTCCCATAGGAGTTCAAACCCAGTGAGTCGGGCACCGAGGGTTTGATCAAAATAGCGAAGGGCTTGTAACAGCTTGTTGTAGTCGTTTGTTGTGATTATGGCGGAGTGTCGGGTTTGCGGTTTTTCAATAAGTCGAAATACGGCTTTTGTCACAATGCCAAGGATCCCTTCGGATCCTATAAAGAGTTGTTTGAGGTCTATTCCGGAATTGTCTTTGCGTAACGTTTTGAGGTTTTCGATAACAGTTCCATCGGGTAGAACAACTTCGAGTCCCAAGACCCAGTTTCGGGTCATACCATATCTAAAAACACGAAGCCCTCCAGCATTGGTAGAGATCACTCCGCCGACTTGTGCAGAGCCTCTTGCACCAAAGCTCAGCGGAAGAAATAGGTCTTGTTTTTCGGTGGATTGCAGGACGTTTTCGAGTATTGCACCTGCCTCGGCAGTAACGGTTCGGTTTTTGGAATTAACGGCATCTACTCGAGTCATTTTTTCAAGCGATACAACGACTTGATTAGCTTGGGTTTGGGTGCCACCAACAAGGTTAGTAAGTCCGCCATGCACGACCACTTCTTGTTGGTTTTTATAACACCATTTCATAATGTTGGATACGTCTTGGGTGGTTTTGGGAAAGCAAAGGCCTTTACAGAGTAAGGGTTGGTCGGTTTTCCAAATGTGTGAAAATCGACTTTTTGCCTCATGTGCAGTCAGACTGCCTGGGATTTTAGCAAGGAGTTTGTCGATGTTTGGGCGGCTCATGGCGAGTATTGTGTAAGCTAAGATACATAAACCAACAAATAGTAATGAGGATTTAGAAGGGGATCAGCCAGCCCAAACTTATAGAAAAATAGCCAGAAGAGGAAAGATCTTCATCTTCAAAAAGATTGTTGGGAAAGTTGCGGTTATAGCTTAGGGTGATATCCAAGGAATTGTTGTCGAAGGTAAATGGCAGTTCGAGTTGGCTATTGACCCGATCAAATACGGTTGATTGCGTAAATCGAAAGAAGGACACTTGTTCGATTATATTTTGCTGGCTAAATAGTATATAAAGATTGGGTTCAAAAGTGAGTTCAAAAGGACCGATTTGCGCTAGGGTTGTTTCATAGTTCATTGAGACGGTGAAGTAGTAATTTGGTTCGTCACCAAAGAGATAGCCCCCTGCAACATTGAATTGTAGCGGGCTGATCTTATAACTTATACTCGACGATAGCCGATGGGTGTTGAGCCCCTCACTATCTTCGCCGAGAAAAGAGTGGGTATAGCTTGCACTAACAGACCATTGTTTTTTTGTTCCAAGGGACCAAAATTGTCCAGCGCCTAAGGCTAACAAATCCCATGCGGGGTCAAGTTCACTATAATAAGACCCACCGGCAAATAGATATGTGCCACCATTACTTAGATAGGTCAAACTCGGAGTAAGTCCAAACTGGTCAATGTCAAAGTCACGTCCAGAGAAATAGGCCTGTTCTTCAAAGCTGATCGAGGCGTATAAAAACCCGCCCTTGATGTCATCGTAGACTTGTAGGACAGCAAGAGTATCGACAACAAAAAGTTCGTCGAGTAGCTCATTGATATCTGAAGGTTTTTCAGACTCTTGGGTTTGTGCAAGGCATAGCGTGGACCAACAGACAAATAGAATGAAAAAAGAAAAATGACGCATAGGTAAAGATAAAAAAAGCACCCAGAAGGTGCTTTTATTGCTAGAGAAAAAGGGGTTAATTTTTAGAGCTTTTCTTTTTCTTAATTTTCTTTTTGATTTGACGCTTTTTTTGATTAAGCTGCTGCTTCTTCTCTTTCAGTCCTTGTCTGCGTTTTTTGAGTTTTTGCTTTTGCTCATCGGTCAGCGACTCACGAAAAGAATCCTTGAGGGCTTGGACGTTGGTTTTGTGGGTGTCCAAGAGATCGAGCTGGTCTTGGGTGAAGGTAGCACGAAGGGCTTCACGTCTTTCCCTACGATTGAGGCTTTCGTTGACGAGAATGGCCAACTGTTCATCAGACAAGGAGTTTTTAAAGGCCTCGCGTTGACTTTTAACCAATTCGTTTTGTTCTTGCAATAAGGCAAGTTGTTCAGGCGTCAGGATTTTTTCCATGCCTTTATTGCCATTTCTTTGTGCTTGTTGGGCATTATCAACATCTTGCGCAAAGGTCATTCCACCAAATACAAATGCGATGATGAGGAATAGGTATTGAAAGGATTTCATATTATTTTAAGTTTTGATTCTATCTTTTAGACCGTTGTTTGGTCAAAAAGTTTTAATCGATGTCATATAATACATAATTTTCTTCGTACCAATCTGCAAAATCATCATCTTCTATCACGAGTGAGTCGAGCAGTAGGGTGTCAAAGTTGCTGAGTTCGTCATTGCTTTGTCGCAAAAACCAAGTGGTTGCCAATGTGAGAACAAACATGGCAGCCAGTTGTGCCACCCAGGGCCTGACGTTCAATATAGGAGTTGGGGTGCTTTTCTCGTTTTGGATTGCGTCGAGGATTTGCACTTTGGAGGTTGTAAAATAGTTTTCAGGGACGTTAAAGCCCAGTTTTTGATGTGAATTTGTTTTTCTAATCATGATAAAACAATTTGATTTGACAGGATTTCTTTTGCTTTATAAAAGAGGGTTTTGACGGAATTTTCATTTCGATTGGTAATTTCAGCGATTTCGGCAAACTTGAGTTCGTCATAATATTTCATGCAAAATACTTCTCGTTGATTCTCATCGAGTTCGGCGATAATCCGCTGTAGGGAAGCATCAGCTGCAGTGGAGTCAAAGTAAGGGTCTGCATACAGATTTTCCAATCGATATGCAATGACTTCTTCTTTAAGTCGAATTCGTTTGTTGTTGGATTCCAAAAAGCGCATGGCCTCGTTGTAAGCGATGCGATAGCACCAAGTCTTAACCGTACTTTTAAAAGCAAATTTGCCAAGCCCTTTATAGATTCTTACATAGGTGAGTTGGAGTACATCATCGGCGTCATCGTGTACCATCACCCATTTGCGAATGGCCCAGTAAAGTTGTTCGTGGAAATGATCTACAATAAGACGTATTCCAGCACGGATGTCATTTTTCCGTATACAATCGGTGATATGTTGTTCTACATTTTTCAGTGTGGCAAATTTTACTAGATTAGACCCTTAGAGTTGTAAAAAGTTTTATACGATAAAAAACTTTTCTGATGTTTATTAAAACATTAAAAGTGATTTAAAATTCATTTAATTATTCAATTTGACAAGTTATTTTTAAGCATAAACTTTTAACTTAGTATTGATTTTTTGTCTTGCCAAAAAGATATAAAACAATTATTTTCGAGCTCTTTTTAGTGTGATATAAAAAAATAAATATAAAGCATATATGATAACAAAAGAAGTGGTTGAAAAAATTCAAAAAGATTGGGGTAATGGTGTTGTTACCATTGGTACACTAAAAGATGATAGGACAGAATGCGAAAAATATACAAACGCTTTTGTTGAAAAGATTTATGCCTTTAGTTCAGGGCCTGTTTTATTTAAGCCAACTAAATGTTCTACTCAACAATTTCGTTTGACAAAATCTGAGGCAATTTCTTATTTTATTGCTGGTGAAAACCGTAAATGTATTGAAGACAGAGGTTTTGCTATTCAGCCATGGACAGCAGTTCGGTTTGAAAATGCATGCTTAATTCTTGAGGTTAACAGAGCTTTAGCTATGGGCAATTATTATTTCACTGATTTGGATGGCAATGAAACTAAAGTAGAATACACATTTGGATATAAAGTTATAGATAGCTTGATAAAAATTGATTTACACCACTCTTCTTTTCCATTCGAAAATGATAAATAATTCAAGAGGTCAATTAGTTTTCCAATGAAATCAATGGAAAGTCCGTTAAAACTTTTCCATTAGTGTCGTGAAAAGATATTTGCAGTTTTTTATTTTCCCAATCTATTGACAATAAACCGTAATTATTAACCCCAATTGGTTGTCCGATTCGATTGGGATTACTTTCGGACAGATTGATTGTCAGGGCCTCAGTCATACCGCTGGCAGTAGCGTCGTATAGGGTGGTGTAACCAATATCTTTTTGAGAGAGTTCCGACATATGACGATCGCCGGAAATAACGATGGGGTTTTTGACAGAGTAGGTTTGTAGTAAGCTAATCAAACGCGTATACTCATTGGGGTAGTTTAGCCATTTTTCAAACCGATGATTTGGTGATAAGACCTGTATCCCTGAAGCTATAAGATGAACATCAGCTGTAGAGTTTTTGAGTAGGTTTTCCAACCAGTCCCACTGTTGCTTTCCTAGGATGGTACCTTCGTAGTCCGGCGGATAAGGATCATTGTAGGGTTTGGGGGCATATTCTGATTTGAAGTATCGATTATCGAGCAGGATAAGCTTGACTTTTGGACTGAGGTCATATGACTGGTAGGCGCCATTCCGCTGATAGGCAGGACTGTTTTTAGGGACATTTAAAAAGGCAAACAAATTAGCTCGACTTCGGTCTTTGTGTTGGTAGTCACGTCCTGCGTTATTTAAGCCGTAATCATGGTCGTCCCAAGTGCCATAGACATCGGTGGACTGCAGGAGGTTTTGATAGCTATATTTAGACTTGAGCTTTTTAAATTGTTTGCTGAGGTGTTTGGGGTTCCCGTCTTTTCCATAGACTATATCTCCAAGCCAAACAAAAGCATCAGGCCTTTGATTTGCAATGCTCGTCAGAATGAGATCACTTTTGGGGTCATTGACCTTGTGGCAAGAACCAAAAGCGATGGTTTGGGCAGAAATTTGGGCTGTGGTATTAAAAATAAGGAATAGTAGTAAGATTCGCATCACAAAAGTGTTTTTATACAAGAAGTGGAAAGATAAAAAAAGCGCTGGATACCAACGCTTAAATAACTGAATTATAAAAATTTATTTGCAATTTGAACAGCTGTCAAAGCATACAGGATCAAGTATCATGTTGCCTTTGACTTGCATTACACGGTTGGTGTAGATGTCAATGGAAGTTGTACAAGGTTCTCCGGATTCAAAACTTTCTTCAACACTTTGTCCATCTAGTACAAATTTGTATTGAAGTTCTCCCTCAACTACTTTAATTGTTGCAGTGTACACACCATCCCCGTCATCATCAGTCATTGGATTACAAGTTCCACACCAGCCATTAAAAGATCCAAAAACTCCTACACTCTCAAAATCCCCTTCATATGAAGAAAGATCTACAGAAAATGCAACTGACACTTTTTTGGAAACTTTATGTTGGAATACTCTGAAATATTGAATTTTACCGTTTTCTATATAAATATTTGCATGGTTTTCTTCTACTGTAGTTTCGGTTCCATTATCAACTTCAAGTGAGAAACCAGATGTAATCCAATCACCATCAATTGGATTTCCTTCTTGATTTATAAATTTTAGAGGGACACCCCAACCAAATGAAACATTGACTTTATTGTTATCAAACCAATCTGTTAGAAAGCTAGTGAGCTGTTTTTTCCCATCAATAGTAAATTCCCCTCCGGGCGCATCGATTCGAATGCTGTCAGATGCAAGATTAGTAATTCCTTCAACATCACTTTGAGAATGAAGTTCACACCACTGTTTCCATATTGAAACACTTTCTGGACTTCCAACAACCCATGTGTTTTCTCTATCTCCTGCAAAACCAAATGTGATTTGCTCTTTTTGGTTAGAACATGAGAGGGTTAAAAATAAAATTGGCAATAATAAAAAATTTGATATTTTCATATTTTGTTATTTTTTGACTGTTTTTGACTGTTTTTGACTGTTTTTCTTCATTTTTTGATCAAAAAATTCAAATTTTCATATAAAAATAAGCTTTTTTGAATGAAAGACAAACTTCACAATTAATATTTATAGGTATATTTATTTCTAAATTTTTAATACATAAAATATGAAAAACTTTTTTTTATTGCTAATTATATTATCTGCACTTAGCTGCCAAACTCCAGCAGGTGAAACAGAAATAAAGGGTGTTGGTTTTTTTAAACCTATGCCAGAAGAAACATTTATTGCTGGTTCTGACGAAATCACAGAAATTTGGAATAATTATATAGAAGCTCACAATAATGGAGATATAGAAACCATTAAGTCTATGAGTGCAGATTCCATTTTTATTCTTGGCCCTGATGGCACAGTAATTAGAACAAAAGAAGAACAGGCTGGTCTTTTAGAAGGATGGTTTTCTGCCTCAAACCCAAAATGGGATACTTATTGGGCAATGCCATATAAATCAGTACCTGGCGGGATGGATTGGATTATTGCTGGGCATAATGTTTCTGAGACTGTAGATGGTGAGGAATCTTTTACACGTCGCCAAATGATAGATGCTGAAATTAGAGATGGAAAGGTTTTTCGATTTTTTGTGTATGAATCTTTACCCGCTAAAGCGAATGCAGCAGAATAATCTATTTGATTTAAAATTAAAAAAACACCCTTCGGGGTGTTTTTTTTCTTTACAATGGTCATGTGTGTTTTTGATAAACATTCTCCAATTGTAATAGATACAAACCATTTTCACTAGATGATAAATTAAGTATAATGGTGTTTCCTGTTTGCAACAATTGCCCATGAAGATTAAATATTTTCCATTTCGATATTGATGTATTAGCAATTCAAATAATCCCACTGGTAGGGTTAGCATAAATAAAGACCTTTTTTGAAGAAACAAAATTTCGACTAAGGGTCATAAAGATATTTTCGATTTGAAATTCCTCATTAACCTAGTTCAATTAAAAATATAAATCAAATCGATCTTCACCAAAATACAAAACATCATTAAAATAATAGTTTGTTGATTTTTAATTAGAAATTATGTGTTATTAACAAATTTACTATCTCATTAATCTGTTGTTTTTAATAAAATTGTTAATAACCTAGTTTAAGCACCAACAAAAAACCGTTTACCATCTATCTAACTTTACAAATACAGTAATTGAACCAGAAAACAATTTGAGAAATCAAATAAATTCTAAACAAAAGGTTACTTCATTTAAACTGTTAAAGCCGCATCATTCGGTTTTGACTACTGGGATAACGACTCTCCTACAATTCCTAATTTCAGTTACATTTTTCTTTCTTTTTTCATTTGCTTTATTTTCTCAAGATCAGACTTTTACAGTAGATGTTTCAGCAGGAAAATTCCTTATTGATGGTGTTCAGCAACCAGAACTATCCCTTGAACGTGGAAAAACATATCGATTTGATTTATCAGAAGTACCCGATACGCATCCATTTAAATTTAGTATAACTGCAGATGGTAGTCATAATGGTGGAGAAGAATATCAAACTGGAGTTACTCAAGTTGGCTTTCAAGGGTTTCCAGGTGCTTACATAGAAATTCTAGTCGATGAATCCCTTACATCTCTTAATTATTACTGTACTAATCACCCAAGTATGGGTGCGGCATTTAAATTATTCCCGGCATTAATTGAAGTTACCTCACATAGTAACACTCTTGACAATGATAATTCCGGGACAGTTAACGCTGGAGATACAATTGAATATACAATAGAAGTTGAGAATATTTCATCTATCCCAATTTCCGGTTTAACATTAACAAGTTATTTCCAAGACATAGGAGAGTCATCCTATACCGAAAATGGTACAACACTAACTTTTGTAGATACGGGTGGATCACCTGAAGGAATTTTAAGTGTAGGCGAAACAGCAGAATATACAGCCACATATACTTTTGATTCAGCAGTAACTTCTGGATTAGTTCAATTTTATGTTGAGGCAGTTGGAAGCTCTGCGGGTCAAACAGATAATGAGCTGGATTATAGTGACAATGGAGATGACTCAGATGGAAATACCACTGGGGATACAACTAGAGATCCGAACATAACAACTATTGGTGATGAAATTACATCAATGACTGTAAGTAAAGTTGCTGATAACCCAAGTGAGCGCTTATTCCCTCCATTTCCACAAATAGATGAAGATCCAAATTGGTTTCAAGGGGAGCCAGTAGTCGGAGAAATATGGAGTTGGACTGTTCAGGTTTATAATGATGGATCAGCAGATCTTACAAACATCTCAATATTTGATGACGAGATTACTAGTATATATGGTTCAACCGATCGAATAGAAATTCAAAATGAACAAAACTCAACCCCTAAACTCCCAATTCATGTCATAAGCGATCAAGGATCAGACCAAGGGGTTTTATTGGTCGGTGAGACTGCAACATATACAGCCTATATAATAGTTGATCAAGAAACAATTGATGGAGGGGGTGTTAAAAACTGTTTAGGAGAAGTCCAAGCTTCCAATGCAAATGACACAAATGTTGTAATTACTGAAAACGCTTCGTCTGATCTATGTGTTGATTCAGAAACTGCTCAGGACCCCTCAGTTAGAGTCAAGAAAAGTGCAAGCTTACCAACTGGAGGGAACAGTATAGGGGATGAGATTTTATATACTATTGAAGTAGAAAACACAGGAAATGTAACTTTAGATATTTCTTTACAAAAAGACTCGAATGGAGTCCCTATTTCTTGGAATTTTATTGAAGACATTAAAGATGGCTTTAACAGTATAATTCAAGATCAAGAACTTTCTGATATTTCATTAACAGTCTCACAAGATAGTAATACAGCAACGGCGGGGACTCTAGCGCCAGGTAAAAAGGCAATCTTTGAACTTTCCTATACGATTTCTGAGGTGGCAGCAAGCTCAGGTCGAATAGAAAATCAGATAACTGTCTCTGGAACAAGCCCTATTGGAAGTGGGGGAGAAGGAGGTATAACAGTTAGTGATGCTTCTGAAGATCCCGAGCATGATGATTATGATCCAGATTTAAATCAAGATAATAAAACCATAACCATATTATCGGCGGTAAAATCCATGAGTGTTTTCAAGGAAGTTGCTCAACAGGATTTGAATAATGACGGTGAAATCGGAGTTGGGGATAAACTTGTGTATACAATAACAGTTAAAAATAATGGTCAAGTTACATTAAGTAACTTACTTGTTGAGGACATATTGTATGATCACGAATCTGATTCAGATCCATCTAATGTTATTGCAGACCTTACATCTGCAGTTACTCATTCATACACAACTCCTATAGGTTTAGCTATAGATGAAGAAAAAATATTTACAGTCGAATATGTCATTCAGCAATCCGTTTTTGATCAAAGTATTGCAACGCTTTATAACAGTGCAAAGGTTTCAGCCCAAAGTCTTGGAAATTTTGTCAGAGATGTAGAACAATTTAGTGACAAACCTGGTGGAGTAATTGGGGACAGAACTGATTATTCATTCGAAATTCAAGGATCAGTGGAAGCCACAAAAATCGGTAGATATATAGACAACACAAGTTCTGGAAATATCGGAGCACCTGACCCAGGAGACACAATTGAATACACATTAACTATTGAAAACACAGGAAATGTAAGTGTGTTTAATATGGATATTACTGATCAGATGAATTATTCCGGAGATGTTGCTGCAACTCCTCCGACAATTTCTTTTGTTGAGTCAAATATCAATCGAACTTCTACCGAAATTATTGATCCGAATGATTCATCAAAATACACCCTTCTTGTTGGGGAAATTTTAACCTTTTCAGCAACACACACCATTACACAAGCCGATTATGATAACGCAGGTGAAGTGATTGAAAATGGGATTCCTAATGTACAGTTCATAGAAAATCAAATAACTGTTACAGGGAATTATCTTGATGGGGATACTACAAAGTCTATTCCACAGGAGGTTAGTGATGATGGAGATGATCTTGACGGGGATACTTCGGGGGATAAAACCAAAGTTTACATTTCTCCTCAGAATAACTTAAAAATTGTAAAAACTTGGAGTGGGTCTACTAATCCAGAAGTGGGAGAAGTAATCACTTTTTATATTACAGTTGAAAACATTGGAAATAGTAAAGTAACAGGTATAGTTACAAACGATATTCTATCTGGTCTTGAAACCCCAACAAGTTTACCAATTGGCCCAGTTGTATATGGAGGAATAATAACACCGGCGTCTGGATCTACTTCTCCAGAGGGAACATTAGAAGTTGGTGAAAAGTCATCTTACACGGCAAGTTTTACTATAAATCAAGATGCAGTAGACGCTGGAGGGATTTCAAATACTTTTACAGTCGATTACGATGGCGTAACATACCAATCTGATGATGCTGATAAATTAGCCTCACCTGCTAAAAACCCAACAGAGGTACCAATAGCTAAGGATTTAGATCTTGAAGTTGAAAAGACGGTTTCACTTATGGATACAAATGCCAATGGCGAGGCAGATGTTGGAGAAAAACTAGTTTATTCAATTAAACTTAAAAACACAGGAAACGTTTCTATATACAAGCCTGTCGGGGTTGATTTTTTTACAGATACTTTAGAATTTATAAGCTGTCCTGATCCGACAGATTGTACAGATTTAGAGTATGATAATAACAACGAAATTGTTTACATAAAGGATGTCCTTAATAACAATGAAATTATTGATAATACAAAAATACTCCCATTATATACTGCTATGTACCAAGCAGTTTTAACAATAACTCAGGAAATTAAAGATTATGGAGGTGTAAGAAACATCTTAGACGTTTCTTATGTTGATTTGTTGGATGAATCAAAAACAGCTAGAAGTAAAGATGATATAAATGATGCTTTTGAAGATGAACCAGCAAATTTTGATTATACAACATTTGTAATTGATGAAAATCCTGATTTTGAGATTACAAAATACCTCATGGTCCCTCAGGAGTCAAACCCTACTCCAATTGTTTACGATGTGACTGTTTCAAATGGTGAATTTGTGTACAGTCAGGAAGGACAAGTAAAATCAAACATAACATTTGAAAGAGGTAAGACTTATCGTTTTAGACAATCAGACTCCTCAAATTCAGGATTCCCACTCCGTTTTAGCCAAACAGAAGACGGGAGTGAATACAATTATTTGGTAACAACTTCTGGAGCACCTGGAAATGGAAGTGTCAATTCATACACCCAGATTACTGTGGATGCACTGGTTAACTCCGGACAAATTACTCATGCACCAGTTTCAAACCTTTATACATATAGCCCTAACCAACTTGGCATGGGAAGATTATTTGAAATTTCTCAGCCAGTTGTTAGTCCTGTTCTAGGGGACGAGCTTGTTTATTACATTAAAATTGAGAATACTGGAAACACAGTTTTAAATATTCCTGACGCTCCAACTGACACAATCACCAGTTCTGGAAACCCACTATCACTAGATATTGGATACCCACAATTTCTGATAAAATTTACTGAAACAACTAACTCTAGTGAGCTTGTTTTAGCTCCTGGAGATATTGTCGTTTGGGAAGCGAGGTACACAGTTGCTCAAGAAGCTGTTGATGGGGGTGAAATATCTAATTCTTCTTCATTAGATGCTCAATCTAATATTGGTACGAATGTTTCAAAAACGAGTAATGACGGGGACAATACAGATGGGGATGATAGCGATGTTACAAAAGTTACAATTGTAAAAAGTCCATCAATTGAAGTCATAAAAGAATGGGAATGGAGTGATGATAATAATAATGGATATGTAGATAGAGGCGAAACAATTACATTCAACATTACGATTACAAATACAGGAAATGTAACAGTTGATAACTTCACATTTACTGAGAGCTTTGTTGACAAAACCCCATTAAACCCAATAGATCTAACACCCGAACTGGTTGGTCCTTCTACTACGGTTTCTCCCGAATCAATTGGACCTGGCGAATCAATTCTTTATACAGCTACTTATGTGGTAAGCCAAAACACAATTGATGTTGGAGGACTTGTAAATAGTGTCACAGTAGATGCAGTTGCAGCAGGAGTTGATTTAATTTCAGATATTTCTGATGATGGAGATACAGGCCCAGACGATACAGGTCAAAATCCAACCGAGATTGTAATTGCCCCAAATCCACTTATGGAAGTAACAAAAACAATTATTAATCATCAGGATGATGGTGATGGTCTTTATGAAGAGGGTGAAATTTTAACCTATAAAATTGAAATAGAAAACACAGGGAATATTACCCTTCTTAACTTTAGTTTCCAGGACTCATTTCAAAACTTTGACTCTTCTGATCTTCAGTATGATCCAGTACCAAATACAAATCCCGTTAAGTATATTGAATATATAGAGACCCTTGACAAAGATGGAAACATATCGACTGGCTCTTTTCTAGATAACTTATCTTACGGTGACGTCGCAGTTTATGAGGCAAAATATACCATTACAGCAGCGGATGTAACTTCGAAAGGACTTTCTAATTCATTAACAGCAATCTCTAGAGACAGTGGAGGAACTATCGTCACCACTGATGTTAGTGATGACGGAGACGATCTCGATTTGAACACTACTGATGACCCAACAATACTTTATATTGGCGATTTACCATCATTTAAGGTTGAAAAAACTGGTGAGTATTTTGATGACAACGGAACTCCTGGAGTTAATGAAGGGGACAATGTTGTCTTCACTGTAAAGATAATCAACACAGGGGCTGATGTAATCACATTAAATTCAAATTACACCGATGTAATGTATAATGGATTTAACGTACCTATAACCCCACCATCTTTAGTACTAGACTCTCAAACGGGGAACAATGTAAATACTGCTCAGCCCTATGTTTTGAATGTTGGAGAAGTTGAAACACATACCATTACTTATCCGATTACAATCAGCGATATTAACTCAGGAGGTATTTACAATAGTATTGCATTTATTGGAAATTCTGAGAGAAATCCAGATACTTCAAGGCCAGACCTAGATGCTACAAGTGATAATCCAAATACTCCAGCTGTAGAAGATCCAGCTTTTGTTCCTCTCTCCACTGACACTGATGGGGATGGTGTTCCAGACACATTAGATTTAGATGATGATAATGATGGAATTCTAGATGAAATAGAAGGTTGTTTTTCATTTAGCTTGAACGGAGATTCATTTGATAATTACACAGGCAACAATTATTATCCGGATAATAGTATGGATAAGTTTCAGGAACCAAGTATTGCCCCACCATTTTCTTCAGTAAATAGTGATGGTGAAATTTGGTCAGGAACAAATTTATATCAGCCCTATGTTGATAGTAATGGTAAAGATTACGGTAAGTTTATTCAGCTTTTACAGAGCGCAGGTGAAAATGATTTAAGTTATTGGGATGAGTCTTCTCACGATCCAAACACCAGCTTTGATAGAATTGTTGTAATTGAAAACGTAACACCTAACACTGATTATACGGTAAGTTTTGTTCATAGAGCGGGGGTCATATATTTTGATGTAAATGGAGGGTATCAATCCGGCGGTCAAACTCTTTTGCAGTTACAATCCATGAATTCTGACTTTGAATTAAGTCAGACATTTACACCTAGCGCATCATGGGGTGAAGAAACATATAATTTCACCACAGATTCTGAAACAACCCAGCTGGCAATCTTGTTCTCAGCATATGATCCAGATAATAGTGTTTCAATTCAATTAGATGCGATTGTATTTGATTATCAAGATAGCTGTAATGGAGATATTGATGGAGATGGTGTTCCAAACCACTTAGATCTAGATTCTGATAACGACGGAATTTATGATGTTGTTGAAGCAGGCTTTGAAGCTATTGATACAAACTTAGATGGGATGTTGGATTTCAATGATTCAGCATTTGTTGATACAGATTTTGATACAATTCATGATCCCGTATTTGGAGCTACAATTATTGATTCAGATGGCGATGGGATCATTGATGCTTTTCAACTTGACTCTGATGGTGATGGATGTTTTGACACTGGCGAAGCAGGATACACAGACAGCACACTGGTAGCTGATAGAGATGGAATTTTGGGGGATGATGCTCCTTACACTGTAGATAGCTTCGGTAAAATTAGCAGTGGTACAGATGGCTACACTGTTCCTGATGACTTTGATAACAATGGTATTTTAGATTATAGAGAGGAGGAATATGATGCAGGTTGTTTTAATCCATCTATGCTTGTTGAAAAAATAGCTACAATAACGCAAAACGATGGCAACACCACTGTTGATGTTGGGGATGTAATCAATTACGAGATCACGGTTGTAAATAATTCTTTGGAGCCTTTAAAAGATATAGTTGTAAAGGATACTCTTTCAAATCAAGCATTAAGCTTTGAGCTACAAACGACATATGTAGAGGAGTTAAATACCGGCAATCACGAAGAAGGAGAAATTCAAATTGAATCTTTAGGCAACACATCAAATCCAAATAATTATACTATTGGTTTACCAATAAGGACTGATGAGGACATGAAAGCGAACAGTGGTGGTTCTTATTGGCAATATTTTACTAGTGGGGGTGCTTGTAATGGATGTGGTTATTTTAAAATTTATCATTCAACCCCGTCAAATATAGGTAGTATTCAAACACCCAATGGAAATTATGTAGGGCTTAATTTTTCTGAAAGAAATAAATCTAGTGGTGTAATGTCAACAGAGACATTCACACTCGAAGGGGTTACTTACACCGTTACACACGGCTGGGCTGTACAAGGAATATATAGAATTGATATTGATTCGAGTGATCCTAACAAGGAGTTTAAAGTTTACACTTATATGTATAATTATAGAACGGGTTGGAATGATGTAAATCATAAAACAAAAAATACTGATTGGGGGACAATTAGATATTATTATAACAATCAGTGGAATTATTCTAGTAGTGATCATGACATGTGGTATTATTTCATTCCAAAAGATGTTGAGGTTTCAGAAAGAGGGGATGGCGAGTATACAAAGGCAAGTAATATGTATGTCTATAATAGTACTACAGGAAATACTTCAAACGAACATTACGAGACTCATATCCAAAATAGTTATATTCATCACACAACATCCACACTTTACAAAAAGGGAGCAATACTTTATTGGGCATCTGGCCAAAATGATGTCATTGATTGGATAGAAGCAGACCTTGTAGGTGCTGATCAAACCACTATGGAGTTTGGAGTGCTCAAACAAGATAATACTGCTGTATACACCGCTCAACATACAGTTACTCAAGCAGATATCGATGCTGGAGACCTCTTATCCAACCAGGTTACAGTAACAGCCACTATGGTTAAACCTGAAACGAGTGTTTCTGTAGGAGATATTACAATCACGGAAACATTAGAAAATCCAGTTGTAACAGAACTAAATAGTACAAGCTCAATTGATGTAACAAAAGTGGCAGATGTTAGTGATAAGGATGGTGATGGATATACAAATACTGGCGATGAAGTAACATTTACAATTGATATTACAAACACTGGTACTCAGACAATCACAGGCCTTGATATTCAAGATACTCTTTCTGATGTAAATGGAGATCTAATTTCAAATCCAGAACTCTCTCAAGTTCCAATCAACACAAATTATGTTTACCACTCAGATCATCTTACAGAAATCCATCAATCTCATGGTCTATCTAGTTATGGGACAATCACTTACAATTATCCTGAAAATATTTCAGTTTACGTTGGTCCGAATAATACGCACGATGGTAAGGGTGTAGGACTAATATCAACTGGTAAAGGGTATTCAGTTTGGGGAGCGGCTGCAAATAGTAATGCAGTTCATGGTCTTACTTTAAATAGAGCAAGCGCAACTAACATTGAAGATCACATATTTTTTAATTCCTCTGATACTGGTGTTTTGAATAACGGGGGGTATAAATTAGAGCCAAATACCACATATACTCTTTCAGTATACGCCAGAAAACCAAGTGCGTCTGCAGAAGACTCAAACTTTAATTTATTCGCATATGATGGTAATGCACAAATTACACACGGTAGCACCGACGATATAATTAATAATTCATTTAAGTCTGATAACCTAATTGTTGATAGTGATCAATTCAAAAGATATCAATTCACTTTTACAACTGGCGATGTTACTTATATACCTGGGAATAATACAGATGTTAATGGCACAAGTAATCCTGGAACTACAGCCAATCCTCGTTTTGGTATTGTTTTTCCTAAAGCAATTAGTGATCCAACAACTGGGACAATAAATATTTGGGGTCTTCAACTTGAAAAATCCCCTAGAGCCACTATTTATGTTTTAAATGATGGAACAGCTAAATATGATGATTATAAAGATCCAGTTGATATTAGCGAAGAGGATTCATTTGTTTTTGAATGGCATGGCTCAACATATCAAAATCCATCAAGCAACCCCAATATAAGCTTGGGATTAAATTCAAATCGAAACTTTAAAGGAAAATCCCTTGCAAGAGCTTCTACTCATAGATCACCAGCCATTATAGAATATCCAGGAATAATTAATTCTCTTGATGGAGGACAATCAAAAGATGACTTAATTCCAGGAAGTTGGATTAATGACAAGTTTAATAATGAGAACTATGCAACAGACACAAATAACTATTTCTATTTAAATCTTCCTAATGATAAATTATATAGCACCAATGGAGAATCTAATTATCTGTTAGGGTATGAAATTCCTTTCGCTGATATTGGAACCAGCAGTTATAATATAAGAGGGTCAAATTATAGGTATGGCAATACCTATAATAACGGTGATAGGACTGCAGCTTATTTTACTACATGGACTGGTAGTAGTTGGAGTCAAGACTACAGGTGGCAATTTGATGAGTGGTATAACACATTAATTGATTGGGGAACAACTCACTCTACTGATAACCCTTTCTTTGTTCAATTTGAAAAAACCACAAACGGAACGGGACTAGCTGAATATAATTTTTACGACGATTTAGGTTATGGAAACTATAATGCATCGCGGTCTCTTTATATAGGTTTAGTAAAAGAAAGAGATGAAAATGATGAATTGATTAGTCTAAGATGGCTTGGCTTTCATAACAAACCAATACTACTTGGGCATCATAATGGACATTCATACTTTTTTATAAGACATTTAAAAACTGCTAGTGAGCACACCACTTATGCAAATAGTTTAGGAGCTTACTTATTTAATCCAAACTCTACTGAAGAATTTGATTTTGTAAGTGAACATCTTTTAGACACAAAACATTGGTCGGTTCCTTATAATATTGATGATAGCAATACATCATCTTCAAAATATATGGATCAGGCTTTTATTGGAGTTGAATACAACACCGACGGATATTCAGGGTATAAGTATTCTGAGCTTGACCAGACAAATGAGTCATCGGAGTATTCAAATAGGTTAAACATTGGTTCATTAGATCCTGGTCAGACACTTACCCTGACATTTACAAAAACCATTTTAGATTCTGAAATGGATTTAGGTGGTTACTCCAATAGCGTTACAGTAACAGCTGATAACAATGTCTCTCAGGTTAGTGATGACCCAACTACAACTCAAGAGGATGACCCTACAGTTGTGAATTTTGATATTGTAAAAGATATTGAAGTAATTAAAACAGCAGAGGTAGTTGACAGTACCGATAGCGATGGAAACACGAACACATACAACGATGTAGATGATACTATAAATTATACAATTACAGTTAAAAACACAGGTACGGTTCCCCTTTATGATGTTACTTTAGAAGATGAATTAACAACAAGAGGAACATTTGATCCCGCTGACCCAACCCCAACGTTCCAAAGTAAATCGGTTATAGGAGCAGAATCTTTAGCATCAATTTGGTCTCCTTTCTCAAGTGAACCAAACAATATGAATACTAATGAATGGGCTGCATATTTAAGGTATCAACATGGGTTTTATCTAGATGATAATGAAACAAATCAATCCAAAAGATATGTTGCTGAAAGCGATGATCCAACTTTAACTTCAATTTCTGGGTACGAGCACTTAGGAGTTTATAACGGGCATAGTTATTTTAGTAGAAATACGGCACAAACTTGGAATAACCAAGCTGCGCATGCAATAGCTAATTCCGTTTACATGCTTATTATTGATTCTGTTGATGAATGGGAGGCTGTAAGAGATATGCTCTATGAAAAGAATCTTGATGTAGATCACTGGATTGGGTTAACTCAAAGAAGAGATCAAACACTTAATAATGGTTGGTTCTGGGTTGGTAAAGATAATTTACCTGGAGGACTCAATACTTATGATCCAGCAAATCACGACACCACAGTAAACCCCGACGATGAAACTGCAGACAATTTTCCCTTCTATTTTGAAGATCAATTTGAATTAGTAACGACTAACGATGGAATATTAAACCCTGGTGAGTCTGCAAATTATACGGCCAGTTATGTAATTCAGGAGGATGCGGTAACTGATGGCGGAGGATTTATTGAAAATACAGTTTTGGCTAAAGCAAATTCGTCTGCAAATCAAGGCACTACAACTTATGACGTTCAAGATACTTCAGATGGAGATACAGCTGATGTGGATGGCGATGATGATGGAGACTTTGAGAATGACCCGACAGTAATATCACTTCCAAGAGTTAAAGTAACAAAAACATCTGTTGTTAACGATGACAATGGACAAAGCGGCACTAACGCAGGAGACACGATAGATTACACAATCACAGTTGAAAACATGGGAGGTGACACTCTTAGTAATATTTCATTTGAAGATACTTTTGTTGATGCAGATGGTAATGTGCTGGTTTATGATTCAAGTAATACTTCTCCAAAAACAGGCGCAGTGTTTGATCATGAGAATACAAGCTATGATTACATTACATTAGGTAGACAACAGTGGATGACCTCAAACTATGGCCCTACTACTTACACAGATGGAACACCAATACCTGAAGTTAATGACGCTAATACTTGGAAAGATTTAACTACAGGTGCGTGGAGATGGGTCGACTCTTCCGACCAAGCAAGAGGAAAGTTTTATAATTATTTTGCAATTGAGGGTATTCACGATGATGATCCTAATACCCCTAACAAACAGTTCATACCCGATGGTTGGAGACTTCCAACAAGAAATGATTTCACTTCAACTCTTCACACTTATCTTAATGAATATGGCTATACTCCTATAGCACAGACAGTTGGTTTTGATGACTACTGGCAGAGCTATAATTCGAGTGGGTGTAATTGTCCAGGATACTCAATGCACCTAGGAAATGATCCAAATTTAAACAGGACCGGGATCGGTATAATGCCAAATGGGTGGTTAAACCAAAACTCAGGAAACAGAGAATATTTAAATCAGAGATCTTATATATGGACATCCGAAATAAACAATAATAATTCTTGGACGGTTTATTACAGGTATGACATCTCCGGTTTAGCTGAGTTTAACCATCCTAAAAAATCGGGACTTCCAGTTAGGCTTATACGTGATTATACATCTGAGGGTAATTCTGACATAGGGTCAGTTTTAAATGATTCATACCCTTTACACAACAACTTAAACCCCTACACTTATTCTCAATCATTATACCCTGTAAGTGTACTGGGAGATTTAAAATCTATAAACAAAATAACATGGTTTACAGACACAGATATCAATTTGTATCAAACCAATGACCAATGGGAAATATATTTAGCAGAAACCGACTCTAATTCACTCGAAAGCGGCGGTTGGATTTCACCCTCAGAGTTTACTAAAGTATTCCATGGAGATGTCAGATTCTCAACTGAATATTATGGAGTAGAAACGGGGCAGCATAAACAACTCATTGTTGAGCTTGACACCCCATTTGTTAGAGATCCAAGTAAGAACCTTGTAATTGCCGTTAGAGAGAACGAGGGTGGAGCTCAAACATCAAATACGATTTTTGAATTAAGAAATCTTGGGGATGCTGTTAATTATAAAACGCTTGTACTTGGATCAACTAGCCCAATAGATTTAAATGCAGTATCTGGCACAACACAAACTTCACACTCAAGAAATGTCCCATGGGTAATCATAGAAGGGGTAACAGACTTAGGAATAATTTACTCATCTTCAACTGAGACAAATGACGCTGGCATATTAGCACCAGGAGAGACAGAAACTTACACAGCTACTTACACAATTTCTCAAGCTGCTTTTGATTCAGGTGGAGTTTCTAATTCTTTGACTGTTTCAATTGAAAATGACGCAGGGGATATAATTTCTGATGTTAGCGATAATGATGGAGATGACACAAATGGCGGGGATACCCCAACCGACGACTCGTTCACTCAATCCCCGTCTGCTGATGTAACAAAATCAGTAACTATTGTTGATAATGGAGATACATTTAATGGACTTGACGATATATTACAGTACGAGATTGAGATAAAAAACACAGGGGATGTAACACTTACAAATATAATGCTCACCGATGAGCTTAAAGACTTTGCAGATCCAGCACAAGACCTAACAATCACTGAGGGGCCGACATACTTGTTTAACGGCACAAGTGGTGTTGACGCATCTAAAATAGATAGGTTTGAAGTTGGCGGTAAGTGGTTTGAACTTATAAGAGATAAAAAGACCTATTTAGAAGCTAAAGCACTTGCCCAAAAACGAGGCGGAAAATTATATAGATTAAAATATACCTCTGTTGATGGATCAACGGAGAAAGATATATTGATTCAGCATATTCTTGACACTCTTGATTACCGTCAAATAGATATATCAACATCCGTTATCACAGAAGATGACCCAACGGCAACAACTCCTAAAAACTACTTATGGATTAATGGCGAAGATATAGACCAAGAAGGTGAATGGAATCATATCGAGTTTGATGGAACTAAAGTTTCTTGGGATTCTTTAAACATAGACTTTACAGCCGCCCAACAAGATGACGAGAATGGAACAACTATGGCTGAGAATAATCTGGGCGAGCAAGATGCGCTTGGGTGGGCTCTTACTGAGCCATACGGTTGGAATGATATTGATGTTGACAACCAGCTATACTATGTTATAGAGTACGAGAGTAATAATATTGACTGGATTGGATCTGGACAGACCACATTAGCGCCCGGTGAGTCAATGATTTACTCAGTGAAGTTCATAATCGATGACCAGGCTGTTGATGCGGGTGGAGTTAAAAATCAGGCTACTGTCAACTTTACTGGACCTGATGGAGTATCTTTTGATGTATTGAGTGACGACCCTTCTACAACAGAAGTTGACGATTCTACAGATGTGGAATTAATATTCCCAGATATTACAGTTCTTAAAACAGTTGACAATATTAAGCGTCAGGACACCAACGGAGACTTCACAGTAGATGTGCAGCAAGATGAGGTAGTAGTTGGCGATAAAATCACATTTAATATATCTGCAACAAACACAGGTAACTGGCCCCTTGTAAACCTTCAAGTTACAGATACTATAATTGATTCCAGAGGCAATAATCAAGAGGCTTTAACATCACTAGTTACAATAGTTTCGGATAACGGGGTTGCAGTCGATTCGAGTACATTTGATGGTGAGCTAGCAGTCGATGAGACAGTAGTTTACCAAGTTCAGTACACAGTTTTAGATTCCTCTTCAATCGCTCCAATTATTCTGAACTCTGCTACTGTAAGTGGTGATGCCATGACGGATTTAGATGGTGATGGTACGTATGAACTATTTGGAACTACTACTGATATTTCAGATGATGGACTAACAGGAGATGATGATACTGGCGATGACCCAACAAAAGTTTATCTAGCTCCTAATCCAATAATTGAAGTTATAAAGACTGTAAGTTCAATAAAAGGTTCAGATCAAGAAGGGTGGTTTGTTGCCTATGGAGAGAATGCAGAAACAGAAGTAGACTCACCTACAACATCATCTTTTACCAATTCATATGGACCTTTATATTATGGTGAGAAACTGGCTAAAGGAAATGAGTTTGTTTGGACCCAAAACCATATGCCTAATAACAGTAATCGTTGGTTCAGTATAGGTGTTTGGGACGGCGCTACTGACAATCACAATAACTTAGCTCAGTTGGTTGAAAATTGGTCAACTAAGTTCGGCTTTTATTGGGACAAAATTCTGAGAGATGTATCTGAATTTCCCAATGGTGGTTATAGTTCAAAGAATACAGATTTAACTCAAGCAACTGATACTGCATATGATGATGGTGCTGTTATGAGGTTAGCTTATGGCAGTGATAATAGATTGAGATTATACGTAAATGATGTATTAACCGCAACAACTATAACACCTGAATCAGGTAACGATTTGGATATACACTTTCACGGCTCTCCAAACTCTATTGTAATTCCTGACTTTGTTAATAGCTATGATGTTGCTCAAGGAAATGTTAATGTTGGCGATGAAGTATCTTTTAAAATAGTTGCTACTAACACTGGTAACTGGCCACTTGTAAATATTCAGGCTGTAGACACCATTACCCATTCAAGAGGAGATATAAAGGTGAGTTTACCTCTGACACTTATCTCTGATGCGGGGGTGGCTGTATCAGACACAACTTTTGATGGGGAACTAGCAGCTGGAGACTCTTTGGTTTATACAACATCCTATACAGTTCCAACAAGTGCTGAAATCGCACCAGAGCTATTAAACTCTGCAGTTGTAGAAGCAGATGTGATGACTGATTTAGATGGAGATGGCACTAGTGAAAACCTTCACTCAACAATCTCAGATATTTCAGATGATGGTCTGACTGGTGATGACGACACGGGTGATGATCCTACTAAAGTATTTATGACTCCACTTCCAGCAATTGAAGTAACAAAAACGGTAGCTGAAATTAAAAGAGAAGACACTAATGGTGTTTACACAATTGATGTTAGCGAAGGAAGTGTTCAAGTTGGAGATAAAATAGTATACCACATATCAGCTACAAACAGGGGTAACTGGCCACTTGTAAACGTTCAAGTTTTTGATACAATTATTGACTCCAATGGAAACAACCAGCAGGCATTAATTCCAGACCTTCTTACTGATGCTGGTGTAAGTATTGACTCAAGTACATTTGATGGAGAAATAGCCGCAGGAGATACATTAGTCTACAGTGTTGAATATATCATCCTTAATTCTTCCTCAAACGCTGCATTCATCTCAAACTTTGCCATAGTTCAAGGCGATGTAATGTATGATGCTGACGGAGATGGAAATAATGATGATCTTCACTCTACTGTTACAGACCTTTCTGATGGAGACACTGATACAGTTGACGGAAATGAAGACGGTGATTTTGAAAATGATCCTACTGATGTTGATCTTGCTCCTGATCCAAAGCTCACGGTTACAAAAACAGCTGTAGTTGATGATGGGGATGATGATATTCTGGGAGTTGATGATATAATCACCTATACAATCCTAGTAGAAAATACAGGTAACCTACCGCTTACGAATCTGAGTTTAAAAGACTCATTATATAACCTCCAAGGAGCTTTCAAGCAAGAGTTATCACTGACTTTTGTTGAACAAAAAATTAAATCTACAGATGAAGCGACTGACAATGGTGAAGGTAACTTAATACCAGGTGAGGAAGAGACATATACTGTCCAGTATACTATTATTCAATCAGATGTTGACAGTTCTGGAATTCTAAACTCGGTAACCGCCACAGCAAAAGATCCAGACGATAATGATATCATAGATGTTTCTGATGGTGATTCCGATGCAACATTAGATTCTGATGGAGATACAGACCCAGAAAACGACCCAACCGAAACTCTAATTACCCAAACGCCAATATTAGAAGTAACCAAAACATATAGAATTGTAGAAAAAAGTGTTGAGTTCAACACATTTGGAGAATACACAGGGAATTCTTTAGACAATTGGAATATGGGTCCAAACGCAGGGGGAAATAATGATGGGTTTATATCTACTCGTTCAATTTCAAAAGAAGGAGAATACTTTGAGTTCTTAACTAGAGGCGACAGAAACTTTTTGTTTGGGCTAGTAAATGCTAATGATTTCAGTATTGATGAAGTCAAAAATTATTTTGATAATTCTAATAATTTAGGCGATGCTGAGGCAGCGGACAGGTTTTTTTATATCGGATCATATTACTTGAAGGATCATGACAGAGTTCATCCATTTAATGAATTTTTTTATTTAGAACCTCAAGGTTCTTCAGCAAGCTTTACTAAAAATAAGGTAGGCAGATATTTATTTAACGAGAATATTGATGAGGTTAGGTCAGTTTCTAGGGTAAGAGTTGGATTTAGTGAAGTTGGAAAGCCAACAATTTCTGTTTATTCAAAAAAACCTAGTACGAATGGTAGAGCATGGGAAGACATAAATAACTATGTATATCCACATGTACCAACATATACAACTGGCGACGACACATATTCATACCCATCAATTGATTTTATAGATCATTTTAATACATCCGAGTCCTTTGACGATACTGCGGACTATCACTTTGTTTTGAGGGTGCAGGATAACGACGAAAATGAAATAACTAAACTTTATATAAATAAGGAGGATGGGGGAATATTAGGTGACGAAATTGAATATGAAATAAAAGTTGAGAATAAAGGTAACGTTACTCTATCGGACCTTGAGCTTATAGACGCTTTAAGAGATCATACTTCTACAATTGCATTTGAACTTGAAGAGCAATTGGTTGCAAATGGAGCAATAACTTTAACTGAAGGGTACCATTACTCAACTATCGACGGTCAAATTTCAGTTGATCTTCCAGAAGACATAGGTACACTTGAAGTCGGAGAAACCGAGATCTATAATGTTAGATTCATTGTTACTCAAGCAGCTATTGATGCTCATATAATTCATAACCAAGTAACTGCGACTGCAAGTTCACCTCAAGGAACGGATGATGTTACTGATGTTTCAGATGATGGTGATAATACTGACGGAAATTTAGAGGATGATGTCACTGAAACTACACTTGTAACAAACCCATCAATTGAGGTTATAAAGACAATTTCAGCAATTAGTGATTCAGATGATAATGCAAAGAACATTTCTGATCCAGTTGATCTTGGTGATAAAATAACTTACAACGTAACAGTAACAAATACTGGAGATACAAATATTACTGAAATCAATTTAGTAGACATTTTAACTGATAGTAATGGAGATGTTCTTGCTAACCCTTCTGCTACATTCTCAACAACAAGCTTAGGAAAGAATTCACAAGCCGCTTATAATAACACTCTTGAAATTGGAGAAACCGCATTCTACACGGTTTCATACACAGTAGATGCTGCAGGATATGATTCGGAATTTTTAAGTAACTCGATTACAGCTACTGGATCAACAGGTGGTTTATCAGGAAATATTTCTGACATCTCAGATGGTGACTCTGATACAGTTGATGGAAACGGGGATGGTGATTTTGAAAATGATCCTACTGTAATCGCAACGTCTGCATCACCATCACTTAAAGCGGTCAAAACATATACATTAATTGACAATGGCGATCAGATTATTAATGAAGGTGATATCGTAAGATATACAATTACAGTCGAGAACACTGGTAACCGTAAGATTACCGGCTTAACACTTGTTGATGTATTAACTAACGATAATCCTACAGATGTAACTTCAAATCTTGATGGCCCATACTTTACGAGTGCATCACTAGGATCAAATAATGGAACTCTTGAGATTGATGAAATTGCTACTTACAGAGCATTCTATACAATTACAGAAGACGATGCAGATAGTGGTAAATTAATAAATACAGTTACAGTTACTGGATCTAGTCCTGGAAACACAGATGATGTTGTAGACGTTTCTGATGATGGCAACGAGGACTTTGATGGACCTGATGCAGATAGTGATCCAACGAATGATCCAACTGTGACAAACATTACATCTGACGCTTCGATTAAAGTTGTCAAGGAAGCAAGTGTAATTGATGATGGGGATAATGTAAGAGGAGCTGGCGATATAATTAAATACACAATTACTGTTACAAACAATGGTATTGTTCCAGTGAAATTAGTTGGTCCAAATGGCGAAACTGATTATGACGATATTTTTATAGATGTTCTTAAAAATGGAAGTGATCTTACAAGGAATTATAATAACCCAATTGTTCTAGATACAAATACCCCGGCTCCTCAAGGATCTACAGAATCTAATTTACTGGTTGGAGATTATTTGACATATGTCGCTTTTTACACAATTGTAGCTGAAGATGTTACATCTACATTCTTAAGTAACAGTTTGCTTGTTTATGCGATGACTCTTGACAATGCCACAAGTGTATTTGATGTTAGTGATGACGGTATAGATACTGATGGCAATACAGTGGATGATCCGACAATTACTGAGCTTACTTTTGAACCAGAGCTTGAAGTAACAAAAACATACACTTTAACTGACTTAGATGGAGATGATATTCCAGATGTAGGGGAAACAGTAACATTCTTCATAGCAGTAGAAAACACGGGGAATGTATTACTTACAAATATTGAACTCACAGATGTGCTCTCTGATATTGGTGAGACTACAACACTTACATTAAACGCACCTCCAACTCTTACAGGATCAACCGATTCAACTACTCCAGATACTTCGTTATCAGCAGGCGAAATTGAAAACTATTTTGCCACTTATGTAATTGAACAAAGTGCAGTTGACCTTGGAGGTATAAGAAACACTGTAACAGTAACTGGTAGAAGTCCAAATAGTTCCACTAATGATATTTCAGATATTAGCGATAATGGAGATGATGATGATGGAAATACTGAAAATGACCCAACAGATATTCCGATAACAAGATCACCTGCACTAACTGTAAATAAAACTGCAGCTGTTGTTGAGGGTAGTGGAAATTCTATTACGGATTTAGGTGACACAATCAACTATACGATTACGGTTCAAAACACAGGTAATGTTACGCTCACTGGAGTAACAATAGTAGATGATTTGGAGAATGCTGATGGGGACAATTTAACATTAACCTCAGGTCCAGACTGGTCAATTGCTGATAATGGCTCTAGTGAAGGAACACTAAAAGTTGGAGAGACAGCAACCTACTATGCATCTTATTTAATTGAAGCATCAGGATCAGATTCTGGTTCAATTGTAAACACAGCAATTATAACTGCTAGCTCTCCAGTTGGGACAAATGACACAACAGCATCGTCTTCAGTCACTACAACTACTACAGAAGACCCATCAATTGTAGTGGTAAAAACATATAATATTATTGAAAATGGAGTAAGCGGAACGAATCCTAATGATATTGTTCAGTACCAGATTGCTGTTACAAACACTGGAAACGTAACATTATCATCTATAAATTATGTAGACACATTTACGAACAGAGAGTCAATTCCTCAGACACTAACATTCAGTAGTGGACCATTCTATACCGGAGCTGACCAGGGCTCTGCCGATGGTATTCTTAAGCCAGGTGAAACTGCGAACTACATGGCATTGTTCACACTTGATCAAGCTGCCATCGATGCAGGTGGAATAGATAACACAGTAACATTTAACGGCACCAGCCCTGACGGAACTGTAGTTACAGATATTTCTGATGATGGTGATACTGGAGCTGGAGATACTGGAGATGATGTAACAGAACTTATTATCACACCTAGCCCATCGATTGAAGTTATAAAAACGGCTGTAACTACAGACAATAATTCAGATAATTTAATTGGCGGTGGTGATCTAATTGAATATGCAATCACGGTTGCTAATACAGGAAATGTAACACTCACAAACCTAACAATTGAAGATACATTTATAGATGGCGATGGAAATGCTCTAACGTTTGATGATACAAATGACCCACAGTTTCAGTCTTCAACAGATTCAACCTCAAATTCAACTAGACTTCATGTTGGAGAGACTAAGACATACACGGCAACTTATACCGTTGAAGAAGTAGCGGCTAGCACTGGAAGCATTTCAAACTCTGTATTTGCAAAAGCAAGAAGTCCAGAAAGCTCAACTTTTGATGTTACCGACTACAGTGATGATGGAGATAGTACAACCGATGGAGACGATGATGGTACAGATCCTACAGATGATCCTACGATAGTAAGTACCAGCTATGTTTCATCTCTTGAGGCAACAAAAACATATGTGATTCTTGATAACGGTAATGGTAAAACTGGCGCTGGAGATCAAGTAACATATACAATTACAATTGAAAATACCGGAAATACTACTCTTACTGGTCTGACCTTTGTTGATACATTCACTGATGGAGACGATAACCCATTAACATTCAATGATGGAACAACGGACATTCAATATACCAGTACAAATGTTGATGGCTCAACACCTGGAACTCTTGACATAGCAGAAACGGAAACCTATGTAGCGGTTTATACAATTACAGTAACTGATGAAGAGTCTGGAAAAATAACAAATACCGTTACTGCAACAGCAACTAGCCCAACTTCTGAAACAATTACTGATGTTAGTGACAACGGTATATCAACAGATGGTAATGATACCGATGACCCAACTGTTATTCTATTTGCTCCTAATCCAGAAATGGAAGTTGAAAAGACAGATACAGTAACAGTTGATTCCGATGGACAAACTGGAAACGGTGACACAGTTAGTTATGATATTACTATTACAAACACAGGTAATGTAACCCTTACAAACATCAACCCTGTTGATGTCTTAACAGATGGAGATGGTAATGAATTTTCTCTAACACTAACATTTGTTTCTAATTCAGGAGCATCGACTCAAGGAACATTAATAAGTGGAGAAGTAGCAACATATACAGCCACGTTCGATATCACTCAAGCTGTTGAAGAAACAGGATTTATATCAAACGTTGTAACTGTAACTGCAAGTAGCCCCGGAAATTCAGATGATGTAACTGCGGTAAGTGATGATCCTGATACAACAGAAGAAGACGACCCGACAATTACTCAGATGTACGCAAACCCATCAATTAGCGTTCTAAAAACAGCATCTGTAATTGACAACGGAGATGGATTGACTGACGCAGGTGATTTGATTCAATACACAATCACAGTTGAAAACACTGGTAATGTAGATCTTAGTGAGCTTACAATTACAGACACATTGACTGATGGGGCGGGGCAAGGGCTTACATTAACTAATGGACCTTTCTTTTCAGGCGCTGACCTGGGTTCAGGACTAGGAACATTAAAGGTTGGAGAGACAGCGAGTTATATTGCTTACTACACAATATCGTCAGCAGCAGCCAGTACAGGGTCGATTCATAACAGCGCCGAGGCAAAAGCGAAAAGCCCAGGAAGTATTGACTTTGATGTAATCGAGACATCTGATGATGGTGATACTACAGACGATAATACAACGGCGGATACTTATATTTCGCCAAACCCATCTATTGAGGTTGTTAAAACATATACAGTTTCTGATGACAATCCTGATGGTCAGACTGGAGAGGGTGATACAATTACATATACAATAGTTGTAGAAAACACTGGTAATGTCAACCTCACTGGAGTTGCTATAACAGATACAATTACTGATGGAAATGATGTAGGTTTAACTCTAACTAGTGGACCAACATTTGCTGGCACAGGAACATACGATGGAAATCTTGCAAGTGGGGATACGGTTACTTACACAGCAACTTATTTAATTGATCAGTCAACGTCAAATTCTGGCTCAGTTATTAACCAAGTTGAGGCATCTGGAACAACAGCTCAGGGAGTGACAGTAACAGACCTCTCTGACGATGGAGATACTGGCGATGGTGACACAGGAGACGACCCAACAGTAACTCCAATTGAGGCTGACCCTGCGATTGAAGTCACAAAAATTGCTACGGTTGTCCAGAAAGATGGCAACACAACAGTTGACGTTGGAGATGAAATTCAATACTCAATTACAGTTGAAAACATCGGAAATGTAACTGTTGCTATTCTGGATAGTGATAATGATGGTATCGGGGATGGATATTTTGATAAACTCACTGATGGGGATGGTGAGGACCTACAGTACACGACCAATATATCCACAACCGATGATGAGTTCTCAATTGAACCGGGAGAAACGATTACATATACAGCAGCATTTATAATCAATCAACAGGTAGCGATTTCAGGTAGAGTAGAAAACCGAGTAACATTCTATGCTAATCCAATAGGAAGTAGTGAAACGATATCAGACGTTTCAGATGACGGAATTGATGATGACGGAAATATAGTTGATGACCCAACGGTAACTGACATGGCTCCAAACCCATCAATGGAGGTAATTAAGCTGCAAGAAGTTATTGATGATGGAGACGGAACAGATGGTGTGGGAGACCTTGTTAAGTACACAATTACTGTTGAAAACACAGGAAATATAGACTTAACTGGACTTGCAGTTTCAGACGTACTATCTGATATCACAGAGTCAACTACAATCTACGATTCTGCTTCTCCAAATAATGATGTATTCTTTGATGGGCCTTATTACATTGGATCTGACGACGGAGCATCTGCTGGTAATTTAGCAGTCGGCGATACGGCTACATATTTAGCATTCTACAGATTAACGCAAGACGATGTTGATGCTGGGGGTATTTCAAATAGCGCAACAGCTACTGCTACAAGTTCTGAAGGTAATATAACAGACATCTCAGATGACGGAGACACAGTTACTGGAGACACAGAAGATGATCCTACGACTTTAACTATAAGTCCAAGCCCAAGTATAGATGTAAGTAAATCAGCTGAAATTACAACTGACGAAGATGGTACAGTTGGGGTAGGCGATACGATTACTTATACAATTCAGGTAACAAACACAGGTAATGTTTCACTTATTGACTTAACAATTGCTGATGTTCTAACGGAAGCTGACGGTTCAACCGCTCTCACGCTTACTACAGCTGTTACTCCATCTGAAGCACAGACTCTAGATGTTGGTGAAACGGTCACTTACACTGCTACATATGTCATTGAACAATCTGCGGCTGATAGTGGAAGTATAATTAATACGGCTACTGCAACAGCTTCAAGTCCTGGAAATACTGATGATGTTGTAAAAAGTAGTGATGACCCCAATACAACAACAGAGGATGATTCAACAGTTGTTACCATTCGTCCAGAGCCCTCGTTGAAGATCACAAAGACGTCTTCAGTTGTTCAAGTTGACACTGGCAACACTACGATTGATATTGGCGATCAGATTAGTTATACAATCGTTGTTACTAATGACGGTAACACAGCTCTTACGGGTGTAGACATTACCGATACATTAACAGCTATTGGAGGCGCAACCTTATCACTAGATTCAGATCCAGTATTTGTAAGCTCAACAGATGCAAACACAACCTTTACTAATGACACAACCACGAGCGTACCGACATTACTAGTAGGCGAGGCAGTAACCTTTGGAGCAACATACACAGTTACTCAGGCTGCGATCGATGCAGGAGGCGTGTCCAACACAGCAAGTGTAGTTGGTTATGATTCCGATGGTGAGGCTGTAAATGGAAGTATAGATAGTGCGGTAGTCAATAATATCACTCAGACACCATCAATTGAAGTTACTAAAGAAGCTTCGATTATTCATCAAGCGGGTACGGATTCTGAAATATCTGCTGGAGATACAATTGTTTATACAGTCACGGTAACAAATAATGGTAATGTTACAATTAGTAATATTGACTTTACTGATGACCTTACTGACGGCCAAGGAAATGTTCTTTCACTTACATCAGGTGGACCAAATGACTGGGGGTCAATAAGTCTTGCACCAGGTGAATCACAAGACTTAATTGCGAGTTACACCATTTCACAATCAGCTTCAGATTCAGGGAGTATAATTAATACAGCCACAGCAACTGGAGACAGCCCGCAAGGAACCGATGATGTTTCAGATGTCAGTGATGACCCACAAGCA
>CACAZM010000007.1 GCA_902536935.1 uncultured Bacteroidota bacterium | reverse complement strand
TAAAGATTCAGAAGAAGAGCCTGAAGTTGTATACCCCTTTGATGTTATTTTTGATGATGATGAAATAAAAACAATTAATAACGAAGAAGAGCTTGAAGGCTTAGAAGATTATTGTGATTAATTACCTAAAGTTTAATATTACAACATTCCGCGCACTGGGAAGTATCTGAATTTATCTGAAAAAAGATCAAATCCTAAAGTTAATTGATGGCTATTGAATGATGCAATTTGAATGTCTTCAAAACTTTGGGTATAAGAATAAGAGGCTGAAAATTTTCCGAATTTTAATCCTGAAAGTAATGTTAGCTGACGATGTGTTTGGTTCAAATTATTCTCTACATCAACATTTGCGTTTGGCTGTGCTCCAAAACGATATGATGCCCCAAACCATAATTTTTGATTTCGTATTAAGTGATGTGACTTTAGGTTGATGTCTATTGCCGGAAGGTCCGCATACTCAACAAACTGAATCATGGCAGAAGGTTCAAAAAGAGTGTTGTCATTGAATTCAAAAAAATGGCCCATATTTAAAATAACCTTTTTTGATTTGTCTAGTCGAACGTTATCGGAAATGTTATGACCTTTAAAAATGAGGCTTCTAACTGTCAAGTGGGTGTAAAATTGATAGCGCATATATGTGAGCCCCAAGTCCATATGGAAGCCATTAGATTTCACTTGGCTTCCTTCCAAAAGCGGATCCCCAAGGTCAGGGGCGAATTGAGTTTGGTCATGGGTGTTGTTAATAATACCTACCGATAATCCAAATGACAATTGGTGAATATCTCGATTTCCAAGTATAAGATTGAGGTGATGTGCATAAGCAAAGGAAAGTCCAGTTTGTTTATGAAACCCATTATTATCATTATATAAAACTGTTCCCAGTCCAGATTTTAAGCCTATGCGACCATGTGCATTAACAGTTTGAAGGTTTGGAGCATTTGCCACTCCTTTCCACTGAGAACGGTGTGTCATCCTAACTTGAAGGCCTTCTAGCTGAGCACCTGCCATGGCCGGATGGACCAAAAAATAATTTTCAGTAAGATAGTCAGAATATACAGGAAGTTGAAGTTGCGTATAACTAAGCTGTGCGTGTAATGTCACACACAAAAAAATGTATTTAGCACAATTCTTGATCAAGAACATCAATGTTATTTTTTTTACTATAATTACGGAGTGCAAAGAAAAGACAATAAATTAAATATAGCCTCGATCACTTGTTGCGTATTGATTAGCGTTTTAATTCCTCTTGTTGCGCTTGGGCAACTGAGTAAGCAGCATTACCTCCCGCCTGTCCCTCAATTTGTGTATGAAACTGCGCATTTATATATTTCAACTCCCTATGACGAAGTCCAATTTACAATTAAACCAATTGGGCAGCCCCCTAGTTCTTGGATTACCAGTACCGTTAGCAACACAAGCTCTTACAAGATTAACTTGGATTATAACCAAATAGGCGCCAACCCTACCGAATTTAATAGCTCAAAAATATTTGAAAATAAAGGCTATGAAATTATTGCAAATAGAGAAATATATGTTTCACTGCGTCTGAAGTCCAGAAACCATGCTGGTTCCCTTGTAAGTAAGGGACTAGATGGCTTGGGAAAAACCTTTCGTGTTGGAGGGATGGAGAGACAAGAGTCTGACGATTATTCTTTTTTTTCAATAATGGCAACAAAAAACAACACGTTAGTTGAGTTTGATTTTGACCCTAATCTTCAGGCTCAAAATTCAGATGGGTTTATTCCTCTTTCAGTAGTATTACAAAAAAATGAAACTTACTTAGGGCTATTTAATGGTAATAACAATAGCCTATTTATTGGTACTCTAATCAAGTCAAACAATGATATTGTTGTAAACTCAGGGTCTATAATTGGTAGTTTTAGTAATCAGATTATCGATTCTCCTGACTTCTTTCCTGGTGAAGAAGATTTTGGTTACCTAAATGGTAGTGATATGGGGTTTGATCAACTAGTTAGCTTAGATTCCTCTGTTGATGCCACAGAATATGTACTTATTAAAGGAGATAGTTTCAACAGTATTGAAAACGCTCTTATTATTGCTGATAATGATGACACCCTTATTAAGTTGAATGGAGACACTGGCTCTATAGCTCTAAATGCAGGAGAGCATGTGTTTATTGAAGGTGATAAATTTACAAATGATCCTGTTGCAGAAATAAATTTTTTGTACCTGCAATCGAATAAAAACATTTATGTTTTTCAAGGGACAGGGAAAAAAGGAGAGGCTGAAGGCAATCCTGGAGGACAAAGAGTGCATTTTTACGGAGCAAATCAAGGGATGTTTTTTGTCCCCCCGCTGAGTTGTACAAGTGTTGGTGATGTCGAGAGTATTGCTCGAATTGATGAGGTGGATGAAAATTCGCCTTTTAATGGTTCTCTGTTTTTGCTTAGTTCCTATGGGTCTACTGTGGAAGTGAATGGACAACCCATTTCATCTATAAAAGATGTGATCTACTTCCCTGATCCCATTCAAACTTCTACTGCTGAGTACCAAGTTCACAGAATTGATAACCTCGAAGGCGATGTATCAATTGTTGGCTCAGAGGAACTTTATGTATCCTATTACAACGCAAATAACGCAGCTACTTCTGGTTCGTTTTACTCTGGCTTTACTCTGGAGCCGCGCATCTATCCTGAGCTTAATTTAAGCACCCTGGGTTCGTGTATAAATGAGGGTGGACAATCAAATGTTACTCTGCTGCTGCCAAATGCTGATAATTACGACTCAATAAAATGGCAAAAGCAGAAAAATAATGGCGTCTGGGAATATATTTTCCCTGCAGACACAACTGACAGCCCCGAGTTTATGCCAAATGAATTTGGTGCATATCGATTAGAAGTGATTGTGGAGTGTTTGGCTCCAAACAGTGTTATTTATTCAAGTGAAATAAATGTTAGTGTCTGTCCGCTTGATTATGACAAAGACGGTATTGTGGATAATATTGATTTAGACTATGACAATGATGGAATTTTCAACGCAGTGGAATCTTTAGGAAATTTTGAAATTGATTTAACAGCAAGCCCGCCTGTGTTGGTTGGCGCAAATCAGCTTCCTTACAATACTCCTGAATTGTTTCAAAACATCTCTGTTACCAACGGTAGCTTCATTCCCTTTCCCGATGGTCGGTTTACATCCAATTTACCCCCCAAACAAACCAATGATGATGCGGTTCGTTTTGAACTTGCCCCTGTAGTTCCAAAATCTCTCAATTTTGCCTTTGATTTTTCAGAAGGGAACACCGTGCCCGATGAAGAAAATACTTACTATGTGTTAGAAAGTCTTGACCCTTCAGAAAGTATTACTTTGCTTGATGAAGCGAGTGAAATCGAAATCCTTATTGACAACACTTTTATTGGTGGTTTTCAGCAATACAACAGCTCAAAGATTATATTTAGGTTTAGTAAAACTGCTGTTGGCTTAACAACTACAAGCTTTATCTTTTTAGCCTCCCAATCCTCTGGCTTAGCCTTTACACATCATAATGATTCCTCTACAGACTCTGTGTTTGATGGGCGTATTAACATAATCTATCTGAATTCCTTTTCGGACAGTGACGAGCTCGCCGATGCTTTTGACCGAGATAGCGATGGAGATGGTTGCTTTGATGTTGTCGAGGCTGGTTTTTTGGATCCCGATAATGATGGCAAGATAGGGTTTGATCCTCTAACTTATGATGACAACACAGTTACTGATCGCGGCTTAGCCTATCATGATTATAACATTCTCCCAAATGATAATGATAATAACGGGGTTTATGAGTTTCAAGAATACGGTGCTCCGGCTGTAATTTCTTCCAGTGGGGGGCCTGTTTCTTTATCTGTATGTGCTGGTGAAATTGCTACCTTTTCTGTAGACACCTCAACTGATGGGGCGATTTTTAGTTGGACAATTGACGGTGTTATTGTAAGCGACGTAGTTGATAATAATGGGCTCTATGGCTACAGTGTGTTGGGGGGTATAAACACTAACAAATTAACTATTGCTACAGACCCTCTGGTTAATCCAGATTCAATGATAGTGAATGGAGCGGAGATTAAGGTCCTAGTTTCTCATCCAACATATGCATGTCCAGTTCAGTCTGAAAGTGGGGTGTTTTTAAGTGTTCTCTCTAATCCCAACACGCCAGTATTAGACCCAACATATACTTTTTGTTTTAATGATTCGCCAACAATTTTAGATTTGAAAAACTCTATCGGCGGATCAATTGAAGTGTTTCTGTCAGAAGTTGGTGGTTCGCCATTGCAAAATGATGAGCCCCTGAAAAATGAACAAACTTATTATGTCGAAGCTTTTTCTTCAGACGGTTGTATAAGTCTTACCCGTGCGCAAACAAATATAGTCATCAGTAATCCCGAAATAGTGTCATCGTCCTCTGAAATTTGTTCGGGTGATGATGTATTACTTACCGTTAATGGTGTCCCGCAGACTGCACAAGATTTTGCTAACGATAATACTGATTTTGAACTATTCTTACAGTATGAAATGTCGTCTTATTTTTTGAAAAGGGAGTCAATGGCATGGACAGAAGCTTATGGTTTAATACAGTCGTTAGATGCTAGTGCTTCAATGTATGTTATTAATTCTAAAGAAGAAGAAAATGCCGTTTATAATGCGCTTGATGCGCTTGGTATAGCTGGAACCAATGAAATTCATTTTTGGTTAGGATTGCGACAGCTGTCTAATCTAAATCCGAATAACAATGTTGATGAGGGTTGGCAATGGCTTGACGGAAGGTTGTTGTCTGAAGAGTTGGCAAATTGGTCTCCTCCTCCTAATGGGGGTCCATATGGTGAGCCCAATGACTCTGGTGGAGCAAATTCTCAGAGCTATTTTGAAGATGGTGCAGAAGATTACGCCCAATTCGATTACAGGGTTAACAAAACATGGAACGATATGAGAGACAATTCCTCAGGGAATGGAGACTCTTGGCCAATTTTTGAATTTATTGGAACAACTGAAGTTGTTTGGGGTAAAACAGACCCCGTGACAGGTACTGATATAATTTTTGATGGAATTAAAACAAGCTCGATTCTTCGTTCTCCAAATGAAACAACAACATACTTTTATGAAGTAACAACCAACGGCGAAGTCTGCAGAGTTGAAACAACCGTCTATGTTAACCCATTACCTCAACTTTTGCCAGCAAATGATATGATTCTTTGTGACGATGAGCAAGATGGCAACGCATACAACGGGCTGGTAAGTGGCTTTGACTTACAGTCTCAGGAAATGGATATAATTGGAAATGACACGGCCCTTGACGTTTTATTCTTTTTAAATGAAAACGATAACGCTGAAAATGCAATTGATGAGTCCCTAATGTTTGCAAACACTACAAACCCCCAGCAACTATATTATCGTATACAAAACTTGAATACTGGTTGTGTGTCTGATGAGTTAGGCAGCTTCTTTTTGGAAGTGTTTCCTGTTCCGCCTGTTATTGACATTTCACCTCATTATGAATGTGACGATCTTATGAGCGGAAGTGATACAGACAACATCACTACTTTCGATTTACGACTCAACGACAAAAGAATTGAGGCCATGCTTGGTGGAGCTTCCGATCAGTACATAATTAGTTATCATCCCTCAGTTACTGATGCTCAAGACCCTACTTCTAATGGCATTGAATCTTACACGATGCCTACAAACGACAACAGGCGAAAAACTATATATCTCCGCATTATTGATACCCTAACATCCCTAAAATGCGAAAACACTAGTAATGAATTCGATCTTATTCTAACGCCATTGCCTGTCATTGAAAGTCAAGTCATAAATTTTGAACAGTGTGATGAAGCTGATGGGGTGTCAGACGGAATCGTGCTCACAAATCTGAATAGTTTTGAAAACGTAATTTCGAGCAACTTTTTAAATGAGAAATTTTCTTATTACACTGACAGCTCTTTTTCTGAAGACAGTAAACTTGATGACCCTAGCGCTTATTACAATGTTGATTCCCTTGGAAACCCAATAATGAATAGCACCATTTTCGTGCAAGTAAACAGTGTTTTGCCTGATGGTGTTTATGCCCCCAATGGAAGCTGCGTGCGTTACGCGGAAATAAACATCAATGTTGTTGTAAGTCAAATCAAAGACGATTTTATGCTCGATTTCAATGCTTGTGAGCTTTCTCCATCAGCAAACCAAGACGGAAAAACTCAATTCTCATCAAACATATTTGACATACTAACTTCTGAGCTTCTCAAAGAACACCCTTTGTTTGCGACATCTGATGTTGTCATTCGATATTTTCCTTCGCTGGATGATGCGGCACGAAAATTAAATGAAATCGATATAACAATAGATTATGAAAACCTGAACCCCATTGTAAATGGAATGAACTGGCAAGATGAAATTTGGGCAAGTGTGGAGGTAGAGGGTCTTAATACCATCAGCTGTATAGGGCTTAAAAAAGTTGCAAATTTATTTATCGAGCGTTTACCCACTGCATACTCTGTTCTCCCTTTTAGAGAATGTGACGATGATGAGGATAAATCATATCCATTTGACACAACAAGGCTTGTTCAAGACTTAACTTTTGGGCAAACCAATGTAAGTGTGTCCTTTTTTGATAGTAATTATAACCTTCTCTTTTCTGATGAACTTCCAAACCCATATAATTCTACTAGCCAAACATTAATTGCCCGTGTGGAAAACACCCCTTCAGAAAACACGCCTTCATGCTACGAAGAAACAGAGATTTTATTTATCGTAGATGATACCCCCAATTTCAATCCCATCCCCAGTCTTGTTTTATGTGATGATTCCGATGGTTTGATAGATCAAAAAGCCGCTTTTGATACAACATCAATTGAAGCTGATATTCTAAATGGTCAGACAGACATTATGTTCTATTACTATGACAGTTTCGGAAATGAATTGCCAAGCCCACTTCCACAGTCGTTTTCTACGACCTCGACAACTATCCGTGTGAAGCTAGTAAGCACAATAAACAGCACTTGTATGGACGAAGGTCTAATAGAATTTAACGTAATAGAAAAGCCTTTGTTTGATTTGGATGAGGAAGCTGTCCTTTGCCTAAACGAGTTAAGCCTAAACCTAGAGGTTCGAAACCCTTCAGACAACTACACTTATCAATGGGAGTATATAGATGAAAATAATGGTCGGTCTGATGTAGGTAATAAACAGATTATCAACGTTTCATTGGGTGGAACTTATGAAGTAACTGCAACTACTGTAGGTAATATAGGCTGCACAACAACAAAATCGATTGAGGTAATTACTTCTGAGTTAGCTAAACTAAGTGAAAAAGATGTCACCATAAGTGGCTTTTCGGGTCAAGATAATAACGTAGAGGTTGTTGTGGATAATCTTGGGGTGGGGGACTATGAGTTTGCTCTTGACAATGGAAGATTCCAGGATGAGCCTTACTTTACTAAAGTAGGGCCAGGAATGCGAACAGTTCAAGTGCGTGATAAAATCGGATGTGGTGTGGCAGCTATTCAGGTCGGAGTCGTGGGATATTACAAATATTTTTCTCCCAATAATGATGGTATCAATGACACTTGGCAAATACTTGGTCTCAAAACCACGTTTAATAGCCTGTCTAACGTTTATATTTATGACCGTTATGGAAGGTTTCTAAAGCAACTTTCAGGCGATGAGGATTACTGGGATGGAAATTATCAAGGCAAGCCCCTTCCAAGTGATGATTATTGGTTTAGGCTAGAGTTAGAAGATGGAAGGATTTATACTGGACATTTTAGCTTGATTAGATAAATAGAATATCTTTACAAAAACATAATTAATTATGGCAACATATACTTGTAATCAATGTAATATGGCAGTTAATGCTAGCTGTGCTAAGTGTTACGAGCCTTTAAATGATAGCAGTATAACCACCGACGAGGGTGTGGAGGTACAAGTTTCACAATGTCCAAGTTGCGAAGGAATGATAAAATCCCCATTGTGCTGTGGAGAGGATATGATTTGTACATTTTAACTTAAGTTAGCTTAGAGCATGAAACGTGACCCAAAAATTGTTTTTGGTGAATGGGTAGAGCTTGGGCGTGACGAAGGCATGGCAACAGGCCATCAGTCATCTGTAAATCATATGCTTTCTTTGGCTTTGAAAGGGAGAAGAGAATTTTCATTTATTGATGCTGGGTGTGGTAACGGATGGGTGGTTCGACAAGTCGCCGAACATCCAGATTGTGTTTCGGTTGCTGGTGTTGATGCCGCCCAACAAATGATTGAAAAAGCTAAAGCATGTGACTCGAAGAACCATTATGTTTGTGCTGATCTGGAAAGGTGGTCACCAAATTCTTCAGTAGATGTCGTCCACTCTATGGAAGTGGTTTATTACCTAAACAACCCCGCTAGATTTTTTCAGAATGTATATAAGCTGTGGCTTAGAAAAAATGGAATGCTAATTGTTGGGCTAGATTTTTATTTGGAAAACAAAGCCTCTCATTCATGGCCGGATGACTGTGGTATATCAATTATGAGGCTGTTTTCTGAGAATGAGTGGGTTAACATATTTGCTAATGCAGGTTTTAGTAACGTGACTTCTTATAGGTTTGGTGCCAAAAAAGGTTGGGAAGGAACGCTGATAATCAGTGGAAACAAGCTAGCTTAAGCTATGAAAATTTATCTTGCTAAAAACATTACAGAACTTGAGGAAAGTGATATGCCTATGGTTTAATTCAAGCTTTATATTGTAATAAATCTTCGAAACTAACATAATCGAGAGTTTTAATATTAGTAGCTTCTAAAATTAAATTTGGGGCACATCCAGCTTCATATGCTTCAATCCATCTTGAGACACATAAGCACCATTTATCACCCTCTTTAAGTCCTTCAAAGTTGTAGTGTGGATTAGCTGTTGTTAAATCATTTCCTTTACTTTTTGAAAACTCTAAAAATTTATCTGTAACAATTGCACATACGGTGTGCGTGCCAATATCATTAATACCTGTATTACAATATCCATCTCTGTATGCACCAGTAATAGGACTACTACAACATAATTCTAATTCTTTACCAAAAACATTTAATTGATTCAATTTTTATAAAATTTGATTTAGAATGTTTAATACGCTACTTCTAAATATAACAATTGCTGAATTAAAAGAAGAAGATATGCTTATGGTTTAAGATCCCGATGGTCCGATATATTTTGATTTTCCAAAAGCTAAAATGGGATAAAATATTAAAGGCAAAATAACTAACCCAACAGTAAACCCCTCACCTTTCCCAAAACTTTTCGACAAAAGGTTTGTTGCCCAAATAATAAAAATCAAGTTTAAATACGGAATTAAAAATAATATTAACCAATACCAAGGCTTACCAATAATTTTCAGCCAAACAAGGGTAGAATATATTGGAATAATTGAAGCCCAACCCGGTTGATTTGCTTTTGAATAAATAATCCAATTTGGTATTATTAATACTGATATTAATATTATTATCAACAAAATTTGGGCCGGACCTACTATAAAAAACATAATAATTAGTTAGAAGTTTAGATTGCAATTTAACAAAACTAGATTTTAAATAATTGAAATTATTAGGATATCTATTTTGATAAATAATTTATAAACGTATCACTAACCTACTTAAGAGGTTTAGAGGTAGTAGAACTAAAGGAAGAGGATATGCCTATGGTTTAATAAGGGTACTCCCCCAAATAATTTCCAACTGGGTAATATCTTGCAACTACGTAGACTTTACCATTTTTTGAAATCGCCGACGCTATACCAACTTCTTTTGTGTCTTTCCAAACCATTTGAGTGTAATGTCCTATTTTCGGTCCAATGCGGAAACGTTTAATTTTTGAGTACTTATAATCTTTGATCTCCTCATACCAAGCCATTGAAGCATCGTAAAGGGGTGTTTCTGAATAAATATATGTTTTAACCTTTTTAGATTCTTCATATTCATAAAACATAGCTAGGTTTTCTCCGTCTTTAGTGTTGCTATGCTTATAATTATTAGTTCTAGCAATTTGTTTGGCATATTTTAAAGCTTGTTGTTCAAGCTTTTCTGACCATACTAATGGTGATACGCCAACTTCATTCCTAGCATCATTATGAACTTGTAGTGCTCTTAATTTGTCCTTGTCAAGTTGACCAATAATTAGGGCTGGAAACAATAATACCAGTAAAATTTTACTCATATAATTTATAACGGAGTTTTAGAACAAAAAATTATAATGTTTTAGCTCTTCTTAAAAGTTTAGTTAGTTCAGAAAGATAGAGCTTTTGAGGACCCCGTTAAATCAAACTCATAAGTATACCTTGGAATTTCATATTCATTTGAATCATCTGACGTATCAAACTTTCCCTTTTGTCCATTTTTATGTCCATTATATAGGTTAAGTCTAAATTTCTTTAAATTAGTATCACTAAAAACAAAATGGTAGAGGAAGCAACTCCGCCATTTTGTTTCTACTTCCACAGGTCTGCCAACTGTCTGTCAGTTTTAACTACTTTTGAGTAGTTCTTTGAGTGTTTTAATCAACTGCGATTTAACTAAAAAACCCCTCCGTAAAGAAGGGGCCTGTTGGAGGTCCCACCTGGACTTGAACCAATTAATTAAATAGTTGATTACCAGCATTTTATAATTTAACGTGGAACTCTGTGAGTTCCATAACTAAGTAAATTTGGAACTCAATGAGGTCTTGTCGTGTTATTCTAAACTTGTGAATTAGAGTGTAAGATTATTGAATAATTAATTATTAATATTATTATACTTCTGTTTTATTAAAAACATCAAATAATCTATATCAAAATCATTATCAACTATAATTTCATAAAATTTTTGTGTTGACCCATTACCAAGAGTTCTTTGGGTTTTAATTGTAACATTCTTTGGGTCATCAATTGTAAAATAATTTTCCCCTTTATATCCATCTGGATTGTGTACCCCTCTAATAATTCTGATTTTCATTTTTGTTTTTTGGAAACTCAGGTAAAAAACAGTTTTAAAAGAAACCCCTCCAATAATTATACTGACATAATTTTTTTTAGGTTTTAATTCAATCCCTTCCATTTCATTTAATCTACTCACCATTTCGTTCCATTTATCAAGATTATTTTGTGAAATATTTGAGGTTAGATCCTCGATGTCATAAACCTTAACTTCCCTACTTACAGAACTGATCAAGTTTGTGTTTTTAGAGTTGTCTAAAGATTGAATACTTTCGTTGGAAGTAGATTTATGTAAATTAAAAATCAATGATTTATTTGAAAACCTTTTAATTTCCCAAAGTTCAAACGGAAGGTTTTTGAAGTTTACACTATCCTTCTGAAATGAATTAAATGAAGGAGAGATAAATATAATCTTTGATTGGGACCAATCTATTTCGTTTGTACTAAAGACCTTGTTAAAGTGTTGAGATAAAACAAGAAGGAAGTCAGATTTATTATTTAACAATAACTGTAAATAAGTGTATCCTTGATCAATAACCGAATAACTACTTCCTTTCTTATATTCAATTATAACAAATGAATTGTTCTCTTGATCAAAACACAAGGAATCAATACGATATTTATCAACTCGTAGTTCTGATTTTACAAATAATAAATTGAAAATCGAATCTGTGTTTTTTTCAACAAGTTCTTGAATATCTCTTTCAAGTTTAAAAGGGATTTGTTTTACTTCTTCGACGGAGTCATTCTTTTGATTAAATAATTTCATAAACTCTTTAGATATACTAAATATATAAATTCCATTTTAAAACCTTAAAGTAAAAAACCTCATCATGTTGGAACTCGCCTTGGAACTCACTCCCACTTTTTGGTAAAAAAGAATCCCATAACTATCTGGTCTTTAGATAGTTAAGGGGTTTTGTTGGTGGTCCCACCTGGACTATAACCACATATTTATATCATTGATAATCAAACACTTACAAATAGCGGTGGTACATAATGTGTACCATATAGCCCTGTACGTGATACACTTCTGTGTACCATTTTAACTCTAGAAAGTGTAACGCCTGTTACACTTTCTTTAACTTAAGTTGGTAAGTGTCCAACTTAAACTCTGATTTAATTGGTTTAATATTGTAAATAAATTTACTTTTGACAGCCTAATATGTCAGATTATCTTTTAAAAATTGGAAGTAAAATAAGGTCTTTCCCTTCCATTAAGTATTCTAGATATCAAATAAAAGATATTGATAAATTAATTCTGTCTCACCTGAACTTAAGTGACATGGGTAAATTACGAGACAGGTTTGAAGGTCAGTCTTTTTATGATAAAAAATCAAGAATTATCTTAGCCTATTTAGGAGTTTGTAAACACTTGAACATTACTCCTTTAGACATTAATAAAATTAATTTAAGTCATTTTGTCCCTTATGTCACTTATAATAGTATAAGGTTTAAAATTATAATTAGTGATTTTGGTGAATTCCCAATTATAGAAAAACAGGCCCCTGAACCTTTTATATTTGTTATTGCTAGATCAAATCTTGAATATTCAATAGTTGGCTATTGTGATGAAAAAGAGTTAAAAAATTCTAAAAACTTTAAGCCATTTAGTACAGATAAAGTAATTTACAATGCAATTGATAACCTAATTTCAATTTAAAATGAAAACAAACTTTACGGTTGGTAGCCTATACGCTGGAGTAGGTGGAGTTTGTTTAGGTTTTATTCAGAGTGGTTTTAAGTTACTGTGGGCTAATGAGTTTGACAAAAACGCTTGTACTACCTATAGGAAAAACTTTAAACATAAACTTTATGAAGGTGATGTCATGAGTTTAGATGTTGAAAAATTAGAAAAGGTAGACGTATTAACAGGGGGGTTTCCCTGTCAAGCCTTTTCAGTAGCTGGATATAGAAAAGGTTTTAATGACCCGCGGGGTAATCATTTTTTTAGAATGTTAGATTTTATTGACGAAATGAGACCTAAAGCAGTTCTATTTGAAAACGTAAAAAATCTTGTTGGTCATGATAAAGGAAATACATTTAAGATTATTAGAAAAGAAATTTTATCAAGAAACTATTCTTTTAATGCTAAAGTTCTAAACACAAAAGATTATGGAAATGTTCCACAAAATAGAGAAAGAATTTTTATAGTTTCTTTTAATTACGATGATTTCCCAGATTGTGATGAAAGGTTTGGTTTCCCAAATAAAAAAATCTTAACAAAAACTATTTCAGATATTATTGAAGATAAAAAAGTTGATGAAAAATTCTACTACAGAGAAGATAAATACATGTATGAAAGTTTAGTAAATGAAATTAAAGATAATGACACTGTCTATCAGTGGAGAAGACAGTATGTTAGAGAAAATAAATCAAAAGTATGCCCAACACTTACAGCGAATATGGGTACAGGAGGGCACAACGTCCCATTAATTAAAACAAAATATGGTATTAGAAAATTGACTCCAAAAGAATGTTTTGGTTTTCAAGGGTTCCCAAATGATTATACTTTTCCTGAAATTTCTAATGGTCAACTTTATAAACAAGCTGGAAATTCAGTTAGTGTGCCGGTAATAAAAAGAATTTCTGAAAATATAATGACAGTTTTAAAGGGAGGAAAGTGTCCTGAAAATGACCTGCTTTTTTAAAACATTATTTGCCCTTTATTTAAATTTTGACTAAGTTTCTAATATCTAATTATTGATTTGAGAAAAATCTCTAAAACTTTATTACTTCCTGAGGGGACATTCCAAACAGAAGTTTTGTCTTTTGACGAAAGTGATAGAGAAACACTTAGATCAATATATCTTGATTGGAGAAAACTTTGTCAAGATTTAAATTCTTTAGATTCAAGAGGAATTAATTTGCCAGAGGGGCTCTCAGAAAGTGCTTTTTGTTTGGAGATGAATTGCTATAGAATAACCAAATCTATTTCAGGAGCTAATACGTCTTTCGATGCTTATGATCCTTTTAGTAAAAGTAGAATTCAAGTTAAAGCTTGTAGTGTTCTCCCAGATCTAACGTCTTTCGGTCCAAGATCAGTTTGGGACAAATTATTTTTTGTTGATTTTTATAAAAATGGAGATTGGAATGGTTTATTTGATATTTATTTTATTGAAAATAATTTAATATACAACCATAAAGTAAATTCTCAACAAACTTTTAAAGATCAACAAGAACAAAACAGAAGACCTCGATTTAGTATCTACAGAGAAATAATTTTGGAGAGAAAAATTCAACCTATTAAAACAGGTAATCTAATTATTTAAGTATTTGCTAATCAAATTATTTCTGTCTAGATTTCAATCATGAAATATATTTTTTCTAAAAAAGATATAGAAAAAGCTTTTTCTTTTGCTGTTAAAATACATTTGGATCCGAGTAAGGCTCCGGTTGGTAGAACATCTGCTGAACCAAGAGGTTTTGGAGCTACATGTGATGCATGGATGTCAGGAAAATTAGTTGAGATTGGGGTAAAAAAAATGATAGAAAAAAAGACTAAATCAAAATCATTAAAACTTGATTTTGAACTTAGAAATCCGAGTGAAGTTAGAATCGAACCCGATATTATTCGAGTAATAGAAAAAAAAACTGAGCGTAATCCAAACGTTTTTACAGAAATTAAAAGAGCTTCTGAAACGGACAGGTGGTCTGGGTTGACTTTAGATCAAAAAAAGTCAATGATTGAGGGGGCTAATGGAAAAGAAATGTACATAATTTCTGCTAGTTTAAATTGTGATAATTTAAAAAACAATAATCCAAAATCTGGAGATATTCTTGGGATGTATTTAAAACAAATAACAAACAATAATGAATTTAATGGGTTTTCTGATTTAAATCTCTATGCTAAACTAGAATATGTATTGTCGATGAATGATTTAGAAACTTTTGGGAATGAGTTTTTAAAGGATACTCTGTTTTATGAAACTTCAATTTTTAATGAAGTAAAAAACATTTTTAAAAAGGACGGTAGCTTACGAAGCGGTATTAGTGTAGTTGAAAATAAATCATTTTTTAATGATAAAATTTATCTCTACACACCCGATGGACAAGGAGATGATGAAAACGGTATATTTAATGTTAAAGGAGATTCTTTTTCAATATTAGAGAAAACAAACCCTAAGTCAATAAAAAAATTTATTCTTTGTCATAGTAATGTGTTTGTCTACAATAAAATATTTGGGGGGTTCCATTTAAAAAAAGGTAAAGTTTATCAATTTAACTTATTCACCGTTGGAAGAGATCCTAAGTTAAAACGAGACAACATTTTCATATCGAAAAAAAGGATTGAGGAATTAATTAAAAATGGTGAAATTCAAAATCCAGAATCTCGTTTAGAAGAAATTTCAAAAAATATTTAGATTATGTGTATCAGCAGATACACTTTTTTATTTATTATGGTACACATTGTACTATAATCTTGGCTAATAGAAAAGATATATGTGGTACACAAAATGGTACACAAATACCATTTTTGAATAGTAAAAACAAAAAACCCCTCAAGAAGAGGGGCTTTAAGGGTGGTCCCACCTGGGCTCGAACCAGGGACCAACTGATTATGAGTCAGCTACTCTAACCAACTGAGCTATAGGACCTGAGTTGTAACTCAAACACAAAAATAGTGCTTTAAAAGCGTATTTTGGCAACTATTTGGCAACTTTAAACTTGACCTTTTCACAGCCATAAAATAAATCCACAAAATTTTTTAAAACCACGTTATATAATAGAACAAGCAGTAAAACGCTAAGGGCGTTGCTGTATCTAATTCACAAATATGACAACAGTAAATAGAAGAGAATATGGTAAAGCACTCTCTACCTATGGTTTTAATTATCATAATGTAATAAGGTATAGAAGAGATAGTGGTATAGACAAGGTATCTAAAAGACAAGTAGATTGGTATATGAATAACTTACTAAAGCGTCCTGATGTAAGTATGGTATGGGCATGTGTAGAGCCTGACTATGATAAGTACACAGGACAAACATATAGCTCTAACCATGTACACTTTGCTTATGTAGGCAATAAGAGTTTAAGTAATGATCAGCTATCTAATTATATGAGAGTAAATAGGTATTATCTACTTAATACAGAGCCTGTAGTGAATGGTATGGGATACTTTACAAAGCATTTAGGTAAGGATTTGAGTTATCATAATATTTATGTTTAATCGCATCTTGTCTATATTTAGGCTATAACATAAATATATTCAAAGATGAAATCACAAATTAAAGACATCGTAATAGGCATATTTGCCGTAATAGGATTTACTGCTATTGTAATGGGTTTTAATAACCCTGCAGAACCTCAACAAGTAACTTACGCAACACCTGAAAGCCACGTTTGGGAAATTGCTGTTAATGGTCAAGATTCTTACATGTGGAATAAGGTTACAGGGGAAACTCGTTCTTTGACCAATAACTCACCTGAAAAATATGGTATTTATAAAACTTTAATTGAAGACCCAAAAAAATAATATACTCTTTTTTATCCCAAATCTTACCATTAACTAAAGTAGTTTATAGTAGATAGATAGCTCCAAACAATAATAGCAATATGAAAGCAACTATTAGACAACCACAACCTTGTGAAAGAGTATCCATTGTGTTGTCGCCCTTTTTTCTCAAGAATAAGCCAATAATCAATGCAATGGCAAGTATTCCAATAATTAATTCCATAGACCTAAATTATGAATAATACAGGAAAGAAATTCGGTGGCAGAAAGAAAGGCACACCAAACAAGCTTACAGCTGAGGTCAAACAAAAGATAAAACACCTCTTGGATGGTGCTATTGATAGCATAGACCTAAGTAAGTGTACAACTGCTGAGCGTATACGCTTGATCGAGATAGGATTGAGGTATACTTTACCTACTATGAAGCAAATAGAAAATCAGCCTGAAAGAGAGTATCAGAGCATAGACTTCAAAGACCTAATTAAGTTTGTGGAATAGAGTGCGTAACTTAATGAAGCACTTGATTAATGGTTAATAAATAGATTTGATTTGAGCAATAATACCTTTTGTTCCCATAACCGAAAAACCTATATAACCCTCAAATTCAGCATCTTTACAGCTGTAACAAGCATAATTATCATTAATTATTTTTCTCATAAAAACATACTTGCACCTTCTTTTTACTTTTTTTAGAATCTTATCGTAATCATTAGCAATAATTTCCTTATGAGAGCCATATATATTTGTAACATTCCCCATTCTCTGCGCTTCAAAAAAGAAACCAACCTCATCAAAATAATATGCAAAATGAGTAGATATTTCGTTTCCTAAATCATCCTTTATGGGGTTTAAAGCGTAATTATTATCATCCCCTTCAATAGCAGAAAATTGCAAATCAAACATGTATTGCAGGTAAGCATCTTTAGAATCTAATTTCATTAGTCCCTTATAAGACAATTGCCCCAAAGAAATAAGTGGAATAAACAGAAAAAGTAGTTTCTTCATCGTATTGTTTTTAATTGTTTAAATTAATAGAATCTAATTTTTTTGATTTCTCCATATCAATTACTCTTTTTAACATATTCACAGTACTACTATTAGCTTTATTGACTGAAAGCATGTGGATATAATTAACCGATTCTAACTTATTAAATCCTATTCTGTAACTAAGAACATTTATGCTCGAATTAGGTAATTCTTTTTTAAAATATGCTTGTAACTCTAATAACTCTATAGGTGGTTTTACATATATACACTTATACCAAGCAACCTCATAAGAAGCAAAATCACTAACCTCTACAAATTCACATTCACTTTTAACTTGGTCATATATTAAGTTATAGCTTTTATTTTCTCCATTGTCATCATCATTATAAAAAAACGACATATTATCATCAGTAAGCACATCACTACCTCCATCATTTGTTACATAGAATCCATATGTTGAAGAAAGTTCTCCAACACCCTTTTTTACATAGCCAATGTCATTTTCAGTAACTTCAAATCTCTCAAATCCATTTTCAATCATAGTTCTTTTAAAACTTTGAGCATCATTAATATTAGAGATCGTTTCCAATGTAAGTTGACTAAATAAGAATAATGGCAATAGCAACAAGAAGAGCAATAGTTTCTTCATCGTATTGTTTTTAGTGGTATTAATTTAAGTTTTTTCAATTATAGCTTTTAACATCGTCTTTAGTTCGTCTATCTCGCTTTGTTGCTCTTTAAGTGCATTAATAAGAACAGGAACTAATCCTTGATAGTTTACAGACTTAACGCCGTGACTTTCTGATACGAGTTCAGGAAATACTTTCTCTATGTCTTGTGCAAGCAGACCTATCTTTTGTTTCTCACTCTCGTCCTTTTTCATTGTATAGCTCTTACCATCTATTTGTAATATCTTGGCAAGTGTACTGCCAAGCGATACAATGTTTGCTTTAAGGCGTGCATCAGAATTTATGTTGAGATTCCCCGCAAGAGTTGCATCACCATTAAACTTAACTACAAGTGCATCGCTTCTATTGGCTGAATTAGTTCCATTTCCAATTACAAAGGCTGTGTTTTCTAAACTAAAATCTGTAGCGCTATTAGTAACTGTTGAGCCTAATAAGTTGTGTTGACCAATTATTAAAGATGACCTGTCACTTGCTGTTATAAAATATCCCATAGCTGTTGAGAACATTCCATTTGCTGTTGTCCCTGCACCCATAGCTGTTGAAATCATTCCACTTGCTGTTGTACCTTCTCCTGATGCAGTTGAAAAATCTCCACTTGCAGTTGTGTAATAACCCATAGCAGTGGAATAATCTCCACTTGCTGTTGTTCTTTCACCCATTGCTGTAGATCGGTTTCCACTTGCTTCCGAGTTATACCCCATAGCTGTAGAATAAGATCCACTTGCTGTTGTGCCTCTTCCCATCGCGGTAGAATAAGTTCCACTTGCTGTAGAATTAGATCCACTTGCTGTTGAATAATTCCCGCTTGCTTCTGTGTAATAACCCATAGCTGTAGAGCTGTTTCCACTTGCTTTACTATACATACCCATAGCTGTTGAGTGAAGTCCAATCGCTTCAGTATTAGCTCCCAATGCTGTAGAATCATCCCCACTTGCTATTGTTCCTCTTCCCATAGCTGTAGAACTGCTTCCACTTGCTGAATTATCATTACCAACAGCGAATGCTCTCGATCCGCTTGCTGTAGTATAGTTAGCAACCTCAATACCACCTGCTTCATTACTATTATAACTAAAAGGAGAGTCTGCACCACTTGAGGGCAGATTAGTAAGTTGTGAACCATCACCAATGAATGAAGTAGCGGTCATACTTCCTGCAAGAGTTGCATCACCATTAAACTTAACTACAAACGCATCGCTTCTGTTATCTGAATCTGATCCATTTCCAATTACAAAAGCTGTGTTGTCTGTACTAAACTGTGTAGCGCTGTTAGTAACTGTTGAGCCTAAAAGATTGTGTTGACCTATAACTGTTGAGGCATAATCACTTGCTGTAGTGTTCCTTCCAATTGCTGTAGAATAATTTCCACTTGCTGTTGTTAAATCCCCCATTGCTACAGCATACCATCCACTTGCTGTTGCGTCTCTTCCCATTGCTGTAGAATAATTCCCACTTGCTGTAGAATAATACCCCATAGCTGTAGAATAAGATCCACTTGCTGTTGTTTCATATCCCATTGCTGTAGAATAAATCCCACTTGCTGTTGTTCCTCTTCCCATAGCCGTAGAATAAGGTCCACTTGCTGTTGTTTCATATCCCATTGCTGTAGAAGCATATCCACTTGCTATTGTTCTAATCCCCATAGCTGTAGAATAATTTCCACTTGCTGCTGAAAGCTGTCCCATAGCTGTAGAATAAGATCCACTTGCTGTGCTTGATGGTGATTGTATACCGTTCCCACTTGTATCATTTAAATACCAAGTAGCTGTATTTGTTTGTGCAGTAAGTGATAGTGATAAGAAAAGAGCAAATAGAGAAATAAAAGTTTTCATAATGTGATGTTTTGCTTAAAACTACAAAATCATCGGCATATCACTTTCTTCAAGTTCTGCTACTTCTAAACCCCTTAAATAGGTTAGTGATACGTTTAAACTTGAATGCCCCATAGCTCTTTGAAGCTTGTGTATAGAGCCTGTACGTTTAAAGATTTCTATCGCCCCTGTGTGTCTAAATGAGTAGAGTGTAATGTCTTTGTCAATCTCAAGATTAAGTGCCTTAAAACGCTTCCAAACCCCATTAAAATAGCTTCTGTTATATGGCTTAATATCCCCCGAAAATATGTTGTTGTTTCTATCCCCAACACTAAGCTCTTTACGTACATATTCAGGCACAGGAACGACACGATTACGCTTTGACTTAACTCGGCTTCCTGAGAGTGTGATATACGATAAATCATCACTAAAATCACCCCACCTAAGCAACCTTATTTCATGGTGTGGTCTAAGTAAACATCCATAGGTTAGTAAAGCACATATATACAGGTTATTATTGTGTGTTTTAATGCGTTCTAAGAGGTCTTTTATGTCGCTTATAGGCTTGTGCAACACTTCTTCTTGTTTACGTGTTTTAAGCGTTGATTTCTCAATAGTAAATCCATTGTTGTGGAGGTAGTTTATTATCACATTTAAGTGTCTTCTTGTTGTGTTGTAAGAGGTGTTATTATTGTACTTAAGTGGTATGCTATTTAAGAACTGCTTGCTTAAGCTACCTCTCAAAATTAGTTCCTGCCTAAGAAGCGATGCAATAAACTTAAGTGTCTTTCTATACATAGCAGATAAAGGTTCACTAAGCTTAGACTCTATAAGACTATCAAACAGATCAACACCCCTAAGTGGCTTTTCAAAAGAGTAGTCATTACTCACTAAATAATCATACACTTCTTTAGCAAGTAACGCAGTCTTTGAGTGTCTTAGTTTGGATGGGTATGAGTTAGGTGCAAGTGATGAGTTTATCTTACATCCACTAAACATCCTAACTCGCTTACTATTGAGTCTAAAATCTATGTAGTATAGACCGTCATATCTTATACATACTTTGGGATAGGATAGGCTATTATTTGGCAACTATATGGCAATTAGATAATGTAACAATCTTTTTTGAGTTACAATTAATTGACATTTAGCCTGTTGCGAGTAACGTCTTTGTTTTGACCAACTGATTATGAGTCAGCTACTCTAACCAACTGAGCTATAGGACCGAATTAAAGTAATCGGGTTGTGGGTTACGTGCTGGCCACTGATAAATCCTTATTATCAGAACACCCATTATTGAGAGACCTTTCAAATCAAATCAACAAAATAAGCTTCAGAAACAGAACCATTGAAGACTTTAATTATTTGGTCGTGGGCCAACTATGTGTGGCAAAAGAATTTAGAGGGCTAGGGGTAGCACAACAACTTTACATTCATTTTAAAAAAGCTTATAAAAATCGCTATGCTTTTGCAATTACGGATGTAGATCAAAAAAACAACGCCTCTCTTGGAATTCACCTTAAGGTTGGATTCAAAGCATTAAGCACTCTTAGCTACGAAAAAAGTAAATGGGATGTTGTCATTTGGGATTGGGAAAATACTTAAAAACAACCTCTCGTTGAGAGGTTGTTTTAGCGTACAAAAGAGTTTTCTAATACGTAATTATTTCAATATCCGAAGATACGGTTAACTCTTGGTCTCTTGTCATCAAATAAAATATCATTGAACTATAAGTATTAGTGCCTTGAGGAGATATTTCAATGGTATACTCCTTTGGGTCTGTTCCTGAGATTGTTATTGGTGACGTGTCGTGTGCTGGTTCAACATTTGGATGAGGTTCATATTCTAATCTTAAATAAACATCAATGTCCGTTCCTGAAGTTGCTGCCATAAAGGTTATATTTCCTCCATTTGGAAATGTAAGTGGGTATATTTCTTGATATGAATTAGCGAACCCTGCCCAAACCTCTGCTGATGAGGGCCATTCAAAAGTTGCTGTAAATGGTTCATATGAAACATTTGATAATAAGGCCCCGCCAAATTGCTCAGTAAAATATGCTTTAAACCCCCATTGGGTGCAAGGAACGTCTTCTGTAAATAATTGGGCAGTCCACGTGTTTGTAGAAATCGGTGTGTCAAGGACAAACTGAATTTCAGTATCAGATAAAAAAGTGATCTCTTGACAAGCTCTTAGAAAACTTCCTTGACATACTCTAAGTAAATCATTAGAGTTTATTTCAATTTGATATTGGTCTCCAAATGCTGCATAATCGTTTTGTTCACAAACGCCATCTAGTGTGGTGCCGGTAATTCGAAGGCCCTCTTCGTTAAACATGTAATAATTAATTTCATCTTCACAGGTTCCACAATCGTCTGGAGATTCTATTTGCCTAAAGGTTTTTCCCGCAAGCCGTCCAAGAACTGTTTCTGAGCCCGATCCTACAGGGTCCCATTCTTTACAAGGGGGTTCGTCAGTAAAGCGTTGTGCTGTCCATGTTATATTTGCTGTTGGAAAATCGAATTGTATTTCATCATTGGAGAGGAATGTGATTGTTTGGCACAAAGAGCCCACACAAAGAGTTAGCCTGTCTACAGAGTCTTCTTGAACTGTTGCGCATTCTGCGCATGTTCCTATCGGTTGTGAATCGTTCTGTTCGCACGCGCCGTCTAATGTAGTGCCTGTAATTTGAAGTGCATCAGACTTAAATATATAATAGTTTATTTCATCTTCACAGGTCCCACAATCGTCTGGGGATTCTATTTGTCTAAATGTGCTCCCCTGAAGTCTTTCAAAAACAGTAGCAGTGGTTTCGCCTCCACCTCCATTTCCACCTGAGACATTGTCAGTCGGAGTAGGGTCTTGGGGGTCGTCTATTTCTTCCGACGAGCAGGAAAGGAAGATCGCTAAAAATATTAATTTTAGAAAGTAAATTTTAACTGGTGCTTTCATTTTTGGTTTTTGATTTCCAAATTTAATTATTTAAAGATTAACACGGTGAGATAAAGTCTAAAAAACAAAAACCCTCTAAAAGAGGGCTTTAATAAATGTAAATTTATGTTATTCCGCCTCGCTTGATGCTGCAATTGCAGCAACCATCGCTGTAGTGTCATAAAAGTGATACTCTTCCGAAATCTTACCATCATCGCCCCATTTAAAACTTATGTGTGCAGGTAACGAGATAATTTCCCCCGTCAACTTGCTAGTCGCATTCCAAGTAAACCAAGCTTGAGACCAAGTAGATGCCTCACTAATTGGTGTATCAGGATAACTAGTCGTCTCAACAAAAGCATTAACTTCTGAACTCTCACCACCAAAAGTCATAGTGATTGGTGAAAAAGTATTATGTTGTGCTTCGAGCATTCCTACAAGCTCATCTAAAGAAACAGCTTCGGTACTGTTAGGATAAACCTTTAGATTACTTGACCATAATGACTTTAATCCATCCATATCATTAGCTAAATAATTTTGAAAATGAGATCTTATTAAGTTTGATTTTTCATCATCAAATGTAACTTGAACTCCAGTAGATGTGCATCCAACTGTTAAAATTGAAATTAAAATTATAATATATTTTTTCATTTTTAGTGTTTTGTAAATAAACTATTGAATATAAATATAAAATATATTAATTAAATGTTAAACCATAGGCATATATTTCTCTTTCGATTCAGCTTCTTCTAATCCTCCATAGATGATTATGTTTATATTTGAGAGTGAAAAAATCAAATTCAATTTTAGCGGCGATTAGTAGTGGTTGTATTGTTCTGATTCTACACTACGGAGGAATTTATAAGTGGCTGATTTTCACCATTTTTTTAGTTATAAGTTTGACAGGGTTTTATTACTATAAAAAGAATAAATGAAGAATCAGAAGTTCATAGCTATAGTTTGTGGTGTGTTATTATGTCTTTTAATGATTGCTTCAGATTATCACAGATATAAAACAGAAAAGTCAGTTGCTGAATTTACAGGAAAAGTTTTTGAAAAAAAGTTTACGGCAAGTTGGGGAAGTTTTATTGTGCCACTATCAATCGTCTTAATTGCTTTTATTCCAAAAGCAAAACCCTAAACCACAGGCATCTTTTCTCTATTAAGCTTTATGCCATTAACCGTCCAATAGTTTATTTTGCTGTAAGGCATTGTTTCATAAATTTGAATAATGAAAATTAGGGTTCAATTATCAGTTTTGTTATTCATTCCACTTTTATCTTTTGGGCAAGAGGTTGAATTACCTTCTTTAAGATTCAGCAATAACTTTTCAAAACCCAACAGAATTTTGAAAACAACAATTTCTGATAAATCTTTGTTTCAACAGAACTATAAAAAAACTAATCTAACACTCGATTATGTAATAAGGTATCATTTTTACACCTCTATTGATTTGAGCTCTAAAAAAAATCAATTAATTAGTATGGATGGTAGTAAATTTAATCTTTCTTCAGAAAACGCTGTAGATTTAACCGATGAAGTGATCTTGTTAGTGAGCAGGATGTATTTTGGTAAAAAGGAATACAATGAGTTTAAAGAGCTAAATGAAAATAAATAAGTTATGAATTTATAGAAAAGCTTCCAATCCCCCATTAAAATAGCTTCTGTTGTATGGTTTAATTTCCCCTTCCTACTTTACGAACCCCTGAAGATTTTTGTTTATTGTTTTTCTTGGTCATCTTGTGCTTAACCCCTTTTGGGGTGTGGGAATTTTTGTCTTTACTGTTTCCAAAAAACTTGCTTGGCATATAATTTTATTTTTAGTGGTATTATTTAAATTAATCTATGGTTGGTTTTTCAGAGTCTGAAAGTTCTCGTTGATATACATATCCTTTTTTAACTTTCCCATCAACTATCATAAGATCAACTACACGACTAACTGATGTTGTTGATTCTTCATCTTTTCCATATGTAACTAATAAGCCCGATGTAACCCAGTTTTCTTCTGGCATATCATCATACTTAACATCCGCTGACATAGACCAAACTATTTCCCACTTTGCAATAGGGTTTGCTTCAAGAAACTGCTCGCCAAGCTCCAAATGTTGTTTTGGACCTTCGATCATTATCCCGTTTGGTGCATAAAGTACAACGTCACTATGTTCTAAATTATATACAGCTTGTAAGTCTTTAGCATTGTATGCGTCAAAATATGCTTTTACAACATCTGTTGAGCTTAGATTTCCACTTATGATATCAAAATTTTTTCCGTTATCGTTTTCATAGCCGATAACTGTGGGTGTGATTGTCGGAGTTGAGCATCCAACAATAAATAGTAAAATTATTAGTTTTTTCATGATATTGTTTTTAGTGGTACTAATTTAAGTTTTTATAAATTGTATTATGCTAAAACGATTTAAAGAAATAGGAATATTTGCATCAGTAATTGCCATTTTGTGGATTTTATTCAAGATAATAACCTTCTTTTTAAAGTGGTTTCCTAAAGCTAACTTTTTCAAAAATATTTCTGAGCGGTTTTAGAGGCAAGAATTCAAAAAATTAACCCATTTGTTTTTCTTCTTCTTTATAGTTGTACTTATTTTAATCCTCATAAACATGTTTTTAACAAATTAATTATATTTAAATCGATTGTGGGTGGATTTAAGATTTCAAAAAGACTCTTTTTAAAGCATCGTATAGATGATGTATGGAAAGTTATTTCTTCTAAAGAAGCTTTAGAACTTTTCCATCCTTACTGCTTACAAAACAGGGTGGTTTCATGGGGTGAAATTAAGGTAGATGAAATAATTTATCTTAATGGTTTGACATTCGTAAGAGAATTTACCTTGTGGAATCCAAATCACGGGTTTGAACTAACCATTGGAAAGAGGGATGGAAAAAAATCAAAAGTTAAATGGAAAATTACAAAATCAACTTCAGGGTGTCTAATTTCAATTACCGTTTGGCCATATAAATCAAATAAAGTCCCTAGGGTATTATATCCACTAGTGAGTTTTTTTGTTGTACGACCAATGCTAAAAAAGTATTTAGGCTCCGTATTGATGGGGCTAGATTTTTATTTAACCAATAAGAAAGTTGTAAAAAAGAATCTGTTTGGAAAACACCCTTGGTTTTCCTAATTGAACAGAACATATTATTAACTAAATTTAGCATATTTAAATTAAGAAAAAATTTAGAACACAAGTGTTTACGTTATCCTTTCGCCCCAAAAAATATCATCACACTAAGCACTAAATAAGCAAATGCAGGTAAAATGTCTGAAATGTCATCTTTGACTTTGATTCTAACTCCTATCGCCACCAACATCATCGCTCCCAAAAAAAACGAAGAGAGAGTCAGTAGCGTGCTCCATTTCAAGCCCAAAAGTAAACCGGCTCCACCAGCGAGCTGACAAGTTGCGATAATTATTCGTTTATTTTCTAGACCCCACCTTTTAAACTCTTTTCTCATGCGTTTTGAAATAAAAGAATTGATTCCGTACGCTACAAAAGAAATGCCTGAAAACAGAACAATGGTTAAATAATAATCCATCCTAAATCACTCCGAAATGGAATAACGCAACAAAAACCGACATCAGAAAGAAAGATAGCGAAGGGAGGCGTTGTAAAAAAGGGTTTTGGACTCGCAGATGAGACAATTGTGCCGCCAACATAAATGCCGCCATGCCAATCGCGGCATAAGGAGTTAAGTCCACATACCAGATTCCTGTCAACAGTAAGGCTGAAATGGCAATTTTGGATGCGCCAACAAAATTTCTAAAAACATCTGAAAATCCAAACTGCTGAAACTCTCTAATCACATTGTGATATCGAAATACCCAAACAATCAGAACAGAAACCGCAACAAAAACTTGAAAGAATAGTGAAATATGTTCCATAACTTTTGATTTGTTTAAAGTTACAAAAACATCTCAACATGATGTTTCAGAGCAATTTAAAAAAATAAGTTGTTGAGTTTTAATAATGGATTCTAATGGAATCGATCAGTTGGTGGTTGAGTTGATTTTTGCCAACACTTATTAAAATGAAGACACCCTGCGTTTAATAAATAGTGCACTTATTTAATTCGCTCAACAATTTCTGCAACAATTGCCACTCCAATACAAAGTGCAATACTCGCAAAAAAGACTCCTCCAACTCCCATTATACAAAGATATTGTTTTTGGTGTTTTATTTCCAACCAAAACCCAGCAGTTTTTCATATTTTTACAACTGATTAAACTCTTGTTTTATGTCCTTTAGTAAAAAGCAAAACATCATTTTTTATATTGCCCTAACCCTATCCGCCTTTCAACTAATTCAATACCTTATTAACGGTGGGGTTTTCTTAACCCTGCTCGCTGGCTTAGTGCCGTTTTGGTTGTGGTCCACCCGAAAAAAAATCCTGTCTGACCTGAGAATTGGGGGCTTTGATAAGGTGATGTCTTATTTGGTAATCGTTTATGCTGCTTTTGCTGGGCTTATTGCTGTGTTAGTTTTTGTGTTTTGGTTGATGTCTGCCAGTATTGACCCTGATATCATTGAGTCTGCTATGGCGGATAACCCTGCTATCAACGATCTGGACGAAGAGGAGCTAAAAGCTCTTGATCAAGTGATGGAAAACCTGCCTTCTCTTTTGCCTGTGCTTTGGCTGTTTTTAGGTTTACAATCGTTTTCGTACCTCTATTATGGGATTGGGGTGATTCGAAAAATATCCAATTAAATCACCTCCTTAAAAGCGATGTCTGGCGTATAGATTTCGATCACAAGTTTTTCAAGCTCTTTTTCAAAGTTTTCAAGATCTTCTGTTACAAGTTCCGTACGTTTTGTTCTACCTGTACCCAGCCCAAGAAACATAGTTCCGCTAATCATGTTTTTTAACGAAATAACCCCTGCATAAAACGGGCTGTTCGGGTCGTCTTCTAACCAAAGCATGCTATAAAACAATAATTGAAAAGACTTGGCATAAACGGAGTTGGATAAGCAGTCTGATATCTCACTTGGGTGCAGTTCTTTAATTTTGGTTTGGCCTGTTTTATAATCCAAAATCCGTAGAATCCCATCCTTGCTGTCAATGCGGTCAATAACGCCATGAAATGTAACAGGATGTTCGAGGCCTGCATAGATCCGTTTGACTTTACGGTATTCTTCGAGACCCAACAGTTCAATAGTTGATCCCGCCAAAATATCTTTTCTGTCGGCCTCTAAAACGCTTCTTATGCTATGCGCTGCTGCCGTAAACAACAACAGGTTTTTACCTGTTGTGTGGCTAGATTTACCCAATTCATCTTCAAAGTGTTTTTGAAGGGTTTCCATGTGGGTGTCTTGCATATTCTCAATGTTCTGAACCATCAATTGTTTCGTAACGTAAGGGGTGTATAATTCCTCCAAAGTGTTATGAATAACAGTTCCCAAGGTTTGATAAGCAATCGACTCCTGCAATTCTTCGTTCTCCAAAATACGAAGAACATAATTGTTGTAAAATTGGATTGGGTCGGCAATATAATTCGACAATGCTGTAGCAGACAGCCCTTTCTGTGCCATATCCTCTAAGCGTTTGAGAAGACTAGGTGTTTTGGGAATTTCAAGCCGTTGTCTAGTATCCGTATTTAGAGTAACGCTTTGATTAAAAAATCGCATACTATGATTTTCTGGCAACCAGGTTGCCCATTGGCGTACAAAACGGCTCATCTCACCTCCGCCAAGCTCGTCTCCTTGTCCATCATACAGTATATAAACTTTTTTGGCACGATACATCAATCGATAAAAATGATATGAAAAAATGGCGTTTTTCTCATCTCGAGTTGGAAGCCCAAACTGCTTTTTCATCTCATAAGGTATCCAAGAATCATCAGTTGACTTTTCGGGTAAAATCCCCTCATTAGCTTGTGTGATAATCACCGTATCAAAGTCTAACAATCGTGTTTCGAGCATTCCCATAATTTGTAACCCCTGTAGTGGCTCTCCTGAAAACGGCAATTTGTGCATTCCGATTTGTGCGTTATATATCGTTCGTAATTCACTTATTTGTTTGATAAAAGGGTGCGTGCGCAGCTGAAGATCAATTTGATTAAAAAAAGTTAAAAATAAATGGATTGAATCCAGTCGTTGGTCGTCATCGGGATCTGCTGTGGTCAGCAGCAATTGAAATAATCTACATATCGATCGAACCGCCTCTATGGGATTATTCCAAGGAGAAAACAGAAAGCCGAGGTCTTTGAACAGGTTTACTTTCTTAAGATCGTGTAAGGTCAAAAACCGGTGGTTCCCATAGATTATTGATTGTGCAAACTCTTTTGGGTCTTCAAGTTCGTTTTTTGCGCAGAATGTTCGAATCAATTCATGGGTAAAGATTTGCACTACTGTTTTATAATAAAATCCTTTTTTAGTTTGATTCATGTGGAGGTCAAATAAGGCCTCGATCATAAGCGCAATAGGTTGTTGTTGCAAGGGCTGCCCCATGGTAATATTGAGTTTATTTACATCTGGTGGTAGGGCGTGAAGAATGGGATTGAGTAGGGATTCGTCAGGTAAAACAACCGCTACGCTTTCCCAATCAAGCTTTGTTGTCGAAAGGTCCTCAAGGATACTGCCCACCTGTTTTGCTTGTGCAATCCTCCCTGAGGTTTCGATAACCTCAATCTCTTTTTGTTTTAAAAATGTGTTGTGACTTCCTAAAAAGGGTTGGTTTTCATAGTAGGGCCAATTTTTATAGCTGTTCAGGTATTTCGCCGATTGTTCCTTAGGGTTTTGCAAAAAATAGGTGTCTGCATCCCAGTAAATTTTTCCACGATCTTGAGCTAAAATAGATTGAAATAAGATCGACTCGCTTTCGGTAAGTGCATTAAAGCCACAAATGATAAAGCTGGTCTTTGGTTGGGCTTCTAAAAAAACCTCTAAATTGCGAACTGCTTCACGACAAAGAATTCCTGTTGTTCCTTGACCTTTTTCTAAAAGAGCACGGGAAAAGGAATCATATATTTTTGGCAAAGCTTTCCAGAAGCTGAGATAGCGTCTAACAAATGTGTTATCGTCTGAACCCCACGCTTTAATCTCTTGCATTCCAGACAATAGGCCAAACACCTCCTTGCGATGTAAAAGGTTTCTGTCTATCGCGTCCAAATCGGCTAGCAAGGTGTCACCCCAACTGAGAAAGGTTATAAAGTTGTCCCTTTCTTTGCTGTCAACGGTCTGACAATAACTATTGTATAACGCAAACAATTGTTCCATTTTTGGTGGGGTCTCAAGTCTAGAAAGGTTGCGAATAAATGAATCAATGTCTAAAATTTCAGGACCAATCGTTGGGCTCTCAAGCTGAGCAGTAATCTCTCGGGTCAAATGTAGGGCCGATCGCTTATTGGGTACAATAAAGCACAGTTCCCCCCAATTGGAGTTTGAAAGTGAGCTCACTATTTCATAAAGAAAGCTATTTTTCATAGTAAAATAAAAATAAAAAAACGCAATGAATTTTCACTGCGTTTTATATGTTGTTTGACTTTTGGTTCCTATTACTCCACCGCAAAATCTACTCGGCGGTTTTGCGCACGTCCATCAGAAGTGTTATTGTCTCCTAATGGTTGAGACGAGCCGTAACCGACAATGCTTAGCCGATCTGGGCTGATTCCCGCTTGAATAAGATAATCTAAAACTTGACTTGCTCTGAGTTCTGAAAGTGGAAGATTAATTTGATCGTTTCCTGTAGAATCGGCATGTCCCTCGATAATGATTTTTGCCGTACTGTTCGCTTCAATTATGCGAAATGCTTCGGCTAGTTGCTCTTCAAAAGTAGGATCAATCTCAAATGAATCTGATCCAAATTTGACGGACAGTTCCTCAAGCCCTTCAATTGGATACTCTGGGCAACCTGCGTTTGTGACAGCACCTGGAACATCTGGGCAATTATCGTCTTTGTCAAAGACTCCGTCTTCATCTCTGTCTGACCATGGGCAACCATTGTTTTCGACTGGACCAAATTCCTCTGGACAATTGTCGTCATTATCAGCAACCCCGTCTTCGTCTGCATCAGGACAACCATCCAATGCTGGTATGCCTGGCGTTTCTGGACAGGAGTCGTATTTGTCAGCAACCGTATCACCGTCCATATCTGGACAACCTGCCAAAGCTATTAAGCCTGGAACATCCGGACAGTCGTCTTCGCTATTGCGAACCCCATCTCCATCATCGTCTGGACAACCATTTAGCTCCGGAAGACCAGGAGTGTTTACACATGCATCTACATCATCTTTAACGCCGTCACGATCCGAATCTCCGTTACCAAATGCATAGCTAAACCCAAAAAGAAACTGATTAACATAATCTCCATCGGTTGGCAGCTGACTAATTAAATCGCTGGCGTCCCGTGAAAACACTTTTCGTTTTGCTTTCAAAGTGAGGCCAAAACTTTGGTCAAACATATAAGTCAATCCAACCCCCGCATTGGCTGTCATGTGGTCGTAGTCGTTGATATTTGTATACCCCACTCCTAAACTTAAGGTGGGTTTTAAGTTCCCAGTGTCAAAAAAAGTCGTCGATGAAAGGGTGAACCCGCCATCAACGCTAAAATATAAGTCTGGATTATCAGATGGATTTGACGTAATCCTGTCAACTTGGTTAAGAGACCCCCCAACATGAAATGAAATTCCCTTTCCAAGATATCGAGAAACCTCTAAAAAGGAAAGGTATTTTGAATAATTAATTTTATTGTCGAATTGAACCCCGTCATTTCCAGTTTGATATTGTATACCGCCTCTTTCGTAGAACTCAACTGCATTTGCCCCAAGTGTTATTTGCCAAGGGTTAACTACTGTTTGTGCATGCAAGATCAAAGCTTGCGCTCCCAAAATTAGAGGAAATAATATTCGATTTTTCATTCTTTTATCCGATTGGTTTCGCTGCAAAATTAGTAAATATGTTCCAATGACACTTTTTGGTCCACATAAACGATTGTTTTTTGAGTGATTTGATGCCCTAATTTCTCAAAAAAAGAAGCGTATTCAAGCAGTTGGTCTTTGTGTTCGGGTCTGGGTTTTCCTGTCTTATAGTCTAATAAAGCAACCGCTTTGTTGGGAAGTAATACAAAGCAATCTGGGCGCAATGGAGAGCCCTTTGGGCATAAAAGGGTTCTTTCGTTGTATTGGGTGTAATTGGGGTTAAAAAAGTTTTCCAATTCTGTGTGGTTAACAAGTTCGTGAATTAAATTTTGAAGCTGATTGAGTTGATCTATTCGTATATGTCCTTGACTATGAGCAAATTGTACCGCCCCCTCTACATCTGTTTTTACATAAATACGAGCCATGATTTCATGAAATACATAACCGAAATCAACCGCATTGTTTTTGTCTTGTGCTCGAAAGGCCTGGTTTTTTCGGAATATGGCATCAACGTTTGGGTTTACGATCCATTTTGTGGTTTTTGTGAGATGATCTAGTGGTAAATTAGCGTTGTTTATGGAAAGTTCTCCGCTTATGTATTGGTGATCGCCCAACTGTGGTAAACTATTTGTTTTGACAAATTCTACAAATAAATCTGCATATGTATTGGATATTTTTTTCGGTTCATAACTAACAATGTGTAACTCTTTTTCGGGACGAGTCATGGCAACATAAAGGGTGTTGAGCGCATCCAAAGCTTGTGTTTCTCTAGCAGCCTCGTATATCGCATGATTTTCATCACTAGTTTCTGAGAAGTCTTTATTCAACCCTACCAGTAAAGAAGAAAAGCCCACAAATTCACTCTCTGATACATGGAGCCAATGTGTTATAGGCTGGGTGGAGTAGATTTTTGTTTCGGCAAAAGGAAAAATCACTACTGGAAACTCAAGGCCTTTGGCTTTGTGAATCGTCATAACTTCAACGGCATTATTTTTCGAAGTTAAACGGATCGATCGGCGGTCTTTCACTTCTTCCCAATGTGATAAAAACCCATTGTCGCTACTTGCTTTACTCCTTGTGAATTCTAAGATTTCCTCTAAAAACCCCGAAAGGTATGGGCAAAGGCTTGCTGTCATTCCAAATGCTTCGATCGTGTATTCTACTGCTTCATAGAGGTTTGCTTTAGCAAGCCGTTTATAAGAAAACGTGTGTGTGTTGTTGTTGATTAGATCAACGAAATCCTTTATGCGTTTTTTTAGCCCTGATCGATCCCAGTCATAAGGGTGTTGATCATTATTTCGGAAATAATCTAAAATCACTTTCCGAGACACTTCATCAGTTGGATTTGATCGCAGTCGTATCCAACTCAACAAGACATTGACCTTTCTACTTTGTGAAAGAAGTAGCGTTTCTGCAGAAATCACATCGATCTTTTGCTGAGCTAAATATTCGGTAGTCAAAACCCCTTGATTGCGCGTGCGCACCAAAACGCAAATTTCGTTGCGCTTGTAGCCACGGCTTTCGCAGTCGATAATTTGTTGGTATACAGCTTCGAGATAATTTGGCTCGCGCTCATACAGTGTTTGTCCCTCAACAAACGAAAAAGTCAGTGTCCCTCCGGGTTTGTTGTTGGTTTCTTGATTCGCTCCCTTTATAAATAGGTTTTGATAGTCGGGCGCTGTCAATTTTGCCGCCACTTGTTTAAAAAAACTATTGTTGGTCGTTACAATTGTATCTAGGCTTCTGTAGTTTTTCGGTAGTTTAATGACTTCGGGAGAAATGGAAAATGGCGTTTCTCCTTTGATAAGTCGCATAAACTGCTCAGGACAACCTCCACGCCAGCGGTATATCGATTGTTTGGCATCCCCAACCAAAAGTATCGTGCTTTCTTTACTTGCTGTGGCATTTTCTAATAGTGGGATGAGATTCTTCCATTGTAAAACCGAAGTGTCTTGAAACTCATCGACATAAAAATTTTTGTATTTAATACCTAGGCGCTCGTAAATAAATGGTGTTGGCATCCCAATTATTGTTTCAAATAACAGGGAGTTAAAACCACCTAACAATCTTATGTCTTGTTTTTCTTGTAACTCTTGTATAGTTTGATAAATTGCATGAAGGGTAGAAAGTGGAACGCGCTGTCTTTCGATAAGGTTAAAAAGGGTGTATTTCTTTTGTTGATGAGCAACCTCATCAATCCACTCATCGATGTCGTTTTGCAAAAGACTCAGAGCGTCTTGTTCGTGTTGTCTTGCAGACTTTTTTAACAGTTTTTGGTTTTTATTTTGACTAAGCAATCGATTGCTTGGGATCGAGCTTGGGTTTTCAGACCGTCCTTTCTCCAATTGATTGAGAAGTTCTCTGTGGGAAAATGATGCCTCATCAATATGTAAATTGATGACCTTATCATATAAAGATTTTGATCTCTTGTTAATGGCTACAATCGCATTTGCTCTATGAGCCTGAATTTGTTTTTGTAGCTGCAAAAAGTCTGTCCATGTTTTGTCGCTTATTTGTCGAAGCTGCTGGTAATGGTTTTCATTATAAATCAACGATGCAATATTGTTCAAGTCATATGAAATGTCCCACGACCGGCTGTCTTTGGCTTTTTGAATGACAAAATCTGTCAGAATTTTTGTTTGCTGCTTGTTTTCACCTGTTTGTTCTATTAAGAAATCGACGGCTTGCTCAATAAATTGGTCTGTTTCCAACATCAATTCAAAGGTGGAACTCAGCCCCAAATCCCTAGAAAATGTGCGTACGATTTGGTGGGTCATGCTGTCAATAGTCGTAATGGAAAAGTGGCCGTAATGCTGAAGAAGATGGTATAGGGTTTTCGTCGCGCGTTGTTGTATCGTTTGCTTTGTTGTCCCGCATAAAGCAACAATTTCTAAAAAAAGCTCAGTTGGCTCAAGTAAAATTTGTGCAGACGAAAATTCTCTCAGCTGTGTCAAAACGCGCGTCTTCATTTCTTGCGCCGCTTTGTTTGTGAATGTTATGGCTAAAATCGACTGGTATTTTTCTGGGTTGTTAGTGTTCAAAGCCGTATGTAAGTAATGCCTTACAAGCGCATAGGTCTTTCCCGAACCTGCGGAGGCGTCGTAAATAAGAAATGAAGGGTTCGGGTTTTGTTTCAAAGTGTTTTTATTATCTTGTCAGTTGTTTAATATTACATAAATTTGTTGTTCATCACAAATAAAAAATTATGTCCTTCGAACTTCCTCAGCTTTCATATTCTTATGACTCCTTGGAACCGCATATAGATGCACGAACCATGGAGATTCACCACACCAAGCATCACGCTGGATATACCGCCAAACTCAATGCAGCTATTGCTGGCACAGTCCTTGAATCTCAGTCTATTATGGATATTCTTCAAAACCTAGATATGAGCAATGGCGCTGTTCGTAACAATGGGGGTGGGTTTTATAATCATTGTCTGTTTTGGAGCTTGATGAGCCCAAATCCAAAAACTCTTTCGGGCGGTTTGGCGGATGCAATTCATAATTCGTTTGGTTCATTTGATGAGTTTAAAACTGCCTTTAGTGCTGCTGCCGCAACTCAATTTGGTTCCGGATGGGCTTGGTTGTGTGTTCATAAAGGTGGGCGTTTAGAGGTTTGCTCAACCGCGAATCAGGACAACCCTCTTATGCCTGGTGTTGCATGTGGTGGAGTCCCTATTCTAGGACTTGATGTTTGGGAACACGCCTACTATCTCAACTATCAAAATCGCAGACCCGAGTATATAGATGCTTTTTTTAATGTCATTGATTGGGAGGTGGTCGCAAATCACTTTGAAGCAGCCAAATAAAAAATCGTAATAGCTGTCAAAAAAATAAAGGGGCATTTCGCTCTTTTTTTGTAAAATAAAAAAGGAGGAAAGACTCCTCCTTTTTTGCCCCAAATCTTACCATGAACTTAACCTACTTATGTTATGGCTTTGCTAAAGTACACTATTTTTTTGAAATCAAAAGACTTTTTAAAAATATATTGTTGGCGGATTAAAAAGGCCGTAACACTACAGTTGCGGATAAAATAAAAAAGGAGGAAAGACTCCTCCTTTTTTGCCCCAAATCTTACCATGAACTTAACCTACTTATGTTATGGCTTTGCTAAAGTACATTTTTTTTAGGAACCATAACGATTTTCGAAAAAAAAATTAAATGTTTTCTGTGTTTACTAATATGCTCGCTGCTTGTTGCCTTCAATAAAATTGATAAATGCTTGATTTGCAACACGATTGCCGCCTGGAGTTGGATAATTACCCGTAAAATACCAATCTCCTAAATTTTTAGGACACGCTTGATGCAGACTCTCAACATCTTGAAAAATCACATCAACTTCACTACGAATCCCATCTTCCTTAACAAGTTGCGCTATTTTTTTTGAAATCTGATCTGTTGAAAACGCCTCGTATAATGCATTGACGACGTTTGTTGCCTCAACGTCTGGCTTTTTCATTTCCGCTTTAGCAGCCTTATAAACCGTTTCCAACATCGACTCTTTATCATGTTCTGTCAACAAAGCAAGCATGGCCTGAAAAGCAATAAGATCTTCAAGACGTGCCATGTCAATTCCATAACAATCTGGATAACGAATTTGTGGTGCGCTTGAAACTACCACAATCTTTTTTGGAGACAATCTGTCAAGGATTTTTAAGATACTTTTCTTTAGTGTTGTCCCCCGAACAATGCTGTCATCAATAACAATCAAATTGTCTGTAGGCTTTACTGTTTTATAGGTGATGTCATAGACGTGGGCAACCAAGTCTTCTCGACTACTGTCCTCAGTAATAAATGTTCGAAGTTTTACATCTTTTAAAATCACTTTTTCCGTCCGTGGGCTACAGTTTAGTGTTTTTTCTAGGTCTGCCCTTGTGGGGTTGGTTTTTGATTGCAAAGTCTCTAATGCTTGTTTCTTTAAATGGGCTTGTACCGACTCTACAAGGCCGTAAAAAGCAGTTTCTGCAGTATTAGGGATGTAAGAAAGAACCGTGTTTTTAAAATCATCATTGATCGCATTTTGCACTTTGGCAAAAAGGTGTCTTCCTAGAGCTTTTCTTTCATTGTAAATCTCAGCATCATTTCCCCTCGAGAAATATATGCGCTCAAAAGAGCACGCCTTTAGTTCTTCAGCTGGTAAAATTTCTTTCATTGAGGTTTTGCCGTTTTTCTTAATAATCAGAGCGTGGCCAGGTAACACCTCGTTAATGTCTTCAAAGGGGACATTAAAAACAGTTTGAATCGCAGGTCGTTCGGAGGCGGCTACTACAAACTCATCGTTCTGAAAATAATAAGCAGGACGGATCCCATTTGGGTCACGCATCAGAAATGCATCTCCGTGCCCAAGCATCCCACTAATCACATAGCCCCCATCAAAATTTTTGGTAGCTTTTTTCAGGATTTTTGGAATTTTTAAGTTTTCTGCAATAATTGGCGAGGCGTCTTGCTTGGAGTAACCTTGCTTTTTTAACTTTTTGTACTCTTTTGTAACTTCATCATCTAAAAAATGCCCTATTTTTTCCATCACGGTAACGGTGTCTGCTTTTACCTTTGGATGCTGCCCTAAGTTGACCAAGTTGTCAAAAAGCTCATTGACATTGGTCAAGTTGAAATTTCCAGCCAACACTAGGTTTCGGTGCATCCAATTGTTTTGACGTAAAAACGGGTGCACACTGCCGATTTCGTTATTTCCAAATGTTCCATATCGCAAATGACCCATCATCAATTCTCCTAAATAAGGATATGTTTGTTTAATTTCAAGATCGGTCAGATTGTTTTTCCCAAATTCTTGAAAAACGTCGTTCAGTTCACTGTTTATTGTTGAAAAAACATCTTGAATGGGTTGGTTTTCAGAGGACCGTACACGACTCATAAAACTGTCCCCTGGGTTCATGTCTAATTTTATACTCGCGAAACCTGCACCGTCTTGACCGCGATTGTGCTGTTTTTCAAGCATTAAATACATCTTATAAATTCCAAAAAACAAACTGTTATATTTGTTCTGATAATATTGAAGTGGTTTTAATAGCCGAAGGAGCGCTATACCACATTCGTGTTTGATCGAATCACTCATTCTGGTAAAAGTAAAAAATTTGTTTGCCTTGTTTTGCTTTCATTTTGGTTTTTTCAAGGGGACTCAAAGTGAACGAGTGTTTTTAGGTACTTAACTCGTTCTTTTATTTGTGAGAGTGTTGTGTTTACAATCGACTTTGTCCCAAAGTCTGTTACGCAAAACGAAGCAACAGATGAGCCATACACCATTGCTGTTTTCATAGTTTCAAAGTCAAGCTTTGACTGGCTGGCTAAAAACCCTGCTAAGCCGCCAGCAAAAGAGTCTCCTGCGCCTGTTGGGTCAACAACATTATCTAAAACTGCTGCTGGTGCTAAAAAAGTCTGCTCCTTGTGGTAAAGCAATGCGCCGTGTTCACCCTTTTTAATGATTACATAGCTTGGGCCCATATCGCTAATTTTCTTTGCTGCTGACATAACATTGGTTGCGTTTGTCATTTGAAGTGCCTCCTCGTCATTAATGGTAATTACATCTGTCTTAGAAACAACCTGAACCAGCTCGTCCCAAGTTCTCTCAATCCAATAGTCCATGGTGTCGAGAATAATTGTTGTTTTTTGTATGTTGATTTGGTCAAGGACCAACAATTGAATACGCGGGTGCAAATTGCCCAACAAGGCAACCTCTGAGTCTTTAAAGTGACTGGGAACAATCGGATTAAAATTGGCGAGTGTGTTTAGGTCGGTAGCTAAAGTATCGCGACGATTTAAGTTTTTGTGATAGCGTCCTTTCCAATAAAAAGTGTCTCCTGAATTGTCAATCTCCACCCCTTCCAAATTGATATTTCTTTTGCTTAGCTCTTTGAAGTAATCTTGGGGAAAGTCCCGGCCCACTATCGAGACAATGGCGCTTTCGATATCAAAAAAAGAAGTTGCTAGCGCAATGTATGTCGCTGAACCGGCTATGATTTTTCCGCTTGACCCTGTTGGGGTTTCGACTTCATCAAAAGCCATCGTTCCAACAATTAATACTTTGTTATCTGCCATTGTCTATTTTTTGTTTTGGTATCCAGTATCTTTAATGTGACTCTCGGTTTGTTTTGATGCCTTTACTGCCATCTTATCACAGTATTCGTTTTGTGGGTGTTGATTGTGCCCCTTAATCCATTTAATTCTCACATTATGTTTGCGAAATACTTCTAAAAATTTAATCCAAAGATCTGCGTTTTTTTTGTTTTTAAATCCTTTTCTTTCCCAGCCAAGCACCCACTTTTTATTAACTGCCTCACTAACGTACTTCGAGTCTGTATATACGACAACATCAAGTGGGGATTTTTTAAGCATTTGAAGTCCTTTAATGACAGCCCTGAGCTCCATTCTGTTGTTAGTGGTGTGAATAAAGCCCTGGGAGTGTGTTTTTTTATGAGGGGTTCCCTCCCATTCTAAGATTAAGCCATAACCCCCAGGCCCCGGATTACCGCTTGCTGCGCCATCCGTATACAAATTGACTTGTTTGTCTACTACAAGAAGTAGTTTTTCAATTTCTTCCGAAAAGTGCCTGTGTTCTAACTTATGAATTTTTTGTGCCAGGCTATCTGGGTCCTCATCTGGGTTTATCAAAGTTTTGGCTTGAAAAATAATTGCTCCTTGGTCATACTGATTGTTGACATAGTGAATGCTTATTCCGCTTTCAGTTTCTTTTGCATCAATCACCGCTTGATGAACATGGTGGCCATACATCCCTTTGCCGCCATGTTTGGGCAATAAAGCAGGATGAATATTGATGATTTTGTGGGGGAATGCATCAATAATATGAGAGGGGATTTTCCATAAAAACCCCGCAAGTACAATAAGGTCTGGTGATTGGGCCTGCAAGTTTTTCAGCAAATCAGCTGGGTTGTTGAACTGTTCACGATTAAAAACATGGGTTGAAACGCCCAATTGCTTCGCGCGTTCTAAAACAAAGGCAGAAGGGTTGTTAGAGTAAACCCCCAAGACTTCTACACTGGGTTTGGGAGAAAAGTGACGAATAATTTGCTCGGCATTTGTTCCCGATCCAGAAGCAAAAATCAAAATTTTGTGATGTTTGACCATCGTTATGAATCACAATACAAACTTAAGGATTCTCAAGTGGGTATAAGAACAGAGAGTGGGGTAATTTTACAAGAATGCTAAGATTTTATTCGGATTGAGTTGATAGAGCCAAAGTTTTCTTATTTTTGCCCCCAACTAACATTAAAACTTCTTATATGTCTGATATTGCATCACGTGTAAAAGCCATAATCGTAGATAAATTAGGTGTTGATGAAAACGAAGTCGTTTCTGAAGCAAGTTTTACCAACGATTTGGGTGCAGACTCTTTGGATACTGTAGAACTTATCATGGAATTTGAAAAGGAATTCGATATCCAGATCCCTGACGATCAAGCTGAGAATATCGCCACCGTTGGACAAGCTATCCAATATATCGAGGGCGGAAAATAATTTTTTATGCTACACAAACGCGTTGTCGTAACTGGTCTAGGCGCGTTGACCCCTATAGGTAACGGGATACCCGCGTACTGGAACGGTTTAGTATCTGGTAAAAGTGGGAGCGCTCCGATTACTTATTTCGACGCCTCAAAATTTAAAACTCAATTTGCTTGTGAGCTAAAAGGGTTCGACCCTAATGATTATTTTGATCGCAAAGAAGCGCGAAAAATGGATCGCTTCACCCAATATGCGATGGTCGCTAGCGACGAAGCTATCGAACATGCTGGTTTTAACCTTGACGCTATCGACAAAAGTCGTGTTGGCGTAATTTGGGGTGCTGGTATTGGTGGTCTTCAAACTTTTCAAAATGAAGTGCTCAGTTTTGCAGCGGGCGATGGCACCCCACGATTTAATCCGTTTTTTATTCCAAAAATGATCCCAGACATTGCGCCTGGAATGATTTCCATAAAGTATGGGTTTCAAGGACCAAACTTTGCGACTGTTTCTGCTTGTGCTTCTTCTGCAAATGCTCTTATTGACGCGCTAAACTATATCCGTTTAGGTCATGCTGACGTTATGCTTTGTGGCGGGTCTGAAGCTTGTGTTGCAATCTCTGGTGTTGCGGGCTTTAATGCGTTACATGCACTATCTACCCGAAATGATGAACCCGAAACGGCTTCTCGCCCATTCGATAAAGACCGGGATGGTTTTGTGTTGGGTGAAGGTGCTGGCGCTTTAGTATTGGAAACCTTAGAACACGCACAGCAAAGAGGTGCCACAATCTATGGCGAGATTGCTGGCGGTGGCCTTTCTGCGGACGCCTACCACATGACGGCTCCTCACCCCGACGGGGATGGTGCAACCCTTGTCATGGAAAATGCACTAAAAGACGCTGGGATATCGGCCTCTGAAGTAGATGCTGTGAACATGCATGGTACTTCAACTCCTCTTGGAGATGTGGCAGAATCTAACGCTTTGAAAAAGGTGTTTGGGGACCACCTATACAAGATGAATATCAACTCCACAAAGTCCATGACCGGGCATTTGTTGGGTGCTGCTGGTGCAATTGAGGCAATTTCTACCATTATGTCGATCCAACACAATATCGTTCCGCCGACAATCAACCATTTCGCAGATGATGATAATATCGATCCAAACATCAACTTCACTTTCAACAAAGCACAAGAAAGGGAAGTCAATGTGGCGATGAGTAATACTTTTGGCTTTGGTGGGCATAATGCCTGTGTGGTGATGCGAAAATTTGTCTAAACTGTTATGGGGTTGATTTCGCTTCTAGGAAAATCTAAACCCAATCATTCGTTCAAACAAACCATTGCGGATATCATAGGATATCCGCCAAAAAATCTCATCCTTTTTGAGCGTGTATTTACCCATAGGTCTCTTGAAAAAGTAGGTGAAGACGGTCGAAAAATAAACTACGAGCGATTAGAGTTTCTCGGTGACGCTGTTTTAGGTACAATCATTGGAAACTATCTTTTTTCCCAAATGCCGGATGCTGATGAAGGAGGCCTTACACAAATGCGCTCCAAGATTGTTCGGCGTGAATTTTTAAACCATATTGGAAAGTCCTTGGGACTGTACCTCTTGCTGCAATCAAAAGTTGACAAGGATCAGTATGGAGATGACATCCACGGCAATATTTTTGAAGCTTTAGTGGGAGCTGTGTTTGTGGACGTGGGGTTTTCAAAATGTCAGTCTTTTGTGAAAACAAAGGTGATCGAGCCTTACGTTGATTTGGTTGCTTTTGAAGATAGGGTAATTAGTTACAAAGACGTTTTGGTCAATTGGTTTCAGCAGCAAAAAATGACTTATCAGTTTGATGTGTTCGAAGATTCGGGCGCTAACAAATCGCTTGTATTTAAAGCAAAGCTCTTTGTCAACAATGATCTTGTTGCTTCTGCTCGGGAATCGAATAAAAAGAAAGCGGCAGAAAAAGTCTCTAAAAGAGCTTATTTTAAGTTTGGCAACCGAATTCACCAACAAAAACAAATCAAAAACAAACTGTAATGTCTGTCTTTTTATGCCCGGCAACCCACGAACAGTTGTATATTTGTTTGATCAAAAACCAATGATGATTAAGCATACGCTTTCGTTGTCTATTGATAACTCTGATGATGACTGGATTTGTGTTCACACACCAATCCCTGATTATCAAATGGCATACCATGTTAATAAGGTTTTTTCTGTTCGTTTGCGAAGACGTCCCAAAGATTATGCTTCACAAAAATCGAGTGAGCGCTTTCCAATTTTTAGCTATCAAAGAAGAAAAGAAGGAGTTCATTGGCATTTGATTCGAAACAAAATCGAAACAAGTAGTCCTTTAGGCGCTGAAAGTCTTTTGTTTTCCTCTTCTCAGACCCATTATCTTTTTAAACAGTTAACAGGCGTTGATTTTCTTCTGTCTGTTGGGGCTAAAGTGTCAGAAAGCGTCCAAAAAAAATTAGCAGAACTCCCCGATATTCAATCTTGCTATTCCCTACCCAAACAAGTTAGCCACTTAAAACAACAACTTAGCTTTTAAGATGAAAAATATCAAAAAAACCAAAATAGTAGCAACGCTTGGCCCTGCAAGCTCCGAAAGCGATACAATTAAACAAATGATGGTTGCTGGGGTAAATGTGTTTAGAATTAACTTTTCTCATGCCGACTTTGATGCTGCAAAAGAACGTATTCAACTCATTCGAGATCTCAACAAAGAACTGGGATATAATGTCGGAATACTCGCCGACCTACAGGGACCTAAACTTCGGGTCGGTAAAATGAAGGATGGTGTTGTCGTAGAAACGGGCGACCGTATAGTATTTACAACCGAAAAAATTAAAGAGGGTACTGCCGACCATGTATATATGAATTATCAATCTTTTCCAAAAGACGTAAAATCAGGAGAGCGCATCTTGTTGGACGACGGAAAGTTGATTTTTGAAGTGGAGTCAACCGATGGTCAATCAGAGGTTATTGCCTCAGTCGTTCAGGGCGGTCCTCTAAAATCAAACAAGGGCGTCAACCTTCCCAACACGGAAGTGTCTTTGCCTGCATTGACGGAAAAAGATGTAAAAGATGCTGTTTTTGCTATCGAACAAGGGGTTGATTGGATTGCACTATCTTTTGTTCGTTATAAAGAAGACTTAATCGATCTCAAAAAACTCATTAAAAAACATGGCTCCTACGAAATCCCTATCATTTCCAAAATCGAAAAACCCCAAGCACTAGACAATATTGATGAAATAATCAATCACAGCAATGGCTTAATGGTCGCTCGTGGTGATCTGGGGGTTGAGGTTCCTGCAGAGCAAGTTCCACTTGTTCAGAAAAATCTAGTCCTTAAAGCCAAAGCAGCTCGAATTCCTGTCATTATCGCCACGCAAATGATGGAGTCAATGATCGACGGACTTACACCCTCAAGAGCAGAGGTGAATGATGTTGCAAATTCGGTTATGGATGGGGCTGATGCCGTGATGTTGTCTGGCGAAACTTCTGTCGGAAAATACCCTGTTGAAGTGATTCAAACCATGCGTAAAATTGTAATTAGTGTTGAAAATTCCCCCCTGATTCGGAAATACGATCAAGCGCCTCAAAATAAAAATGACCGTTTTATCACCAAGTCCACTTGCTATCACGCCGCTCTCATGGCTACCGAAATTGAGGCCAAAGCTATTTGTACCCTGACAAATAGTGGGTACACCGCCTACCAAATCTCTGCCTGGCGTCCGGATTCTTCGATTCTTGTCTTTACTTCAAACAAACGCATTTTATCACAACTCAATTTGTTGTGGGGGGTTAAGTGCCACTATTATGATCGTTTTGTTTCTACAGACGAAACGGTTCTGGATGTCAATCAAATTGCCAAGGAAAAGGGTTATGTCAAAGCTGGTGATTCTATTGTAAATCTATTAGCGATGCCTGTTGCCAACAAGGGAATGGTTAACACCTTGAGGGTCTCGGTAATTAAAGGTTGATTAAAAGGCCAACTTAAGTTGGGCTTCTACTTTTTTCTTTGTTGATGGTTTTTTGAAGTTACTCAGGGAAATCCCCAACAGCCGCACCGAGTTTTTGGGTTTTTCTTGAAACAGAAGTTCCTTTGCAATCTCCAAAATCACGGCAATGTCTGAAGTATAATACGGAACGGTTTTAGATCGGGTCTGGGTAACAAAATCGCTGTATTTAATTTTGAGGGTGATGGTCTTTCCGCTGATTTTGGTTTTGAGAAGGCGTTGATCTAGTGCGCTTGCAATATCTTCAAGGCGAGAAACCATAAATATCTCACTAGAAATGTTTTTGTCAAAAGTGCGCTCTGCACCTACTGATTTTGGTTTGCGTTGTGGGCGAACTGGACTGAGATGAATACCACGTACGACATCGTAATAAAACTGGCCTGATTTACCAAAGTGTTTTTCTAGGTTCGACAGACTTTGGTTTCGCAAATCTGCCCCTGTATACCATCCTTTTCGATACATTTTCTCTGCTGTTACCTTTCCAACACCGTGAAACTTTCTTACGTCTAAGTCTGATAAAAAGTTGATAACCTCTTCAGGGGGTATAGTTTTTTGACCATTTGGTTTATTGTAATCGCTGGCAACTTTTGCCAAGAACTTGTTGATTGAGATTCCGGCAGAGGCAGTAAGCCCGGTGAGCTCATAAATTTTAGTTCGTATTTCCTCCGCAATCAATGTTGCAGAAGGAATACCTTTTTTGTTGTTGGTAACGTCCAAATAAGCCTCATCAAGCGATAGTGCTTCTACCAAATTTGTGTATTGATAAAAAATGGAATGTACTACCTTGGAAACCTCTTTATATCTCGAAAATCTAGGTTTAACAAAAATCAAGTGGGGACACTTTCGCCTCGCAGCCTCTCCTGACATCGCGCTTCTTATCCCAAATTTTCGCGCTTCGTAACTAGCCGCCGCGACAACCCCACGCTCAGTTCCACCACCAACCGCAAGTGCCTTATCTTGTAGGTCTGGATTGTCAAGCTGTTCAACAGATGCATAAAACGCATCCATATCGACATGTATGATTTTTCGGGATTGATCCATTGTCAAATGTAATTATAGATTGCGTTGTAATACAATAGCCAGAAATATATTCCTATTTTTGAGCCATTGTGACAAATCGACAAAAGAAAATCAACGCTCTCCTTCTGCAAGACCTTGCAGAAATTCTGCATCTTTTTTTGCGTAAAGAAAATATAAAAAACCTTATTGTTTCGGTAACCGCTGTTCGTGTAAATACCGACCTTCAAGTCGCAAAAGTTTATTTGTCTGTGTTCCCTTTTTCTGATGCCAATTTAATCCTGGCTAAGATGGAAGAGCAACGTGGCGCGATTAAAAACCGTCTTGCTGATCGAATCCGAAACCAGTTACGTATTGTTCCCAATCTTTTGTTTTTTATTGACGACTCTCTTCAACAAATCGAAAGAATAGACCGTTCTCTTCAAAGTCCTGAAAACCCCTTGAAGTCTTAAGCTTACTATGTCTTTTTCTTTTTTTGTCGCCCGTAGATATTGGTTGTCATCAACCAAATTTAACACCGTCCAACTCATCAACCGCTTTGCGTCTTTTGTTATGGGTGTTGGTGTTTGTGCTTTTTTTGTGATCCAATCTGTTTTTTCTGGGCTTCATGATTTTGGGCTTTCCTATTCTAGCTCCCTTGATCCTGATCTCAAAATTCGCGCTGTTAATTCTGCTTCATTTGTGTTGGCAGACTCTATGGTTATAGAACTCCAAAAAATAAAGGGAGTCGTTGGGAGCGCTCCTGTGTTTTCCCAAGAAGTCGTATTGCGATTCGAGCAACAAAACAAGTTGGTTTCCCTTCTGGGGATTGACGCTCGCTTTGATCAGTTATTTGCTGTTAGTGATCAAATTCCTGTTGGGCGAATAATCTCCGACACTGGTGAGGAAATTCTATTGGGCTATGGTACTGCTATTGAGCTTGGCGCCGGTCTATATGACTATGATGGCTTTGTCGAATGTTTACTCCCAAAACAAGGGCTTATCAATCCGCTTGATCCCAACCCTTTTGTGTCGCAATGGGCAACCAATGTTGGTTTGTTTCAAATCAGCGAAGAAGTTGACTATAGTTATGCATTTGCTCCGATTCGTTTTGTCAGAAACTTGACAGGTGTTTCTGCTAACACCTATACCGAAATTAACATCAATCTCGCTAAGGAGGAAAAAGTAAATGGTGTAATTGAGGGGATTCGGGCTAAACTTGGGCCTTCTTTTGAGGTGATTGAAAAAGAAGCGTTGAATCCAGCACTCTACCGTATGCTTCAAACTGAGCAAATCGCTATTTATTTGATCCTTTCGTTGGTGTTAATCATTGCATTGTTCAATGTCGTTGGGGCTGTTATTATGATGGTTTTAGACAAGCGCGAACAACTTCAAACCCTCCATAGAATGGGTTCTCCCTTGCATGAAATCCGAAATGTTTTCTTTTACCAGGGTATGGTTTTAAGTGGATTCGGTGGTGTCATTGGATTGGCTGTTGGAATTGTTTTAGTTGTTGCACAGTCAGTTGGTGAGTTTATTCTGGTTCCGGGAACACAATTGCCATATCCTGTTGGTTTTTCACTTAAGAACCTTCTTGTTTTGGTGGTAATTTGGGTAGGGCTTAGTGTTTTGGCCGCATGGATTTCATCTGCTGTTGTACGCCAACGGCTTTTGCGCTAAATCAGCAGCTCCTCCTCTCCAAAAACAGACTCAACCTCATCAAAAACCGCAAAGACTCCCGCAGAATCGTCAGTGGTGACCATTTGTTGTCTGTACTCCTTAAAATGAGGGATTCCTTTAAAATAATTGGTATAATGGCGACGTGTTTCAAATACGCCCAATTTCTCTCCCTTCCATTCAATGGACATTTGCAAGTGGCGTCTCGCCATCTCTACACGGTCTTTTATGTTTGGTGTCGATAGGTGGTGACCTGTTTCAAAATAGTGCTTGACTTGTGCGAAAAACCAAGGATTTCCAATGCTTGCCCGTCCAATCATAGCGCCGTCTAATCCAAAATCGTCTCGCATGAGTACCGCTTTTTCTGGGCTATCTACATCTCCGTTTCCAAAAACTGGAATGTACATCCTTGGGTTGTTTTTTACCTCTGCGATTGGATGCCAGCTGGCTTCCCCTTTATACATCTGTGCCCGAGTGCGCCCATGAATGGAAATCGCTTGTGCACCCACATCCTGTAGTCGTTCGGCAACCTCTACAATATGTATGCTGTCATGGTCCCATCCTAAGCGCGTTTTGACGGTAACTGGCAATGCAGTTCTCTCAACAATGGCTTTGGTTAAAGAAACCATCTTTGGAATATCTTTTAGTATACCTGCTCCTGCACCTTTGCAGACTACTTTTTTGACTGGGCAGCCGTAGTTAATGTCAATAATATCTGGCTTTGTCTTTTCTACGATATCAACAGCTTGTAACATCGAATCTAAGTTTGAGCCAAAAATTTGAATCCCTACGGGTCGCTCTTTTTCATAAATGTCGAGCTTCATCACACTTTTAGCGGCGTCTCGAATCAAACCTTCACTCGAAATAAACTCCGTGTACATCACATCTGCACCCTGTTCTTTGCAAAGTGCGCGGAAAGGTGGGTCACTCACGTCTTCCATCGGTGCAAGCAACAGCGGAAAAGGCCCTAACTCGATGTTTCCGATTTTAGCCATTAATACGCGATTGCTTTATAACGGTTTTCGATTTTTAATGCGATATCTTCGTCAAGAACTGCATCTACTTCTCCGTCTTTTAATATGTATACCCGTGGTGGGCTTTCGCCGATTAGATCAAAAAAGGTGTTCACATCGATTTCAGCATACGGAAAAGCACTATTTGTCATTTGCTCAAATTGCTCGACGGTTGTTTCCCCTTCTATAAAATAGAGTGCATAGGTGTCGGGAAGTAGTTTCTTTTTTTGAAGTATTCCAAGCTCCTCGCTCAATTCTTGACAGTGCTCACAATCCAAATTAAGAATGGCGATGATTTTCTCCCCTGATGACAAATCGGTTCTTCCAGAGTAGGTAAATGAAGTGTAATCGTTTATTGGAAACTCCCCTTGGTTCGGAATAGGTAAAAAGCCCCACATAGAAGAGATAAGAACTGCTGCGCCCCCTAAAAGAATAGTTCTGTTTATCGGTTTTAAGTCGCCTTTAATCCACAACCAAACCGAAACCGATAACATCAGTATGTTTTTAGCAATCGATTCGGCGGGCGACATGGAAATTATTTCTCCAAAACACCCACAATTTTCTGTGTCCCCGATGGCCCACAAATACCCAAGATGAAGGGTAAACCCAAACAACATCAAACTGGCAATCGCCATCAGATGCTTGGTGTAATAAGGAAGAAGCATAAGAAATCCGAGGGCAAACTCAAACCCGATAAGGAAGCGTGCGGCGTGTTGTGCTTGACCCCTGCTTGACAACAAGCCCTGATCAATCAGTGTGATTTCGAAAAAGCCAGGGCCGACAAACTTGGTGTAAGCGGAAAAGATAAACACAAGCCCTAGGACAATGCGAGAAGCGTTTTGTATGCGTTTCATCGGTTCAATTTTTTTCAAAAATAATCTTTATTCGCATTTACAGGGTGCAATTAAGTATCTTTGTTGTCCTTTTAACTCGTTGATGAAATACATTCGGAATTTTTGCATCATTGCCCATATCGATCATGGTAAAAGCACCTTGGCTGACCGTTTGCTCGATGCAACTGGCGCGGTTACTGAACGAGAAAAGCAAGATCAACTTCTCGATAATATGGATTTGGAACGTGAGCGTGGAATCACGATCAAGTCCCATGCGATTCAAATGAACTATACGCTCGACGGTCAAGACTATGTGTTTAATCTCATTGATACGCCAGGGCATGTGGACTTTTCTTATGAAGTTTCCCGTTCAATTGCTGCCTGTGAGGGTGCGCTATTAGTGGTCGATGCGGCGCAAAGTATTCAAGCGCAAACAATTTCCAATTTGTATTTGGCTTTAGAAAACGACTTGGAAATCATTCCTATTCTCAACAAGGTCGATTTGCCTTCTGCAAACCCTGAAGAGGTCACCGACGATATTGTTGATTTATTGGGTTGTCAGGCAGAAGAGGTGATTCACTGCTCTGCAAAAACAGGTCTTGGTATCGAATCTATTTTGGAAGCTATCATAGCACGCATTCCTTCTCCCGAAGGGGATAATCTTGCCTCTTTGCAAGCTCTTATTTTTGACTCCGTTTACAATCCGTTTCGTGGGGTGGAAACCTATTTCCGTGTCATGAACGGTCAAATCACCAAAGGGGACCGGATCAAATTTATCGCTACTGGAAAAGAGTACAACGCCGATGAGGTCGGTGCGCTCAAACTCAAACAAGAACCACGAAAGCGTGTAGAGACGGGTGATGTGGGTTACTTAATCACAGGGATTAAAGAGGCTAAAGAGGTCCAAGTTGGAGATACGATTACCTTGGCCACAAGCCCCACAAACTCACCGATTGATGGTTTTGAAGAGGTCAAACCCATGGTGTTTGCGGGGATTTACCCTGTTGACACTGAAGATTACGAAGAGCTCAGAAACTCCATGGAGAAGCTGCAGCTCAACGATGCGTCTTTGGTCTTTCAGCCCGAAAGTTCAGCTGCACTTGGCTTTGGGTTTCGCTGTGGATTTTTGGGAATGTTACACTTGGAAATCATTCAAGAACGCCTCGAGCGCGAGTTTGATATGTCGGTGATTACAACCGTTCCCAACGTATCTTATCACGCCTATACCAAAAAGAGCCCTGATGAAATTGTGTTGGTCAACAATCCAACAGATCTTCCCAACCCTTCAATTCTTGATCATGTAGAAGAACCATTTATCAAGGCATCAATCATCACCAAGGCAGACTATGTTGGGAATGTGATGAGTTTGTGCATTGAAAAGCGTGGGCATATCACGAATCAAACCTATCTCACTCCTGAACGTGTAGAGTTGTCCTTTGATATGCCCTTGGCAGAAATCGTATTTGATTTTTATGATCGGCTTAAGTCGGTTTCTCGTGGATATGCCTCTTTTGATTATAGCCCGATTGGGTTGCGGACGTCCAAGTTGGTCAAGGTAGATATTTTGCTGAACGCTAGTCCTGTCGATGCCCTATCGGCCTTAGTACATACCGACAACGCTTATACCCTCGGAAAGAAAATGTGTGAAAAGCTCAAGGAGCTGATTCCAAGACAGCAATTTGATATTCCGATTCAAGCGGCGATCGGTGCCAAAATCATTTCTCGTGAAACCATCAAAGCGGTTCGGAAAGACGTAACGGCCAAGTGTTATGGTGGTGATATTACCCGAAAGCGAAAACTCCTTGAAAAGCAGAAAAAAGGGAAAAAGAAGATGCGCCAAGTCGGTAATGTCGAAATCCCACAACAAGCCTTTATGGCAGTATTGCAGTTGAACGACTAGCCTTTATTTTCCCAACCTCTTTTGTTTCGTAAATTTATTTAGTACTTTTCAATTGAAATGAAAAGTAAGACAAACCTTGTTCGCACATTGAGTTTGCCATCCGCCATAGCAATTAGTATCGGCGGTATGCTAAGTGGTATTTTTGTGTTGCCAGGTGTGGCTTTTGGCATCACAGGACCCTCTGTTTCTTTGGCGTTTTTAGTAGCTGGAATTTGCATTATCCCTGCTGTGTTATCCAAAGCTGAATTGGCAACCGCTATGCCCAAATCAGGGGGAACCTATGTGTATATCGATCGTGCGTTTGGCCCTCTTTTTGGGGTCGTTTCGGGAATTGGGTTGTGGTTGTCGTTATTGCTCAAAAGTGCTTTTTCTTTAGTTGGGTTAAGTGCTTATTTGTATGTGTTAGTAGAATTGAACTCGTTCTATACCACCATCGTGGCGATCGTCTCCTTGCTTTTAGTTTTGGTCCTCAATCTCTTCGGAGTTAAAAAAGTAGGGGACGCCCAACTCGCTATTGTTGGGATTAGTGTGACCTCTTTGGTCGTGTTGATTGTGCTTGGATTTAACAGTGTAAGCGTCGTTCCGCCAACAGAATTTTTATCGGATGGTACCCTTGGCTTTTTTAGTGGGGTTGCCTTTTTATACATCTCCTATGCGGGAGTAACCAAAATTGCTGCAATTGCTGGAGAAATTTCTCAGCCCGAAAAAAACCTTCCGCGTACCATGATTATTTCATTGCTGCTTATTATGGCTGTATATGTTTGTGTATCCATGGTGCTTGTGCGTTTTGTCGATGGGGCTGCCTTATCTACCGATATCCGACCAATCTATACCGCCGCAGCTGAAATCGGTGGTCCTATTGCGGGATATATCGCTGGAGTTGTGGGGGTAATGACACTACTCTCCATGGCCAATTCGGGTTTACTTGCCTCTTCGCGCTTTCCTTTTGCCATGGCGCGCGACGGTGCTTTGCCTAAAGTTTTTACTTCAATCAGTAAACAATATTTGACCCCTGTTTTTTCAATCATCGTCACAGCAGTTGTAATTGCGTTAGCCATCATCTTTTTGGATGTTGTGAAAATAGCCAAGCTCGCCAGTGCTTTTAAGGTACTCATGTTTGTTTCGGTCAATCTTGCGGTGATTGTGTTTAGAGAAACGAATGCACAGTGGTATCGCCCCAAATACAAATCGCCACTTTATCCCTTTATTCAAATCTTTGGAATTTTAAGCGGTTTGTTTTTGCTCGCTTTTCTTGGTTCTCAAGCTTTATTATCAGTATTGGCGGTATTTATCATTGGCTTTTTTGTGTTCTTAGCTTATGGGCGAAAAACCAACCGCAGTGGCTTGTTATCAAACTATGGGATATTCTCTTTTCTTTTTCGAGGAAGGCGTGCTGGGACTTCCGAAACAGGGCTTGACCAAGAGGAGGTGATTGAGAGCATATACAGTTCAGATTCTCAAATCGTCGTTCCCTTACTCGGTGACGAAACCTCACCAGAAATGATCGTTGAAGTGGCTTCTTCTATCAACCCTAAAGAAAGTGTGAATGCGATCAACATCATAGAGGCGCCCGACCAAACCTTTTTGGAAGATGTCAATCTGATTAGTCCCAAAGATGAATCTGTCGAAAGGCGTATTTTGTCTCTTCGCGAATCTAAAGACACCAAAGTAACTTTTGAGAGCCTCCCTACGCATGATGTAGTTAACACCATCAAAAACATCACTTCGGTACAAAAATGTGAATGGTTAGTTATGGGTTGGGGTGGTCGTGAAAATACGGGAATCTTGGTTCGTAACCCTGTGGGGTGGGTCATCAAAAACATCAATTCCAACCTCGCTTTGTTTAAAGACAATGGGGTAAGAAATATTTCAAAAGTTGTGTTGGCTGTCCGCCCAGGACGAGAAGGAAATAAATTTATCCAAGTGGCTGATAACATTTGCAAATACTATGGTGCAAGCTTGACGCTCTTGAACGTGATAGGAAAAGACAAAAAGAAAAGTGTAGAAACAAAACTTCATAACAAAAATAACAGTTTATTAAAAGGCTTGTCCCGTGAAGAAAGTAGTGTGGTAATAAGAAGCAACGATGTGGTTGGTGTGATTTCTGAAGTGTCTGCCAGTTATGATTTACTTATTATCGGATCGCAGGAAAAAAGCGCTTGGTACAATGTTTTGCTCGGTCTAAAATCGGATCGTTTTGTCAAAAACTCTGTTTGTTCAGTTTTGCGGTTAACCATAAGAGATTAGTATGGACCTATTCCCAATCGTTGCGGGTCGTTTCAAGCTTGACGGTGGTGCAATGTTTGGTGTTGTGCCAAAGTCGATTTGGCAACGCACCAATCCTGCAGACGAAAACAATCTGATTGATTTATGTGCGCGGTGTTTGTTGATTGAATCAAGTGATCGATTGATTCTGGTCGATACGGGAATGGGGGACAAACAAAGCGAACGTTTTTTTAATTACTACAAGCCTTGGGGGGGTGATAATCTTGTCGATTCTGTCATAGGCGCTAGTTTTCATCCTAATGATGTTACGGATGTTTTGCTAACCCATTTACATTTCGATCATTGTGGGGGGTGTTTTACTTGGAATGCTGACCGCACTTCTTTTGTTCCTGTATTTCCAAATGCTGATTACTGGTCAAATGAGTCTCATTGGCAATGGGCCACCCAGCCTAACCCTCGTGAGAAAGCTTCCTTTTTGAAAGATAACCTAAACCCGATTCAAGAGTCTGGTCGTTTGCGTTTTATTGAAAAAGGGAAAGACAATCCTTTGGGTCTAGATCTTCTTTTTGTAGATGGGCATACGGAAAAACAAATGTTGCCGATGGTGGATTGGAAAGGGGAAAAACTTGTCTTTATGGGAGACCTTATCCCTACTGTTGGGCATATTCCCCTACCTTATGTCATGGGATATGATGTTCGTCCACTACAAACGCTTGTTGAAAAGTCTGCTTTTTTAGATCTTGCAGCTGAAAACAACTATTTGCTTTTTTTGGAACATGACCCAAACACCCCTTTGGTGCGGGTTCATCAAACAGAAAAAGGGATACGCTTACAGTCGTGCCACCAGTGGAACGAATTTATTTAACTTCAATCTTATTATGAAGCATCTTATTTTTCTTTTATGCGCATTTTGCTTTGCCCAATCGCCCTATAAAGGGTATTGGCAGCAAGAAGTCGATTATGTGATGGACATCCGTATGGATGTGGAAACATTTCGATATAGTGGAACACAACAGCTCACCTATGCCAACCACTCTCCCGACACCCTTTCTCAGGTCTTTTACCACTTGTATTTTAACGCTTTTCAGCCAGGGAGTGATATGGACGTACGGTCAAGAACCATCAAAGACCCCGATCCGCGAGTTGGCGATAGAATCAGTAAGCTATTGCCTGATGAGATTGGTTTTTTACATGTGAATGACCTAACACAAGACGGGGTATCTCTCGCTTATACGGAAGAAGAAACTATTTTGGTTGTTGATTTGGCCACACCTCTACTTCCTGGCGCTTCAACTGTTTTGGATATGACTTTTGAGGGTCAAGTTCCTGTTCAAATTCGTCGAAGTGGTAGAAACAACAAGGAAGGAGTTGATCTATCCATGACACAGTGGTACCCAAAACTAGTTGAGTATGATAAAGATGGTTGGCATCCGAACCCATATATTGGGCGTGAGTTTCATGGGGTTTGGGGTGATTTCGAGGTGTCCATCACCATTGATCGTCACTACGTAATTGGCGGTACTGGCTACCTTCAAAACCCTGAAGAAATAGGTCACGGTTACGCGGAAAAAACTAAAAAATCAAAAGGTAAAACCTTGACTTGGCATTTTGTTGCGCCAATGGTTCATGATTTTGCATGGGCCGCTGATCCTGAATTTATCCATGATATGATCTTAGGTCCAAATGATGTAGAACTTCATTTTTTATATCTCAACAATCCCGATATCCAAGACAATTGGAAACGGTTGCAGGCTGATACTGCGAGAATGCTATCTTTTTTTAATAAGAATATCGGCATGTATCCTTACAAACAATACTCTGTTATTCAAGGTGGAGATGGAGGAATGGAATATCCCATGTGTACCCTTATTACGGGAGGGCGAGAGTATAAAAGCTTGTTTGGGGTAACTGCTCATGAACTGGCGCATAGTTGGTTTCATCACTTATTGGGTACCAATGAGGCAAAATACGCCTGGATGGACGAAGGGTTTACTTCTTTTTATGATATGCTTTGTGAGGCCGAAATTCTAGGAACAGAGGATCCGTATTCCAGTTTTTATAACCGCTATTATCAACTTGTGAATTCGGGAGTTGAAGAGCCATTAACAACACATGCCGATCGGTTTCAATATAATTTTACCTATGGTGTTGCTAGTTACTCTAAAGGCGCGGTTTTTCTGGCCCAACTCGGTTATATTATTGGTGCTGAGAACCTCATGAAAACGATCAAAAGATATTATGAGGTGTTTCAGTTTAGTCATCCCACACCGAATGATTTTAAGCGTATTGCGGAAAAGGTTTCTGGCATGCAACTGGAGTGGTATCTCAACGATTGGGTGCGCACAACAAATACAATTGATTATGGAATTCAGCAAGTTGAAGAGAAAGGCCAAAAAACAAAAATTACTTTAGAACGTATTGGTAATATGGCGATGCCAGTAGAAGTCTATGTGGAAGCCATTGATGGGTCTTCGGATTATTATTATATCCCTTTGCGAATGATGCGAGGGGAAAAATCTTTTTTCGATCAAAAAATTACTAAATTAAGCGATTGGTCTTGGGCAATTCCAACATACCAGTTTGAAATCGAAAGCCCTTTATCAGATATTAAGGTCATTCGGTTAAATCCAACGGGTTTAAAAGCTGACATAAATTCAAATAATGATATCTACATAACTGAATAATGGCTTCTTTTCCTAAACAAATACGCATTACAAATGAATCTCAACTTCAAACGTTATTTAATTCGGGAAAAAGTATTTCGTCTGGTGGAATTACGTTAAAATACCTCCGAAGTCAGACCGAATTTAAAGTTGGTTTTTCTGCACCGAAACGCCTACATACTACCGCTGTTACAAGAAACTTACTCAAACGAAGAATGCGAGAATCCTTTCGACTTCAAAAACATGTACTCGGCGATTCTTTTTCTGGAATAGGCTATTTTATTTATACAAAAAAAATCGTAAAAAGCAGTAGTGAAATTTATCAAGCATTTACAGCGATACTTACGAAGTGGAAGGTTTCCGAAACATAGCAATGTGAGGAATGCCATCTTCAAGATAAGTATCACCAACAGAAACAAAACCATTGTTTTGATATAGTTTTTCGAGATGATATTGGGCTGATATTTTTATCTCTGTTTGATTTCCTAATTCTTTGATAGAGCGCTTCACGAGTTCATCTCCAAATCCTAACCCACGATGTGATTTTTTAACCACTGCTCGACCAAACGAATGTTGATCGAAATAATCCCCTGGCTTGAGAAGACGGCTATGAGCGATTAAGAGATCCTTGTCATAACCCAACAGATGCTTTGCTTTTTGATCTTTGTTATCAATATCTTGATAAACACAATCTTGTTCTACAACAAAAACCTCTGATCGCAAAGAAAGGATTGAATATAAAATATCTGTTGTGAGTTCACTCCAGTTATATATTTTCCAATCGATTTTCATGTATCAATTTTTTCGATTCTTCGTTGGTGTCTTCCTCCTTCAAAATCAGTTGATAAAAAATGATCGACGATTTCTTTTGCTTCATCAAGCGAGATAAAACGTGCAGGTAAACTTAAAATGTTGGCATTATTATGTTGGCGAGCAAGAGATGCAATATTTGAATTCCAACAAAGAGCTGAACGGACTTTTTTATGTTTGTTTGCCGTCATGTTTGCACCGTTTCCACTTCCACAGATTATAATACCAAAATCAGATTTATGATTTGAAACATCAGCGGCAACAGGATGAATCGTATCAGGATAATCCATGCTATTTTCGTTATCTGTACCATGGTTGACAACAGTGTGTCCTTTTTTCTTTAAATAAGAAAGTAATTCTAATTTATAATTTGTTCCTGCGTGATCGTTGCCAATAGAAATGTTCATGGTTTTTGTTTATTACAAAATTAGCTAACTTTTTTGTTGATAGAAATGTTTATAAAATCAGGGTTATCAACAAGCTTTACCTTCTGGGTGTTTTTCAAACGTTTTGTTGTTTTTAACTGACATGTTTTAAACAGTAATTTCTGTATTATAAACAACTAATATAAGAAGGAAAATTAGAGTTATCGTAGATATTAACAAGCTATTATAATCACTTAAATATTATTTTAAAAAGGAAGATGATAATGATAAATAGAATAAAGTTGATAATTCACAAAAGCTTTTAATCAGTTCAGGATTTAAAGTTCTAAATTGCATCTTCTAAAACATGGGAAAAAAACATACAAAAAAAGATACGATTCTCAACATTTTGATCCAACAAAATGGAAGCCCACTCAACTACAAACAAATTTGTAGTCGTTTGTCAATTCATGACCCAAGCGGAAGAAATTATATCGCCAAGTCTTTAAAAAAATTAAAAAATAAAGGGTTTATAGAAGAACAAGGAAAAGGAAAGTATTTTATTAAACCTTCTTCAAGTCTTCATGAAGGAACTTTAGACGTGAACAGTCAAGGTAATGGGTACCTAATTTCGGATGAGTTTGAGGAGGACGTATTTATTGATAGGCGACATTTTAATAAGGCATTTCATGGCGATATGGTCTCTTTCAAAATCATGGCGTCAAAAGGAAAGCGAAGAAAACAAGGAATTGTTGTTCATATCATTAAAAGGCAAAAAACACAATATGTAGGGATAATCGAAAAATTTGATGATACTTTTTCTGTACAACCAAAAAACATCAATCTTCCTTTTTTATTATCGAAAGAAAATATAGGAAAAGCAAAGTTAGGAGATTGTGTTTTAGTTTCCATACAAGAATGGAAACGGAAATCCAACTATCCACAAGCCGTTGTTAATGAAATTTTAGGTAAACCCGGAAACCATGAAACAGAAATTCATACCATAATGGCAACCCACGGATTACCATGGAGTTTTAATAAAGAGGTTGAGGATTATGCAACGCAACTCAAAATAGAGATTACTAAAGACGAAATTGCTGAGAGGCGTGATTTTCGTAACGTTTTAACTTTTACTATTGATCCAAAAGATGCGAAAGATTTTGATGATGCAATCTCTTTCAAAACCCTTTCAAAAGATTTATTTGAGGTTGGTATACATATTGCGGATGTTTCCCATTATGTTTATCCAGGAAGTGTACTAGACAAAGAAGCATACCAAAGAGCCACTTCGATATATTTGGTGGATAGAGTAGTTCCGATGCTGCCAGAGAGATTATCGAATCAAATCTGTTCCCTTCGACCAAATGAAGAAAAGTTAACGTTTTCAGCTGTTTTTGAAATCACTCCCGTAGGTGAAGTCAAGTCAGAGTGGTATGGTAAAACAGTGATTTTATCAGATGCACGCTTTGCTTACGAAGAAGCGCAACATATGATTTCGTCACAATCCAAGACAATCCCATCAAAGATTTCTCTTACATCAGCAGAATATACCGTCAAGAAAGATGTTTTTGAAGCAATTCAACACCTACAAAATATCGCGTTTACAAGAAGAAAAAATCGCCTCAAAAACGGAGCGATCAATTTTAACAAACAAGAAGTTCGTTTTGCTTTAGATGATCAAAACAACCCAAAAACGGTCTTGGTAAAAGAAAGTAAAGCAGCAAATCATCTGATCGAAGAGCTTATGCTTCTCGCAAATGAATCTGTAGCTACCTATATTGGCAATCGCAAACAAGCGCCTCCTTTTGTTTATCGTGTTCATGACGAACCTGATGAAGAAAAGCTGGCTCAATTTGCACGAATCGCTTTTGGATTAGGATACAAGCTCAACTTAAACACCCCGAAAACAATTGCAAAATCAATCAATTCATTACTCCAACAGATCGATCAAAAGCCCGAAAAAAATCTGCTTGATACTCTCGCAATCAGGAGCATGAGTAAAGCGATTTATACAACACAAAACATCGGGCACTACGGTCTTCATTTTACACATTACACTCATTTCACATCACCGATAAGGAGGTATCCAGATGTAATTGTTCATCGCTTATTACAGCACTATCTCACTCAAAAAACCCCACCAAAAACAGACGATTTAGAGCAACATTTAAAACACTGTACAGATCAGGAAATTCTCGCCATCAAAGCAGAACGCGATTCCATAAAATTCATGCAAGTCAAGTATATATCAAAGCATATTGGTTCTATACAAAAAGGATCCATTTCAGGAGTTACAGAGAGGGGTGTTTTTATTGAATTAGTGGAGAGTAAGTGCGAAGGGTTTGTGCGCATACAAGACTTACCGGATGATTACTATTATTATGATGCAGCTCAATTAAAGATGATTGGTCAACAAACCAAAAAGGAGTATCAGCTCGGAGATTCTGTTCAAGTCACGATCGTATCAACAGACTTAATTAAGAGACAAATCGATTTATCCATTACAGACGATTAGTTTTATGTAATTTTGAATAAAGCTTACCTATGAATAATTTTAGGCTTGTTTTCTTTCTTTTTTCTGTAAGTGTTTTTTGTCAACAAAAAACAATAGGAGAGTTTACAGAACTCATCATCAAAGACGGATTACACGTTACGCTAATATCAGGAGATAAAAACGCAATTTCCATAACAAGTAAAAACAAAAAAGGCGTAACGGTAACGAATAAAGATGGCCGGCTTAAAATCAGTATGAAAACTTTTCAGACTTTAAAAGGAATTGACGCGAACATTGAGTTGTTCTTTACTGGCGACATCAGCAAAATAGATGTAAGCCGTGGGGCTTATCTTTCCGTTCTAGACACGCTCCAAACAAAAGAACTACATATTCGCAGCAGGAAAGGAGCAGAAATAGAATTAAGTTTATTCGCAAAAAAAGTAAACTACATTGCAAATACAGGCGGGAAAATTAATGTAGCGGGAGAGGTAGAACAACAGCAAATCCGTATATCATCAGGAGGAACGGTAGACGCACAACGAACCTTATCAAAAGAAAGTACTGCACAAATCACATTTGGTGGATCATGCGAGGTACAATCAACATCTCTATTTGATCTCACAACACGATTTGGAGGAGTAGCCAGGGTTTACGGAAACCCATTAAAGACGGTTCATAACAAAACACTAGGAGGGTCTATCCTCTTTACAAAACTTTCCGAAGAGCAATGAATGATGTTCTTTCAGCACTACCTTTTTCGGTCCTGTTGATTTTTGCTACAGGTCCCCTGTTTTTCCTAATACTAGAAACAAGTATTAGCAAAGGGATCAAACCAGCATTTCTAATTGACCTAGGTGCGGTTTTTGCAGATGCAGTCTTTGTTCTTGTTGCCTTTCTAGGTACAAAATCACTCTTAGCAGACATAAAGGACAACCCAAACCTATATATACTTGGCGGTGTATTGTTGCTGGTTTATGCCATTATTAGCGCAATTACAACGATCCGAAAAAAAGAGGAAATCATCGAAAACGAACCAATAGAGCCTAAAGGATTTCATTTATTTTCATATTTCATCAAAGGGTTTTTCTTAAACATCATCAATGTTGGAACTTTTTTGTTTTGGTTGGGTTTGCTCGTCTCAATCGCACCGACATTGGAACTAGAGACCAGTCGCATCATCGTTTTCTTTTCAACCGTTATGATAGGCTATCTGATTTTAGGGTTTCTTAAAATCGTGCTTGCCAAACAGTTGAGCAAAACACTTACTCCTCCTGTGATCTACAAAATCAGACTATCAGTGTGTGTTTTGTTAGTTATTTTTGGAATCTATTTTATTTACCAAGGCGTCTATGCGCCAGAGCCAGACGTTTTGTTACCTTCGATAAACCAATGGAAGTAAATAAAGAGGCACCGAGCGGATTCGAACCGCTGTACAAGCTTTTGCAGAGCTCTGCCTAGCCACTCGGCCACGGTGCCAAATTCAATGGTAAAAGTAAGTTATTTTAATCAACCAGAGAATACTTTACTCCTCTAACAATACAGAAACGGACTGTACATCCCCACCGATAGGTGGATTGATTTTTGATACACGAACCCGAATATGATCTAAATCTTTAACGGTAGACTTGATACGCTCGATAATCCGTTGTGCTACATGTTCCAATAGCCGAGAAGGTATTTTCATTTCTTTTACAACAATTTGGTGAAGTACAACATAATCCGGGGTGTCTTTTAAATCATCTGATGAAGAAGCAACCGTCAAATCCGCATCCACCCATAAGTCAACCCGATATTCACTACCAATAACGGTCTCCTCTTTCATACAACCATGGTGGCTATATGTTCGGATGTTTTCTAAATAAATTTGGCCCATGTTTATTTTTGGCAAAGATAGCAAACAAAGCAGCTCTTCCTGTGTGAATTAATTACCTTTGCCAGAAATAATCACTGAGTGAACCCATCGAAAAATTTTATTGAACACATTATCGATGAAGACCTAAAGCAAGGCCTTTCTAAAGAGTCTTTACGTTTTCGTTTCCCGCCCGAACCGAATGGATTTTTACACATCGGACATGTAAAGGCAATCTGCATTAATTTTGGTTTGGGCCTGTCATATAACGCGCCTGTAAACCTTCGTTTTGATGACACCAACCCAGCAGCAGAAGAAAAACTCTATGTAGATGCCATAAAAAAAGACATTCACTGGTTAGGTTTTTGTTGGGATAAAGAATGCTATGCTTCCGACTATTTTCAAGTCTTGTATGATTGGGCAGTTGATCTAATAAAGTTGGGAAAGGCCTATGTCGATTCGCAAAAGTCAGAAGAAATCGCAAAACAAAAAGGTACACCAACCCAAACAGGCCAGCACAGCCCTTATCGCACAAGATCTACTGAAGAAAATCTGCTTCTTTTTACTGAAATGAAAGCAGGAAAACACAAAGAAGGAAGTCATGTTTTGCGATTTAAAGGTGATATGAGCTCCCCAAATATGTTGCTGCGTGACCCTGTTATGTATCGAATTTTATTTCAAACCCATCATCGAACAGGCGATCAATGGTGTATTTACCCGATGTATGATTGGACGCATGGACAGTCGGATTACATCGAAAAGATTTCACACTCTCTATGCTCATTAGAATTTAAACCCCATCGCGATCTCTATGAGGCTTTTCTAACCGAGATATACACCACAGGCCTCGCACCAAAACAAAGAGAGTTTGCTCGTATGAATCTCAATTATACCGTAACGAGTAAGCGTAAATTGATGCAACTGGTTCAAAACAAAACTGTTTCAGGATGGGACGACCCACGAATGCCAACCATCAGTGGTTTACGAAGAAGAGGATACACAGCAGCTTCATTAAAAAACTTTATTCATGCCGTGGGGGTGGCAAAAAGAGAGAACCTTATCGATGTTTCTTTATTAGAGTTCTGTATTCGAGAGGATTTAAATAAAATTGCATTACGGATCATGGCCGTTCTCAACCCTATACGTGTTGTTATCACAAATTATCCAGATGGACAGGAGGAGTGGTTAACTGCAGAAAATAATCCCGAAGATCCGACAGCGGGAAGTCGCGAATTGCCATTTTCTAAAACCATTTTGATTGAGCGAGAAGATTTTCGTGAGGAAGCAAATCGTAAGTTTTTCCGTTTAAAGCTCGGTAAGGAAGTGCGCTTAAAAAACGCCTATATTATTAAAGCAGAGTCGGTTGAAAAGGATAATAATGGAAAGATCAAAACAGTTTTTTGTACTTATGACCCATTGAGTAAAAGCGGAAGTGGAACTGAAGAAAGTCAGCGCAAAGTGAAAGGAACCCTACATTGGGTTTCGGAAGAACACGCCCATCAAATTCAAGTTAGAAATTACGATCGATTGTTTTCTGACCCCAATCCAGATGGCCACAAAGACGTAGACTTCACAAGTTTTCTTAACGAAAACTCATTGTCCGAACAACAGGCTTTTATCGAACCAAATATTGGCAAGCCGCTTCCTGGAAAGAACTACCAATTCCAACGCCAAGGATACTATGTGGTTGACCCAGACAGCACGGAAACTAACACCATTTTTAACCGTACTGTTGGATTACGAGACAATTGGTCTAAAAAATAAATACACCGTGTTATTCGTTATTTTTCGAACGCTCGTCTTCTTCTCTTTGCTTTTTCATGGCTTCACCAATTTGATTACTCGCCGTAAACGAGGCAACCATATTGTTTAGCATTTCTGAGCCCGCTTGTGGCGAATTTGGCATCAAAATCAAATTGCTATTGCTTGCTGACCCAACTGACTGAAGGGTGTCATAATGTTGGGTAACAACAATTAGTGCCGAAGCCTCTTGGGAGTTGATGTTAACACCATTCAATACTTTGACCGAGTCTTCCAAACCACGTGCAATTTCTCGCCTTTGGTCAGCAATTCCCTGACCTTGTAGTCGTTTGGATTCCGCTTCGGCCTTTGCACGCTCTACGATCAAGATGCGCTGTGCGTCCCCTTCAAATTGTGCAGCAACCTTTTCTCTTTCAGAGGCATTAATCCGATTCATGGAGTCCTTGACCTGACTATCAGGATCGATATCAGTTACGAGGGTTTTGATGATATCAAATCCATAATTTACCATAGCATCATTAAGTTCTGTTTTGACTGCAATCGCAACATCATCCTTTTTCTCAAAGACATCATCCAAAATCATTTTAGGAACCTCAGCACGAACAACATCAAACACGTAAGACGTGATTTGATCTTGAGGGAAGTCGAGTTTGTAAAATGCATCGAACACTTTGTCTTTAATCACCTTGTATTGCACAGAAACTTTTATTTTAACAAAAACATCATCTTTGGTTTTTGTTTCAACGACAACGTCGAGCTGTTGAACACGCAAGCTGACACGTCCAGCGATACGGTCAACAATTGGAATTTTGAGTTGAAGCCCCGAATGACGAACCCCAATAAACCTCCCAAAACGCTCAACAATAGCAGCGGATTGTTGTTTGACAATGAAGAAAATTCCAAAGAGTAAAATAAAAGCAAGAAAGCCTAGCAAAGAATAAATAATAATGGACATGATTAGCAAGTTTTAGATTTTAACTAAAGATAATCAAAAATGATTATTCCATAGCCTTTAAAGCGGAATCAATACGACCTATAATTTCTTCTGCACCTAGGGTATTGATGAGCGTGAATAAGTCAGGACCAGAAAGCGACCCTACGATCGCAACACGCAGTGGCCCCATCAATGCACTATGTTCGAGCCCAGCACCTTCAGCGACACCTTTTAGCATGTCTTTTAGCTTTTCTAGTGTCGTATCACCATCACGCGAAAGCGCTTTAGCTACTGCTTGCAGAATACTGGACGTCTTTGCTTTCCAAACCTTTTTGAGTGCTTTTTCATCATACTTTTTCGGTCTCTCAAAAAAGACATTAAGCTCTTGCCAGAGCTTAGTGGTTAGGACGACCCGTGGTTGAATCATCAATGCTATAGACTTTAGTTTGTTTTTATCATTGACTACAAACCCATGATTTTCGATAACTGCTTTACACAGGCCACAAAAATCAGAAAGGGGTAAACGTTGGATGTGTTGCTGATTAAACCACTTGTTTTTCTCAGGATCAAAACGCGCACCTGCAAGATGAACTCTTTTCAAATCGAATAACGAAATCAGCTCCTCTAATGAGAAAATTTCATTCTCGCTTCCATCGTTCCAGCCAAGTAATGCAAGGAAATTTAAGACTGCTACTGGTAAATAACCTTCTTCTTTATAGCCCATTATTTCCCCTTTCCACTGTATTGGAAATACAGGAAAACCTAACCTATCCCCATCTCGTTTTGAAAGTTTTCCTTTACCATTTGGTTTGAGAATCAATGGTAAATGCGCAAATTCTGGAGGTTTCCAACCAAAGGCATCATATAACTTTAAATGTAAAGCTAACGAGGGCAACCACTCTTCTCCGCGTATAACATGAGAAATGTCCATGAGGTGATCGTCTACAACATTTGCAAAATGATAGGTCGGCATACCATCGCTTTTATACAGTATTTTATCATCCAATAATTTACAATCAACCGCCACCTTACCACGAACCGAATCGTGACAACGATATATCGAAGACTCCTTTTCATCCCACATCAAAAAACGAACGACATAAGGGCATCCGCTGTCCAGCTTTTCTTTTGTTTTTTCCTCTCCTAAAAACAAGCTGTTGTTTAGCTTCATTCGATTGTGCCAATTATATATAAATGTTTTCCCTTTCTTTTCGTGGTTATTACGATGTTGCTCTAAACTTTCGGAAGAATCAAATGCATAATATGCAAGTCCGCTCTCAACGAGCTCAACAATATATTTTTGATACACATTGCGCCTTTCACTTTGACGATATGGACCAAAACTTCCGGGGTGGGCGGGGCTCTCGTCGGGTTTAATACCAAGCCACGCTAAACAAGATTGGATATATTCTTCTGCACGATCAACAGAGCGTTTCTTATCTGTGTCCTCAACACGCAATACAAATTTCCCGTTGTGTTTCCTCGCGTACAAATAGTTATAAAGCGCCGTTCGTACCCCACCGATATGAAGGGGTCCTGTTGGGCTTGGGGCGAAACGAACGCGTACAGAATTGGCCATGCAAAATTTTTTGTAAAGATATTGTCTATTCATGATAACACGAAACCAAAGAAATAGCAGTATAAAACACTGATAAACAGATATTTATGGGTTTTTACTGTTCTCTATATTGGCTTACAACAGAGGAAACACCTACCTTTGTCCTGTGAAAAAGATTACATTACAAGTACAAAATCAATTTATGGTACTAAACCAAAGACACCTTTTGAACTGGTTGTCAGACTGTGTTTTGCTGTTGAACAAGCAAATTGGGGATATTCATATAGCACTGATGGGTGATCAGGCTTTGTTGGAGCTCAACCAAAAACACTTAGATCACAATGATTACACAGACGTGATTACATTTGATTACTCCACCGAAAAGGAAGTTAATTGTGATATTGCGGTATCGACAGATCGTGTGTCAGAAAACGCAACTTATGAAGGTGTGAGTGTTGAAAATGAACTCGCAAGGGTACTCATCCATGGTATACTTCATTGTGTAGGCTATTCAGACAAAACCCCAAATGAAAAACAGATCATGCGCAAGAAAGAAGATGAAATGTTAAAACGGTTCCACGTGGAACACAAATCCTTGTAGGACATGTTTGCAAAAGAATATGATGTCATTGTAGTAGGTGCTGGTCACGCAGGCTCCGAGGCCGCAGCTGCAGCCGCAAACATGGGAAGTAAAGCGCTTTTGATTACTATGAATTTGCAGAACATTGCGCAAATGTCTTGCAACCCTGCGATGGGTGGAATTGCAAAAGGTCAAATTCTTCGGGAAATTGATGCTCTTGGTGGGTATAGTGGGATTGTTACCGACAATACAGCGATTCAATTTAAGATGCTTAACAAATCAAAAGGCCCCGCAATGTGGAGTCCGAGAGCACAATCTGATCGCATGCGTTTTGCAGAGGCTTGGCGGCTACATTTGGAAGAGACGGAGAATGTAAATTTTTACCAGGATATGGTAACGGATTTGCTATTTGATGATGAACGTGTTTGTGGGGTTAAAACCTCATTAGGGATAGAGGTTTTTGCTAAGTCTGTGGTGTTGACAAGTGGAACCTTTCTCAACGGGCTGATTCATATTGGTGAAAAACAATTTGGCGGAGGACGTGCAGGCGAAAGAGCATCTTTTGGAATAACTGAAAGACTTTTAGAAAGAGGGTTTGCTTCAGGAAGAATGAAAACAGGTACACCGCCTCGTGTAGACGGTCGCTCGTTGGATTACGCAAAAATGATTGAACAACCAGGAGACGATCACCCCAGTACGTTTTCCTATTTACCATCAACACAACCCTTAAAAACGCAGCGATCCTGCCACATGACCTACACTAATCCAAAGGTTCACGATTTATTACGTGATGGTTTTGATCGTTCACCGATGTTTAATGGACGAATTCAAAGCGTGGGACCGCGCTATTGCCCATCTGTTGAGGACAAAATCAATCGTTTTGCAGATAAAGATAGGCATCAAATTTTTGTTGAACCAGAAGGATGGAATACAGTAGAGGTTTATGTAAACGGATTCTCAACATCTTTACCAGAAGACGTTCAGTATAGTGCTTTAACAGCTGTTTCAGGCTTTGAGAACGTAAAGTTTTTTCGGCCTGGTTATGCTATAGAGTATGATTATTTTCCACCAACACAACTCAAGCACAGTTTAGAAACCAAGCCCATAGCAGGTTTGTTTTTTGCAGGTCAAATAAATGGTACTACTGGATATGAGGAGGCAGCAGCTCAAGGGCTAATCGCAGGGATTAACGCACACTTGTATCACACAGAACAAGAGCCGTTTTCTCTACGTAGAGACCAGGCATATATCGGTGTTTTGATTGATGATCTAATTACAAAAGGAACCGAGGAACCTTATCGAATGTTTACGTCTCGAGCAGAATATCGAACATTGTTACGCCAAGACAACGCTGATACCCGTTTAACCCCATTGTCACATAAAATTGGATTAGCATCAGACGAACGACTCGAGGTTATGGAAAAATCCCAACACCAAGCCGCCAGTCTTATCCGATTTATGAAGAAAACGAGCATACAACCACATGATATTAATCCTATTTTACAAGATAAAAAAACGGCAGAGATTAAACAATCCACGAAACTCGCCAAGATTCTAGCTCGCCCACAACTCAAAATGGACGATTTACTACAGCTAGAATCAATTAATCTCTATTTGGAACAAAACAAAACCACGCAAACTACACTAGAACAAGCGGAAATACAGATTAAGTATGCAGGATACATAAAGAAAGAAGAGGTTCAAGCTCAAAAATTAGACCGACTAGAATCCATTAAAATTCCTCAAGGTTTTGATTATCATTCGATCCAATCGATATCAACAGAAGCAAGACAAAAACTGAAAGAAATTCAACCACAAACCTTATCCCAGGCTTCTCGAATCAGCGGTGTTTCACCAAGTGACATCAGTGTTTTGTTAGTCCACATGGGGCGTTAGGTTCCACGTGGAACAAAATCATTTCTATAATGAATAAAACAATTTGCATCGACCATTTAGTTACAGGAGATTCCTTTGTTTTAGAACCCCATGATCACTACGATATTTTACAAACAATACCCCAACCGAAACAGATTGAGAAATACTATGACCACCCAAACTATATTTCTCATAAAAGACAAGGAACATCCATCATCTACGCTGTTTATTCGCAGTTCAGACAATGGAATCACAACTACAAAATCAAGATTATCAACAAACACTATAATTCTAAAGGAAAACTGTTAGACTTTGGTGCAGGCACAGGGTCTTTTGTTGAATTTGCGAACACCAAAGGTTGGCAATCGGAGGGATTTGAGCCCAACACCAAAGCCCATGGGTCCAAAGCAAAATATCAATCCACATGGACTACCCCAAAATCCTATCGTGTGATTACAGCATGGCATGTTGTAGAACACCTTCCTGACCCCAAGGCGTTTTTTGAGCAGGCGCTCAAATCTTTAGCAGACAATGGCAAACTATTTGTTGCTGTGCCGAATTATAAATCTTGGGACGCAAACAAATACGGCTCAATGTGGGCCGCCTATGATGTCCCAAGACATTTGTGGCATTTCTCGCCAAAGGGCTTTATAAGTATGGCAAAAGATTGCGGGTTCGAAACGGAAAAAACTTATCCTTTGCGCCTAGATGCCTATTATGTGTCATTGCTTTCAGAACAAAACCGTCATTCGAAATTTCCATGGCTTAAGGCGTTTTGGTCTGGATGGCGATCAAATCGCGCTGCAAAACATTCAAAAAACTACTCTTCGCTGATTTATGTTTTACAAAAACGAAAATAAAGGCGTCTAAGCGTACTTTAGGATATTGACGAACTACAAGATCAAAAAAACAAAGAAAATCCAGCAGAAAAGACTAAAAAATAATCCAAACTTAAGACAGAATAGGAGGGTTGTGAATGTGCCTCGTGAGCTTTAACGACAGATCAGAGAAAATCATTTTGGCACTCCCATTGCGCTCAACATGAAGGTAAGCAGACTCTAACTCACTGATAATCAGATGAATATTGCCATTATGGACATAACTCGAAAACCGAGAAATATCAAAATCTCCTCTTGGCTTATAGCTTGTAAGCTCAGTGATATTATACTGAACTAACAAGGCCTGACGAAAGAGTTCGATGCTAAACAACAAAAACTGTTTTTGCGTTTCCCGTCCAGTGCCCGCAATTTGCTGACTCCAATTTAGTAGTTCAACAACAGACCCTTTGTTTTGCTTTGCTTTAAACGCAGTGCGTACCCAACTCACAAACCAATCTTCAAAAGGCACCTCTTCGACCTTCATCAAACGCAAAGCACGACTCAATTGGCCATTGGCTTGTATGCTTAAACTGTCAGCCAAATCACGAGTTGCCCCATAGGAAATTAACGCTTTCGTAATTGCGTCTTTAGGCAACAATGAAAAGTGAACACCCTGACAACGCGAGCATAGTGTTTCAAGAACCTGATCTTTATGATTTGAAATGAATATAAGAAGCGTCTTTTCAGGGGGCTCTTCCACAAGTTTGAGCAGTTTGTTGGCTGCAGCTTGGTTGAGCTTGTCGGCCTGCCATACGATAACCCCTTTCCAACCACCTTCGTAAGCCGTCAAGTAAAGTTTCTTTGTGATTTCCTCAGATTCCAAAACACCGATTTGACCTTGTTTGTTTTCGATCTCTAGTTGTTGATACCAATCAAACAGTGTTCCGAAACGGTTGTTTTCGACAAACACACGCCAATCTTCCAAGAACAAGTCTGATGTCGGCTTTGTTTTAACTTTTGCGTTAGACGCCACAGGAAAGACAAAGTGAAGATCAGGATGTGTCATCCTATCGAACTTTAAATCACAAGATGACTTGTCGGCATTTGGTTCTTGACAAAACACAGCTCGCATAAATGCGATGGCAACTGCGAGCATACCAACACCTTCAGGGCCAGTAAATAGTTGCGCATGAGGAACCCGCCCCAAAGAAATACTTTCACTAAGGGCCTTAATTTGAGAGTCATGGCCGTAGATTTGATCAAATCGCATAAACAAATATACACATCCAACAACGAAATAAATAGCAAATAACACGAATGAAAACGGAGAAGAAAAACGTACATTTGCACGCAAATTTCATAAAATGCGAACCTTAGACACCGCCAATTTTTCAGACAAAAAGGTACTAATTCGAGTTGATTTCAATGTCCCAATCGACGAGAATAACCGAGTGACAGATCATACGAGGATAAAAGCAGCCAAGCCAACAGTTGATAAGGTATTGGCAGACGGCGGAAGCTGTGTATTGATGACCCATTTGGGGCGACCAAAAGGGGTAGATGATAACCTGTCTTTACGCCACATTGTTCTTGAAATACAAACGGTGTTAGGTGTTGACATTCAGTTTTCAAAACAGACGATTGGCCCTGAAGTCGAAGCGCAGGCGAAAGCATTACAACCAGGCCAGATCATGCTGTTGGAAAACCTCAGGTTTTATGACGAAGAAACCAAAGGAGATGAGCAGTTTGCAAATGCACTCTCAACGCTAGCGGATTGTTATATTAATGATGCGTTTGGGACAGCGCATCGCGCACATGCCTCAACAACTATAGTTGCTCAATTTTTTCCAAAAGCAAAGTATTTCGGCTATCTATTAGCACAAGAAATTCATGCGATAGATCGCGTAATGTCGACGGGCGAAAAGCCCGTGTTGGCAGTGCTTGGGGGTGCAAAAGTATCTTCTAAGATTACGATTATCGAAAACATACTGGACAAGGTAGACCACCTGATTATAGGGGGCGGGATGTCATTTACTTTTGCCAAAGCAATGGGTGGACAAATTGGAAATTCCATTTGCGAAGATGATAAACAAGAATTAGCTCTCTCAATTTTGATAACCGCAAAAGAGAAAGGTGTTCAAATCCATTTACCAACAGATGTAGTCGCAGGAGACCGTTTTTCAAATGAGGCAAATCAACAAATCTTTCCAATCGACCATATTCCAGACGGTTGGGAAGGAATGGATGCTGGTCCAGAAAGTGTGGTAGCTTTTCGCGAGGTCGTGTTGCAGAGTAAAACCATACTGTGGAATGGTCCATTAGGTGTTTTTGAATTCTCGCAATTTTCACAAGGAACGATTGCTCTTGGAGAAGCCATATCAGCAAGCACGAGAAAGGGCGCATTCTCGCTTGTGGGTGGGGGAGACTCGGTAGCCGCAGTAAAGCAGTTTAATATGGAAAACGAAGTCAGCTATGTATCTACGGGTGGAGGGGCGATGCTTGAAAGTTTGGAAGGGAAAACCCTCCCAGGAATCGCAGCAATCATGGCTTAGTTTTTGATAAATGAAGACGATGAAACGCTACTTTATCCCCCTAGTTCTTCTACTGACTACCATCTCGTGTCAGAAGAAAAAGAACACACCTCTTGTTTTATCTTCCAGCGGCAACATTAACACAATCACGGTGGTGATGACCAATCAATTGTGGGCAGGAACAATAGGGCAAGCGGTTAGAGACATGTATGCCTATCCTGCAGAGGGCTTGCCCCAACAAGAGCCATTATTTGATCTCAAGCAAATTCCCCCCGAGGTATTTTCGGGATTCGCGCAGTCAAGCCGTAGTGTATTATGGGTTGGGATTCGCAATCAAACCAATGTTCGCATCGACAAAAACACCTATGCGCAACCGCAGACCGTGGCAGTTTTTACCGCTCCAACCCCCACAGCACTTACAGAAATCATTGTTTCTCAATCTGAAAAAGTAATCAAAACCCTTCGCATACAAGAGCGTGCTGAACGTTTGCGCAGAATTCGCAAATCGAGCTATACCAAACACGGTCTCGATGAAAAGTTTGGGCTTACATTGACGATGCCGTCCGCCTATAAAATATTTAAGGAAAATGAGACCACATCTTGGTTTCAACGAGAAACTCAAAAAGGACATATAAACCTATTGGTAACAACAACGCCCTATGATGAGGATATTGTCGCTAATCAAAACCTAGAAAAAATTATTATTCAGCACGATTCCATAGGAAAGGCGTTTATCCCAGGGCGTTTACCAAACAGTTATTTCATCACAGAAAAAGCATACGAGCCATATATATATAGCACAACATTTGGAAAGAAACTCGCATTAGAAATACGCGGAACATGGGAAGTGAAGGGTGATTTTATGGCAGGCCCGTTTTTACAGTATATTATAAATGACAAGCCAAATAACAGAAACATCGTGTTGGAAGGTTTTGTGTTTGCACCATCTACACCAAAGCGAGATTATGTATTTGAAATTGAAACGGTACTTCGGTCTTTACAAGAAACCCGCTAAAGGATTATTCCTTTTCAGGGTCGTCTTCTTTGGAAGCGTCTTTAAACTCTTTGATACCAGTGCCTAGACCGCGCATGAGCTCTGGAATTTTGCGCCCCCCAAAAAGAAGAATAACTAAAACAACAAGGAGAACAATTTGCCATGGGCCGATTGCTAAAAGAACAAAAGTTGCGGACATAAATGATTATTTTAAACAAATGTAATAAAGTTTTTTGAACTCCCTGATACCCCAAAACAGAGTTGGTTATATTTGCAACCGATGAGCAAATCAAATCACAAAGACAAGAAATCGCTACGCGCTAGATTATTAGCAAAATATCGCTTTGTTCTTCTCAACGAGAACACATTTGAAGAAATACTGTCTTATAAACTCAGCCGGTTTAACGTATTTACTATTGTGAGCATTTCTGCAATAATTTTAATTGGAGCAACTTACATGATTATTTCCTTAACCCCACTAAAAGAATACATCCCCGGATACGATTCTACCGCCATGCGGCGAAAAGCAATTAACAACACCTATCTTTTGGACTCCTTGCAGCAACAGTTATTCTTAAACCAACGTTATATTTCCTCAATTACTGGCGCCTTGAGCGGTAATGTGGATCTCGAGGAAATGCCTTCACGCAACGTTCAGGGAGATATTGATTTAATAGAGGAGTTGGATTTTAGTACAAACCCACAGGACTCTCTTTTGCGTGAAGAAGTTTCACAAGAGGACCGCTTTAATTTATTTGAAACAGCAGGAACAGAGAGTAATTTCACTCTGTTTCCACCCCTAACAGGGGTGATTACTCAGGGCTATGATCCTTTAAAAAACCACTTTGCAGTCGATGTTGGAGTACCAGAAAAAACACCAGTAAAAGCAGTCTCGGATGGAACTGTGATTTTGGCTGAATGGACAACAGAGACTGGCTATGTTGTTATTATTAAACACGAGCAGAATCTAATATCTGTCTATAAGCATAACGAATCTTTAGCGGTAAATCAAGGTGATCTAGTGATTTCAGGTGAAGTCATTGGTTTTGCAGGAAGCACAGGTGTTTTGTCAACAGGGCCTCATTTACACTTTGAATTGTGGAGCGATGGTTACCCGATCAACCCTACAGAACTAATCGAATTTGAGTAAGATGTCATTACGGAAAATAGTGGCCAAGCAACTGGCAAGACGAGCGCTAAAAACAATAAACAAGTGGGCAGAAAACCCTATTGAATCTCAAAAACAAGTTTTAAATCAGCTTGTACAAACAGCCAAGCACACCGCTTTTGGAAAAGACCACGGGTTTGAGAGCATCCAAACCCATAAAGACTTTATCGACCGTGTACCAATTTCGGATTATGAGGGCTTACGCCCCTATATAGACCGAGTTGTTGCTGGTGAAGCAAATGTATTATGGCCAGGCAAACCACTGTATTTTGCAAAGACTTCAGGAACCACTTCAGGCACCAAGTATATCCCCTTGACCAAAGAATCAATGCCCACCCATGTAGAGGCAGCAAAAAATGCACTTTTTTGTCATATTGCGGCAACAGGAGACGCCTCGTTTGTCGATGGGAAAATGATTTTTTTGCAAGGAAGCCCAATCCTCGAGCAAAAAAATGGAATTGCATTGGGGCGCCTTTCAGGAATTGTTGCACATTATGTACCGAAATATCTCCAAAAAAATCGATTACCATCATGGGAAACAAACTGCATTGAAGACTGGGAGACCAAAGTTGACGCGATTGTCGAAGAAACCCACAATAAGGACATGCGTTTGATCAGCGGCATTCCCCCTTGGGTGAGTATGTATTACGAAAAATTAGCAGCGAAAACAGGAAAAAAAGTCGGAGAGCTTTTTCCAAATTTAAATTTGTTTGTGTATGGCGGGGTAAACTTTGAACCATACAGAACAAAACTTGAAAACTTGGTTGGAAGAGTTGTGCCGAGTGTCGAGCTTTATCCCGCTTCAGAAGGGTTCTTTGCATTTCAAGACCAACCAGACAGCAACGGGATGCTGTTGCAGCTTGACTCAGGAATGTTTTATGAGTTTATCCCTGCCGATCAGTTTTTTGATGCATATCCACCACGTTTTGGACTGTCCGAAGTTGAAGTAGAGGTCAACTATGTAATCATCATTTCTACCAACGCAGGCTTGTGGGGATACAATATTGGAGACACAGTGATGTTTACCTCTACCTCCCCATATCGCATCGTCGTCTCTGGTCGGATAAAGCATTTTATTTCTGCTTTTGGAGAACATGTTATCGGAAAAGAAGTTGAACAAGCCCTATTGCTTGCAAGTGAGAATACTTCGGTTGAAATCAGCGAATTTACGGTTGCCCCACACGTGAATCCAAAAAACGGACTGCCTTACCACGAGTGGTTTATTGAGTTTACCACACCCCCAACTAATATGATCGCATTTGGATTGGCTCTCGACAAACATTTGTGTGCACAAAACAGTTATTACCAAGACCTAATTGAAGGCAAGGTGTTGCGCCCGCTGGAAATTCGCAGAGTTGAAAAAGACGGATTTTCCCGTTATATGAAAAGAATCGGTAAATTGGGGGGACAAAACAAGGTCCCTCGTTTGACCAATGACCGTAAAATTGCAAACGAGCTAATTAAAGAATGTCGATGACACAACACTCAACAGTTTCACCCTCTATAAGAAAGCGAGCTCAAGAGTCTTCAAATGCAATAGCACGCATGTACATCAGTATGCGACATTTGCTCAACCGCGGCTTTTACAAACCGATGGGTGTTTCTGGCGCGTCTTTGCGAAACGCCCTGCTTACTCTTAAGCCTGAAATCTACGGCTCGATCGCAGAAACCAAAACAGAACTAAAGGGCCTGCTTTACGTTATCGACCGTTTGCCGGAAGGAATCGCCGAATGCGTTTCCGTTAACCTCACCGCGGAAGAAGGCCTATCTTCAGCTAGCTTTAAACCCATTGTTCCAGCCAAAAGGCGACGGAACTGCTATCGCATTGACAACGACCAAATGGTGATTGAGGTGACTCGAGGCCGTTCGGAGGTGTATGATATTTTGACCCACCTAACCTTTTTATACATCGAAGCAGATAAAATTTGTGATCGGGTTTACATTTCCTCATCCAAACAAACTACTCGGGAGTGGCAAAAAATAGAGGGAGCAGCCACCACCACCAAAACCATTGCAAAAACAGAACTTGAGTCAACAATGGCCTATCTTGCCCAATTGCTTGAGTGCACTTACAATGAAGTGGTTGATTTTTACCATCGCTTTCAAACCCACCAATCCCAGAATCGCTTTATTCAGCTGATTTACCACATGGTGCGACTTGCTGTTCAAGAACGTAGCAATGGCGATAAACGATCCGTCACTTTTAGCGCCATGCTTGGGGATCAGATTGGCCATCATGTTCACGGTGAACGCTGGGCAAACCAGCTCTATCAAACCCTGGAACATCACAAGCTGAGCAAGCGACCAATCCACCTGATCTCCGCTAACCAACACAGCTTTTTAAACACCCTTTATGCAGAGAAAGCCCTACGAAAAACCGCTGAAGACATGGAGTTCTTTGAGCAGTTTATCGCTGATGAAAACAAACAAAATAAGGTTGGTCGGTTTGCTGCCAAGCAGGGATTTATTATTATCGAAGACAAGTCGGGCTGTAATGTACACACGCAAATTATAGACACCGATAAAATAAAACACAAAACATATGCGTTTCCAAAAGGAACGGTACTGATGGTTTTTGATTATGCTTTTGGGGAGCAAGCCTATGAATTAATGGACGAGCTCTTAAAGACACAACTTGGGCAACAGCTCGAATCCATCTCCATTATGGGAAAGGCAGGAATTATGAAAGGCAAGAAAGGAGACATTATGGTGCCAACAGCCCACATATTTGAGGGCACATCTGACAATTATCCTTTTTATAATGATTTATCGTCAGAAGACTTTAGTGACTCAAAGATTGCAACCCTAGAGGGCACCATGATCACGGTCTTGGGTACCTCGCTTCAAAACAAAGACATTTTAACGTATTTTTGTCGCTCCTCATGGAAAGTAATCGGAATTGAAATGGAAGGCGTTCATTACCAAAAAGCGATTCAATCGGCCATGCATATTCGGCAAACAGTTCGCCCAGATGTCAAGCTGCGCTATGCCTATTATGCCTCGGACAATCCCCTGGAAACCGGCAGCACCTTGGCCTCTGGCTCATTGGGGCAGGTTGGCGTAGTTCCAACTTACACGATTACTCAAAAGATTTTAGAAAAAATAAGCACGAAATAAATGCAAAAACCACTTTTTTTTATTTTAACAAAACCCCTTTTTGTTCTCTTAATTACCTGCACATTTTTTTGCTTGCCTAGTGTAGCGGATGCGCAAAACCCCTACCTCTCTCTTTCTGAAATCCGGAACATGACACCAAATCAGCAGCGCAGCAGCGCTATTGAAGCAAGAAAGAACGGTTACACCCTATTACAATTGGAGAGTCTTGCCAAAGCTCAAGGCGCAACCCCATCTGACTTGTCGTTGCTTCGCAACGCTTGGACCGAGTCGGAATACTATCAAAATAGAAAAAAAGGGTACACCCCAACACAACCCCAAATAACATCGTTTGGGAATCAAACCACAGAAGGTTTTAATCAAGAAGAAGAATCAGACATTTTTGGAAGCGCTTTTTTTGCAAACAAAACGATTACTGAAACCCCTCAGTTTTATGTGGCAACCCCTGCGGGGTACCGCCTTGGGCCCTCTGATGAAATCAGTATCGACGTTTGGGGCGCCTCGGAAAACCGCTATGAAGTCACCCTGTCTCGCCAAGGGGTCGTTCGAATCGATCGCTTAAAACCATTATACCTTTCAGGGCTGACTCTTGCAACTGCTGAGCGAAAAATCCGAAACGAGTTTGCGTCGATCTACACGGGCCTTTCCGCAGACTCTCCAAGTGAATCCAAGGTGCACTTAGATGTAAACCTGCAAAAAGCGAGAAGCATCGTGGTGAACATTACCGGAAGCGTATCAGCCCCAGGCACCTACACAATCTCTGGGTTTTCTTCGGTTTTAAATGCGCTTTACGCAGCAGGCGGCCCAACAGAAAATGGAAGCTATCGCGACATCAAGGTTTTGCGAAACGGAAAAGCAGTCACCACAATTGATTTGTATGATTATTTTGTCAAAGGAACCTACCCGTCCTTTTTTCTAAATGACCAAGATGTAATTGTGGTTGCTCCTCACCACAACCGTATTATCGTTCAAGGTGCGTTTAAAACCGAGGGTCGTTTCGAGACACTTAAAAGCGAAAAGGTAGAAGACCTGCTTTCTTACACAGGGGGCTTTGCTTCGACAGCATACAAACAAGCTATATATGTAGACCGAGTTTCAGATCTTCAGCGAAAAATCATAAAAGTATCAAAAAACAATTACGGCTTATCACTACTCCAAGACGGCGACATTATTGAAGCAAAAAATATTTCTAACAATTACTTGAACAAAGTCAGTGTCTCCGGTGAAGTTTATCTTCCTGGAAACTACCCTTTAGATGAAACACCTAATCTTTCTGCCCTACTAGAAAGCACCAGCGGCCTCACAGCAAACGCTTACACAGACGCAGCAATTTTATATAGATCTCAACAAGGATTTGTAAATGAAGTTAAAACGATTGACTTAGAGGATATTATGTCCAAAAGTAAAGATGTAAAACTACAACCAAACGACAGCCTAGTTGTTATTTCATTGAAAAACATAAACCCAAAGAAGTCTGTCTCTGTTCAAGGCATGGTTAATACCCCCGATGTTTATGAATTTTATCAAGGCATGACCGCAAGGGATCTAATTCTAATTGCAAATGGCTTTAAAGATAAAGCCAACATTGAAAAAATCGAAATATTTTCAAACAACTCTACAGACAACAAAAAAGAAATGGTTAATTCACGCAGCTTTTCTTTTGACAAGTCAAGCAACGAAAAACTATTACCATCAGACCTTTTAGTAGTTCGCAGTACACCTGGCTATCGTCCCACAGACTTTGTTAGCCTTGAAGGGAGGGCTCTTAATCCGGGGGCTTATCCTATAAGGAAAAAAGATTACAGAATTTTCGATTTATTTATGGATTCAGGAGGAAGCATAGGAAGGTCTGATAACCTTGAAATATTAGTTGAAAGAATTATTTTGGAAGAAACAAAGGAAAAAATTGAAGACACTTCAGATACCCTAACCCTTTTCGAAAATGAAGAAAAAACTACTGTCAAAATTGGGGTTGAATTTTCAAAAGTCTTGGCAAAAAAAGGCAACCACCCTGAAAATATCATTTTAAAACCTCAAGACAAGATTATTTTTCTAGAAGAGGACTCTACTGTTTCAATTTTGGGAGAAGTTCAACAAGAAACTTCAGCGCCATTTTCTAGTGGAATCTCGGTTAAGAGCGCAATCTTATCAGCGGGAGGATTTAAATCTACTGGTGACAAGAAAAATGTATTTGTTGTTTTCCAAAACGGCAAAGTAAAAGGAGCCTCATCGTTTCTGTTTTTTAGGTTCTACCCAAAACTAGAACCAGGAGCCACTATTGTTGTTCCACAGAAAGAAGCCAAACGACCTTTTAATGTTCAAGAAACTATAGGTCTAGCGTCAACATTAGCCTCTTTAGCACTAATTATAAATACATTAACCACAAATTAAACAGAATCGATTATGGACGATCATAAGGACGATGAAATTGATTTGATTGCGCTGTTAAAAACTGTTTTTTTAGCAAGACGTTTTGTGTTGAGAACAACAACCCTATTTGCTATTATCGGAATTGTGGTTGCCCTTGTTTCTCCAGTTAGCTACACCGCCTCATCGACCTTTATGCCCCAACTATCTGAAGGACACTCGAGCTCATCTTTAGGAGGACTGGCATCCTTAGCCGGCATTAATTTGTCCGCAGTTATGGGTGGCCAACCCCAAGAAATTTCTCCTTCTCTATACCCTCAAATCACCAAAAGTATTCCCTATGGGCTTTCGCTTTTAAATCAGCCCGTTGGACCCAATGACATGAGCATGCGCGACTACATTTTAGAAAATGCCAGCGGATCCTCTGTGCTCTCCACCATCAAAAAATATACGATCGGCTTGCCTGGACTGTTGTTTTCTGGCTCTGATAGTGTAAGCGAAAATAGTGAGAGTTCTATGTTAACCATTCGCGAGGAAGATCGCTGGCTCATTGCATATCTAGGCGAGGTTCTAACCATTGATATCGACGAAAAAGAAGGCTTGGTTTCTTTACACGCTGAGCTCGATGACCGGCTTGTGGCAGCCAGATTGGCCCAGGCCGCTACAGACCTTTTACAGCGCAATGTGATTGCTTTTAAAAGTCAATCTGCTCGAAATAATCTTGATTTTATCGAGCGCCAGTTTGAGTCCAAACGCCAAGAGTTTGAACAAATTCAGGACTCAATTGCGATTTTTAAAGACCAAAACCTAAACATCACTTCCACCTTATATCAAAACCAACTGACGCGATTAGAATCCCAATTCACAGTTATCTCTTCTGTTTTTCAGGAGCTGGCCGGACAGGTGGAGCAGGCCAAAATTCAGGTTAACAAAGACACCCCCATTTTTACGATCATCGAGCCGGTTAGTGTGCCGCATGAGCGCACAAAACCCAAACGCAGGTTAATTGTTATGATCTGGACCTTTTTGGGCGGGGCGCTTGCCATAGGTTGGTCTCTTCTAAAAGCTCCAGCAAAAGAAATTATTAAGGAGATTAGCAGTTAACCCCACGCTTTCTAAGGATACGCCGAATAAAAAATAAAATGACATACCCTAAAAACAGCCCACTAAAGTAAACATAGACTGTGATTTGAGGGTCTAAAGCAAAAGCTAAATCGGAAAAAACCATTACAATCAGCGCAAGACCACTTGCGATAATGATTGAGCTTAACGCATGACTTTTGGCATAGGCCAAAACGAGATGGTGTATGTGGCTATTGTCAGGGGCAAACGGACTTTTTTTTCTCCAAATTCTTGAAAAAAAGACGCTTCCCGAATCCAGAACGGGGATGGTATACACCACAAGAACAGCGAGAATCACCAAGTATTTTTCTGGCAGCATAACTGTGAGGATGGCCGAATCAGAGATTACGATATACATGGTAAACAAAAAAAACACATAGCCCAAAAATAACGACCCAGTATCACCCATAAATACTTTGTTTTTATGAGTAAGATTATAGCGAAGAAATGCAAACAGCCCTCCAATCAGAATCACAGAAAATGACAAGAACAGGGTGTCACCAATCACATAAAAGATAATGCCGTAGCCCACAAGCATCACAATTCCCATCATAGCTGCCAACCCATCAATCCCATCACAAAGATTAAAGGAATTGATCATAAAGACTCCGATAAAAAATGTAAACACATAGTCAAAACCAGAAGGCAAATCATAGACCCCTAAAAAGCCATACAAGTTCCTTACCACCAGATCATCTACCACCACAAATAGCCCAACAGCAAGCAGTTGTATAAAGAGTTTGACAAAAGGGTTAAGCTCGTAGATATCATCCCGTATTCCAACATATGAAATCAATGCGCCACCAGCCAAAAATAGCGACAAGCGCTGTACATCTACGTAGGGGACAAATGCAAAAGACACGATTAAAAACGCAATATAAAATGACAATCCGGTTAGCTTAGGAATAAACCTCCAGTGTAAGTCTCTTTTCGAGGGTTTTCTAAAAATTTTATATTTCCGAACAATCTGCGCAATACGCGGCACAGTAAACCACGAAAACACAAGCCCATACAAAAAAAGTATAGAGATAGATTGTATTCCCATGATACAAAAATACATATATTTGCATTACCAAAAAAAAGTCTTATAAAAATGAGATTATATCTATTTTCTCTTATTGTTTTTTGCCAAGCAATTTCGCAGGAAAAACCTATCAAAACTTTTTATAGCAATGACAATAACTCTATGTACAGCTTTTATGAAACAGATATCACCGTAAAGAACCTTCATGGAGGAGCACTTCACATCATTAAACTTCACCCACTCCCTAAAGACTATCCAGATTATGACCCTATCTGGTATCAAAACCAGCTTCATCTATTAAGTCAAAAAGGGGGCCTGTTGTACCGCGTTGAAAACGATTCCACTATTCGTCTTGATAAATCATTTCAACATCGCAAGCAATTTCAATCAAATGATTTTGTTTACAGAGACACTTTGTTTCGCTATGGCGGTTATGGCTTTTGGCGTGCCAATAATTTTTTTACCTATTTTGACAACACGACTAAAGAATGGGAATATTACCCCACCCGTGGTTTCTCAATTCCTGAAGAGTCATATGACGGAAAAGCGTTTCTTTTAAATGATAAATTTTACGTCTTGGGAGGACATACGGTTAGTAAGAGAAATGGCCTGGCTGGAGAGAAAAGTAAACAAATATGGATTTTTGATTTTAAATCAAGAGAGTGGGCAAATGGAGGAAAAATGGGCCTTGACATACGCCCATACAAAACCATACAAAAAGACAGTCTCTTCTATCTAGTTGGACACCCTTCCAACACTCCTGGAGACTTGATCCTGGACATTATAAACAATCGAGTAAAGATTTTTGACCACACTCTCATTTCGGCAAACACGAGCCAAAACTCACCTGCTTTTTTTAAGGGCGACACCCTGTATTATACTGCCAACCACAACCTACAAAAAACGCTTGCGTTTAGAGATGTTTTTGTAAACCAGTATTCTCAGGATCGATTGTTTTTAAATGAAATCACCCTGTTTTGGAACATTACTTACATAGGGATTGCAGGTGCTTTTCTTTTTTCACTAGCATACGGCTCGGTGTTGTGGCAAAGACGCAAGCTCCCAAGGCTAGTAAAAGGAGGAATTCGCCACAACCTTGTTTTTTACCCCCTATCAGCTGAAGAACAGCAAATTTTAGTGATTCTAAGACAAAACTTAAACGTCTCGACAGAAGAACTTATGCCAATCTTTTCAAAGTATAATCGAAGCTTTTCGCAAACCCATAAATTAAAAGCGGATGCAATTGATAACATCAATAATCTTTTAAATA
>CACAZM010000006.1 GCA_902536935.1 uncultured Bacteroidota bacterium | reverse complement strand
TCAAAAAAACACTAACAGTCTTTAACTTCAGCTTTGAAATTTAGGGGTTACTCTATATTTTTTTGCATATTCTTTGGGAGACATATCAAAGCTCTTTTTAAAACATTTTGAGAAATATGAGCGATTAGTAAATCCAACATCATAGAGAATTTCTGAAACATTTAAATCGGTTTTTATTAGAAGATGTGCTGCTTTTTTTATTCTGTAGTTTCTAATAAACTCGTTGGCAGATGAACCAAGTATTGATTTAAACTTTCTATACAATTGCATTCTACTAAATGATAGTGCTAGAGCCAGATCTTCAACTCCAAACTCGTTGTTCATTAGGTTTTCTTCAATTACTTTTTCTGCTTTTTCCAAGAACGTTTTTTGTGTGTTATTGATGCCTATTTTCCTAGAATCCTGAGTAATCCCCTTTAATCTAAATTTTTCTTTTAAATTCTCGCGTTCCTCTAAAAGCTTTTTAACCTTCATTTCCAATATTCGCATATCAAAAGGTTTTGGAATATAAGAATCTGCACCAACTTCAAGGCCTTTTAGTTTACTCTCAACAGAACCTTTTGCCGTCAACATAATAATGGGTACATGGTTTGTAATCTCATTCTTTTTTATCTTCTCGCAAAAATCTATTCCATCCATTTCAGGCATCATAACATCACAAAGTATAATATTTGGAACATTATCTATTGCTTTCTTTAACCCTTGCTTTCCATTCAAAGCCTGTATTATTCTATATTGGTTTTCGAATGAAGCTTTAAGAAAACGTTGCATGTCAGAATTATCTTCAACAATAAGCATTAGTGGTAGATTCTCTTCGATCTCAAATTCTGAATCTTTGCTTACAGAATTAGCCTCTGAACCATTACGTTTCAATTCACTTATACCTTCTTCTAGCAGAATATTTTCTATTTTTCCTTCAATCGATGGCGAATCAATAATTAGAGGAAATCTCATCACAAATCTGCTCCCTTTATTTTCTCTACTAACAACATCTATGCTACCATCAAGCAGATCCACTATTTTTTTTGTCAAGGCAAGACCAACTCCAGACCCTAAAGAGCCAATCTTGTTTGCATGGTCAACTTGATAAAATCTTCCAAATATTTTAGAGGTTTTACTTTTTGGAATTCCAATACCTGAATCTTCAACGAGAATTTCAAATTCTGGATTCTGTTGTCCTAGTCTTGCACTCATATTTCTTCTAGGTTTTACCACTGATAAAGAAACTCTAATTCTACCATTATCTGGTGTAAATTTCACAGCATTAGATAAAATATTATTCATTATTTTTTCCATAAGGTCGCGGTCAAAATAGGCTATGAGTTCAGACACCTGCGACTTAAAGCTTAGATCTAATTCCTTCTTATTTGCTAAAACATGAAATGAGGACACTATATTTTCGCAAAAATCAACAATGTCACCTAGAACAGCATTTACTTTTAATTGTTTTGAGTCTGCTTTTCTAAAGTCCATCAGCTGATTGACTAGTCGGTATAAGTGCTTTGCATTTCTATCCATAATCAACAACGATTCTTTTGTTTTTAAATCTGTTGTTCTAATTTCAAGTAGGTTTTGTAGCGGTCCTAAAATTAACGTTAATGGCGTTTTAAATTCGTGGGAAATATTGGTGAAGAATTCCAATTTCATTTTGTTTATTTCTTTTAGCTTTCTTTTTTCAAATTTTTCGATTCTGAGTTTGTTATTATAATCAACGCTTATTAAAATGTAGCGTCTAAATAACCACATCATGAAGACAAAGAATAAAGCATATATTAAATATGCCCACCAAGTTTTCCAAAAAGGCGGTAAAATTTTTACACGCAGTTCTTTTGGAGTTTCGTTCCAGTTGCCATAATTATTTGAAGCAATCACCTTAAACACATAATCTCCTGCATCAAGGTTTGAATAGTTTGCAAATCGCATGTCATGGTCCTTCTCAATCCAATCTTCATTAAATCCTTCCAACATATACTTGTATTGGTTTTGTTTTGGCGATGAAAAATGCATGGCAGAAAATTCAAAAGAAAATGAGTTGTGCGAGTTCCTTAAGACTATAAAATCAGTTTCGGAGATTTCCTTATCTAAAATTGCCTTTCCTAGAATTTCTTCATTAACCTCAACATCTTTGTTGAATACTTTAAAGCCTACTATTTCTACTTTTGGAGGGGTGCTGTTTTTTTGAAAACCATCCGGATTGAATTTGTTAAACCCATTTATACCCCCAAAATACATTGTGCCATCATGTGCTTTAAAAAAAGCATTCTTTCTAAAATTAAGAGCCTGCAAACCATCATTTAGTCCTAAATTAGAGAACTTGTCTTTTGTTATGTCATAATTTGAGATTCCATTATTGGTACTAATCCAAAGGTCTCTATTATTACCTTCCAAGATTCCGTATATTTCATTACTTGGCAAACCTTGTTCTTTTTTATATTTAATGATTTCAGGTAATTTTTTATGTTTTTGTTCTTTGGGAATTTTGTTCAATCCACCACCAAAGGTTGCTATCCAAATGTTACTGTAGGAATCCTCGTGAATAGCAAAGATCTGATTGTTATTTAAGCCTGATGGATTGTTTTCTCTTCCTCTAATTCTCACATAATCAATTGGATTGTTATTGGCATCTCGTAGAACTTTAACCAATCCGTTGTTTCTGGTGCCAACCCAGAGAATGCCCTGAGAATCTTCATATATCGAAGAAACGTGATTTTCTGTTAAGCTATTGTTATTTCCTTCGATTCTTTTGTATTGATTTATTAGGGGGAGCTTTCCAAACTCTTTGCTAGGTTTGAGTCTAAGTAGACCAAGGTTTGAATCTCCGCCAATCCATATGTCCCCCCTTGCATCTTTATACATAAGACTAATCTTATTAGACATTAAAATATTATTGGTGTTTTCTCTTGTAAATCGAGCGGCTTTTACAATTTTTCCATTAATAAACTTAATTTGGGTAATCCCGTTTGATATAGTCCCCAACCAAATATTGCCATAATTATCTTCACAAATTGCATGAACATTGTCACTACCAATAAGCCTGCTGTCTACATGCGCTACCTTGTTGTCTTTTGGTTGATCAGCAAAAACATTTAAACCACTACCAAAAGTACCAACCCAAATATTTTTTTCGGAGTCTTCATAAATGCTGTTAACTATGTTTCCGCTGAGGCTCAAAGGATCAATAACATGGTTTTTAATGTGTTCAATTCTTTTCTTTTGCAGATCAAGTTTACTAACTCCACCCCTAGCTGTTCCAATCCATATCAGTCCTGAGTTATCTTTTGTAATTACATTTATTTCATTACTCCTAAGGCTTTGTGCATTTACTATATCATGCTCAAAAAATCTAACTTTATTATTTTCATGATTTAAATGAATTAGTCCTAATTTTTTTGTTCCAATCCAAATTCTAGATTTATCATGTCTGAGAAGCGAATTGATACTTACTTGAGAAAGACTTTTATCAATTGTTTTAAGAACATTTTTAGAAACATCAAAATTATTCCCACTTGAGTAGGCTATTTTATGAAGCCCTGTATTTGTCCCTAGCCAAACATTTGAATTAACATCTATAATCATACTTAACACAAATAAGTCTTCAAGATCCTTATGAAGCATTCTTTTTATTTCCAGCTCGGAGCCTTCCTTAAAAATGAGCCTGTTTAATCCTTTTCTAGTTCCAATCAATAATCCCATATCATCTTGAAGAATCTGAGTAACATAATTGTTACTAAGACCAACACCATTACTATCAGCTTGATACACACTTAACGTAAAACCATTTGACCCCCTGTCTAATCGATGCAAACCATCAGAGGTTCCAACCCAAAGTGTTTTTGAGTCGTCTTCAAATAAAGTATTTACATTGTGTTTGAAGACGAAACTTGAATTGCTTTGAGCGTTAATCAGCTCCCTGCTGAAAGAATCAGTGTCTCTATTGTAACTACATAGACCACTAGAAGTACCAATCCACACCACTCCTTCACTATCTTCAATTATTGCAGTAATTCTGTTACCAATAATAGAGTTTTGATTTCCAAGTTCATTGTTGTAAATTCTATATTTGTCGCCATTGTATTTATATAGTCCATTAACAGTTCCCAACCACATATATCCACGGGAATCTTGATAAATAGGATCAATGGAGTTGTGCATTAATCCTTCACTATTTGTTACATGGTCAAAATTGATGCTATTGATCTGTCTTTGTTCTTGTGCACGCAACACACTGACCATGGCCAATAAACTTAAAACAACGATAACATTTAAGCGCATTGATTTTTTTTCATGCTTTAAAACCATAGTTGATTTTTGAATTTTGAAATTTAAATAAAACTACACTTAAGACAAGTTAAATATACTATATTCAGTGCAGTAATTCTATTTTCTCTTTGTAAGCATGATACTTTTAACCTCAACATTTAAACCTCTATACCTTCTGTCTTTGCTACGAAACTCATTCATACTGGAAACAAAAACATACTCTCGTCCGGATTTTAAGGTCACAACTTGCTGACCCTTCTCTAAATGAATAGCTCCTAAAACTGTGGTATTCCATTTGCCTTTAATTTTATTATCCTTTTCTCCTTTCAAGTCCTCATTACCATCAATACTTTGTGGTTTTTTAGGATGTAATTTTGAGCTCCCTATTAAGGTAAATTGTAACTGCTGATTATTTACTTCAATAATGAAATCTTTTTCTGGGTATTTATGCTTGTAAGTAATTTCAATCTCATACTCTCCTGTTTCCTCTAGCTCAATATCCCAAGTTCTATGGTCATCTTTAACGATAGACCTATAACTAACCATTCCGTATTTGCCATGTTTCGTAGCATCACTATGGGTTAACAATAATTCACCATTTACTGGTTTAACGACAGGATTAATGATTTCCAGATCACCCATGTACTCGACAACAATAATAGATAAGTTTTTATTCACAGGTTCTAAGGCAACCTTTATATTTTGGTTATTCCCCATTCTAGAAACCTCTAAAGGTTTTTCCAATATATCATTTAAGTAATAGGCATTAAGAATTTCACTTTTTAGCCCTGGGATTTTAAGCTTTCCATCCTCAGGCCAATTAAAAACATGTAGGTAAAGCTTATTTTCTTCCGGTTTTACTGTGCTATAACCCCAATTCAATTTTCTAAAAGGATTAGCCTTAGTATTATAAAATGCTTCATTATGTTGCGAAACCCAATCCCCAACACCATTTAAAACGTCTCTTTCATAAGGAACAACAGTTCCGTCAGACATGGGGCCAATATTGAGTAAATAATTACCCCCCATACTAACAATCTTTGAAAGTTTTCTAATTTGTTTTTTTATCTGAATATCTAAAGGATCGCCCTTAACCCATGACTTATACCCCCAAGTGTGGTAAAATGTTCCTGGTGTTTCCCAAGCATAATCATAAATTGGCGATTCTGGTAAATGATTATCTGGCATGGTGATAAAATCTCCCTGATTATTCATGACCCTTCCATTTACTTGACAGTAGGGTTGTAAGGTTTTTACTGTTTTGACGAATCGTTCACTTTGTGCTTTTGTTGGCTCACCCATATCAAAAAACAATTCAACAATTTCACCATAATTTGTCAAAAGTTCTTTTAATTGAGCCACTTGATAATCTTCATTGGCCTTAGACACTTTTCCAAATACTGATATTTTCCCATCAATAGGGTTACGTTCTTGTTCAGCTCCATTGAAATGCCAATCTGGAGTTGAATAATACAATCCCAATTTAATATCATGTTTTCTACAAGCATTTGCCAATTCATCTAAAATATCTTTCTTGTAGGGAGTAAAATCAACTATATCGTAATCAGTAAATTTTGAATCGAACATCGAAAATCCGTCATGATGCTTCGCAGTAAAAACAATATATTTCATACCAGTACTTTTTGCTAGCTTCACAATTTCTTCGGCATCAAATTTCACAGGGTTGAATTGCCGTGCAATATTCTCGTAATCTTCAATTGAAATGTCTGCATGACGCATAATTTGTTCTCCCAATTTTTCAATTTGTTTACCTTTCCAAACTCCTGCAGGAATTGAATACACCCCCCAATGAATAAACATTCCAAATTTCATGTTTTTCCATTGGGTTAGTCCCGAAATAGGTTCTGTATTTATTTCAAATAAAGACTTATCATCTTTAACATTTTTCCTCTGACTGTAGTTTTGAAATGAAACTAAAAGAGCTACGACAATAGAAACTACCAACTTGGCCATTCTTTGTAGAATATTAATTAAAGATTCTATTTTAATTAATGATTATTTTCTTTGAAATATTTAGCCCTTCTTCATTTGAAAAGAGAAAAAAATACAGCCCTTCGTTCAATGAGGAAACACTTAATGAATTTGGTATATGTTGAAATTCCAAGACTTTCTGCCCTCTAATATTAAAGGCTGTTAGTGAGGAGTCTTTTAAATCATTAGGAATCGAAATATTAAGCACCTGATTATCTACAGGGTTTGGAAACATTTTTATCACGATTTTCTGATTCTTTTTTTCAGAACTTAAAGACAAAAATGACCATGGGTAAAAATCTGGTGTCCAAGTAACTCCTGCAGTCCATGTATCTCCGATTTCATAGGCTCCAATATCTGGTGCACTACCAGAAAACCCATCATTAATTCCTTCAATAATTGTTCCAGAATCTATTAATTGCGTTGAAGTAGATTTCGGTGTGAAATCGTAATTATCTGGATCATTTAGCAGATACTTGATTCCGTAATCAGCACTAGTTGTTGAATATACATTATGACTCACTGTTCCCGGAACTGTTTGTGGATTTTGACGATGCCCAGAAATTTTATCAGCTGCATTATTTTTTGTAATTGTCAATCCATTAGAACTCCCACCTGGAGGATCTGCATAAACCTCATACATCACACTAATATCATTAGAAGTATTATCAAAACAAGTGTTGTTATAAATTTGCTGTTCGTCACCTTTTATCATTAACGCTTTACTTAAGTTCCACATTACATTATGATGAATAAGTCCCTTTTTCCCTGCCAATTCTGGGTCGCTTACTGGTGCATCGTAACGTGTTCCAGATTTCGGGGAATCGTGAAACCAATTGTGGTGCACCTCAGAGCCCTCAACTGACTCTCTTGTCATCTGAACTATAGAACCATCACTTTGTAAAGACCCAGTATTGTAAATATTGTTGTAGGATACTTCTGGAGAACCAATAAAATGTACTGTAGATGAAGCTCCTGTTGTATGTACCGTATTTCTTGTAAAAATTCCGTTATCACCATTGTTTACCACTGTTGTCATCAAGTTTCTTAAAGAGGAAACTGTATAGTCTATATGATGAAAATAACAGTCTTCCACGATATTGTTTTTTCCAATCATATATAATGCGTCTCCGTCAGTATGCTCAAACAAACATTGGTATATTTTAAAGCCTGTAGTACTGTTTTTGTTATTCCCTTTTAATTCAGTAGTATGTGGTGTGCCTTTATCTCCCAACATCCTTTTGGAACAACTTGGATAAGAAAACAAACAATTGTTTAATTCAATTTCTGAAGATCGGTTTGCTTTGACTGTAGTTGCAAAAAAATTTAAGTTTTGTATTTTGATATTTGAACATTCATACATTTCAAAAGCATAGGATTGTACTTTACCTTGAATCTTTTTACCAGAGGGGTTTCCCCAAACTGATAGCTTTTTTGTTGAAGAATCATAGAACCATTCGTTTTGGGTGTCTAAAAAATCTATTTTTCCTTCCAAAAAATAATAATGATGTTTACTCAAATAACTTCCTGCAGTTTCATAAGTGAATGTATTATTTCCAGGCGTATGTGATAAGACTTCAACTGTCCATGTTTTCCAAGACCCTACATTGGCTATAGCCAAAGCGCCTTGAGCATTAATACCACTAGCTGCTAAGTTTCCAGAATCTACCATTATACCATTTGAACCTGCATTTGCATTACCGGGTGACCAGTATGATTGGTCAAAAATAGTATCATCATGAAACTGTGCATTTGGCCAACGTGCCATAACTTGCTGCTCATCATCAATAAATAATTGCCAAATATCCTCGTTTAAAATAGTTTCATAAGTATTTGGATTAAAAGAACTTTGAGTCCAAGTTGTTTCAATTGACTTGGTACCATTGATGATGACTTTTTCGTTAGGAAAAGCTTTAATAATGATATTATTTTTATCATTAATTAAAACACTTTCATGATAATAACCTTCCCTGATAATACAAGTGCCGCCAGATGCTCCCACAGCGTCTATTGCATTGTTTATCGTTTTAAAAGGTAGTGATTCTGTTCCGGGGTTTGAATCATTCCCTTGAGTTGAAACGTAGAATGTTTGAGATTGTATACTTTTTGATGAAAACAACAAAAAAAACAAAATCATTATATTTTTCACAATACAGTAGATTATAACAAAAAAACCTAGGAAAAGGTTTGCTTCCCCTCCTAAGTCTTTTCATTTAAATATTGATACGGTTTTATTCTTTTATGATTTTATATGTTCCTATTTTTTCATCAATAGCAACATTCATAATATAAACGCCCCTAGAAAGATTTGAAATATCAAGAGCTCCGTTGGTATCACCAATTTCTGAGATTAAAGATTTTTGACCTACTAAATTAAATATTTCGACTTCACCGATACTTTTATTCGCTGATAAATAAATTAGATCCTTTGTTGGATTAGGACCAAAACTAAAATCGTATTTTTCTAACTTATCAATAGACAGTGTATTGTTGACTGTCACATTTATTGTTTCAGTATGATTAGTTTTAGGGTCAGTTACTGTTATATCAAATGTAATAGCAACGTCGGCATTAGCGTAAGTTCCATTGTATTCAAGATTAAAACGTAATTTATTATATGCATTAACTGTAACTTGATCAGTGGAACAAGTTAATGTTTTATCTGCTTCCACAAGTCTGTGAGCATACGCTGTGAGTGTATATTCTGAAGAATTGATGGATAAAATATTTGCCAAAGGGTAAGGAGCGCCTGCACCTGGCATTGCCGCTAGAAAAACTATTTCGCCTGCTATCCATTTCTCATTGGGATCATCTACAACGAGAACCATTTTCCAATTGGAATCAGATGATTCACCAGCATGCTTACTAATAAGATTATTAGGTACATATGCGCCTCCTTGGGGATAATATATTGTAGTGACACCTCCTGCAATACATTGAGATGCTGTAAAAGTATTTGCTTTAAGCGTTTTTATTTGCCCGTAGGTATTACTTAAAACAAAAATTGATATTAAAAGTAAAATTTTTTTCATTTTTTAATGTTTTTTGCATGTGTAATTTAGATTAACTTTATTAAAAAATTGTTTCCATAATTTTCAATTATTAACACAAAAATTGCATTATTTTCAAGGAATATGCATTAAATTCAACTTTAGGCCGTTAGTTTTTAAAATGAGATATGCATTATATAACGATATATATCAACGTAGATCCTGTAAAATAATTATGAAAGTAAAAAACTGTACATAATGTTATAATTGTACTATTATTTGACATGTCCGAATTATCATATCTGTTACAGAATTGTAAATTGCGATAGATAAAATAAATATTAATGAAAAAAATATCCCTTTTAAGCTCACTAGTTCTTCTCCTATTCACATCTAACATTTTTGCAATAGATATTTTTGTTTCAACAACTGGAAATGACGAAAATAAAGGAGGAAAAAATGATCCATTTTTAACTATTGATAGAGCAAGGATAGCTGTCAGAGACCTGATTAAAAAAGGGTTAAATGAAAATGTACAAGTATATATTATGGAAGGTACTTACATCCTAAACAAAACTATTGTTTTTGGATTAGATGACTCTCCTAAAGGTAATTATACGGTAACCTACCAAGCCTATCAAAACAGTAAGGTTATTATAAGCTCAGGACAAGATGTTGGTAAATGGGTAAAAGCAGAAAATGTTCCTGGAATGCAGGAAGTAGCTAAAGGACATATTTGGGTGGCAGACATGCCAGAAAATGTAGACACCTTTCGAACTTTGTTTGATGGCAAAACAAGATTAACACGTGCTAAAAGTGATAAATTCACAATGCCTGTGAACAAAAAAGTTAAGAGAGCAGATAGTCAAAATACATTTTACAATAAGGACAGAATCCACTTAAGGAGAGTTCCTTTTTCAAATAATGAAATTAAAGACTGGGACAACCTCTCAGATGTTGAAGTAGTGTTCAATCCAGTACCTTGGAATTTAAACTTAATTCAACTTGAATCCGTTGATGAAAAAAATAAAATTGGCTACCTGGCATTTGAAGCAAATGCAATGCCTTTTACCAATAAAAAATATAGTGTAGCATGGATAGAAAACGTAATTGATTACTTAGATGAGCCTGGAGAGTGGTGCGTAAATACAAAGACACGTAAAATTTATTATTGGCCTAAAAATGGAACTCCCTCGAATAATATACAAGCACCAAAACTAATGGAGCTCTTAAGAGTAGAAGGGAAAATTCAATACGACCTTCCTAATGATATTCCTGCAAGAAATATCAATTTCAAAGGGTTAACCTTTACCAAAGGAGACCGAAGCGTTTGGTATAAAAATAGAAAAGGCTGGGGAATACAACACGATTGGGATACTTTTGATTACGGAAATGCCTTATTGAGATTCAGAGGAGCAGAAAACTGTAAAGTAACTGAATGTAGATTTACAAATAGCGGTGGTTCTGCAATGCGATTGGACCTTCACGCTCAAAATATAGAAATCAAAAACAATTACATTGACTATGTAGGGCATATGGGGATTCTTCTAGCTGGTTATGGTCCTGGAACCAAAGATGTCAATAAAAACAACATCATTGAAAATAATATATTACATCACGTAGGGCAGGTAATTTGGCATGGTCACGCCATTTTTGCATGGCAAAGTGGCCTTAATACAATTGCAAATAATTACATTCATGATGTACCAAGAAAGGCAATTGGTCTTTGTGGTGTTCGTTGTCAAATACTCATGAAACCAGAAGACAATTTTGATGAAGCTTCAAGAACAATTCGTTGGAACGAAATTGAGCAAACTGTTGACAGTACACTTACACCCCAACGCAGATATGCCCCGTATTTACACGCTCGAAATAATATAGTTGAATATAACAGAGCTGAAAGAACACTATTAAAATTAAATGATGGTTCTAGCATCAATATTTCTGGTGCAGGAACAGGAAACATTATTCGTCACAACTTAATCTATGACGTACCTCATGTGGGATTCAGAACTGACGACTGGCAGGAAGGAACAACACTAATTAACAACATCGTCCATAAATCTGGAAGTTCTGCATTCATTCATAAAGGTATTAATACGATCAAAAATAATATTATAATAGATTGTAACAGAGGTTTTCACTTTAGAGCATATCCACAACAATATTTTGTGCCTGAATCAGATATAACCAATAATATTGTTTATAGCTCCTCGGCAAATTTTGTTCCTAATTCAATTTTTAAATGGGGAAGAATGTTTGTTCATGTAGCAGGGATAAAGCCTATACCATATGAATACAATATGGACTATAATTCGTACTGGTGGCCAGGAGCTGAAAAAGATCTTGAAAATAAAAGAAAGAATGGGATTGAAGCAAATGGTGTGGTGATGGATCCAAATTTCAAAGACCTGTCTAAGCAAGATTATACCATCAAAAATAAAAAATTATTAAAGGCTATTAAGTTTGAACCTTTTGATACCAAGTTAAGTAGGTTTGGAATAACTAAAGAATATCCAGCAAAGTTTAAAGCTCTTGACAAAACATTGAATTGATTTTTCAATAAAACAGTATCATGTAAAAGCGTGAATGACTGCACTCAATGGTGGTCTATTTTTTAGATCAAGTTTCATCACTTTGACTGAATCTACTGATGTTTTTGTTGTACTTTTTGAAATATTTAGATTAAAAGCATTCCTAGTAATACATTATTTTCAATGTTGAATTTAAATGATGTACTTTAAAAATGAAGAAATTAATTTTTCTTATTCTTTCTTTTATCGTTTTTGGTTGTTCGCTACCAAACGATTCAATAGAATTTTACGTAGACGTTAATGGGGACGACAGCAATCAAGGGACGCTTGAAGCCCCTTTTAAAACCATCGTGCAGGCAAAAAATGCAATTAGAGCACTCTCAGAACAACAAAGACGAAAGAACATAAATGTTTATTTAAGAGGTGGCACGCACACGTTGTCAGAAACTGTTGTTTTTGAACTTGAAGACTCTGGAGCAGACGACACCAAAATTACCTATCAAGCATATCAAAATGAAACTCCAATAATTTCATCTGGAATTACTTTAAGAGATTGGAAGAAACTAGAGACTTACCCTGTTGCTTTGCCTGAAGTAGCCAAAGGAAATGTATATGTTACAGACATTCCTGATGGTCTAGGGCGTTTTTATACCATGTTTGATGGTGATAAGCGAATTCCAGTTGCTCGCAAAGAAGGATTTGATTTTAAGGATATTAATTATGTACGCGCTAAAAGTATGAACGTACTACATGAAAAGGATCGTTATTTGCTCAGAAAATTAGAGCTTACAGGTGAAAAAATTTTAAAATCATGGCCAAATCTTGAAGACATTGAAGTAGGTTTCGCACCTGTTCCATGGACCATGAATATGATGCAATTAGAATCTGTTGATGAAGAAAATGGTATTGCTTGGACGACATTGGAAGCTAATGCACCACCTGCAGCTAAAAAATCGCACACCAAACCTTGGGTCGAAAATGTGATTGATTATTTAGATACGAAAGGACATTGGGTGGTAAATACCCAGGAACGTAAAATTTATTATTGGCCAGAAAACGGAGAACCCTCAAAAAACATAGTTATTCCCAAGCTAAAGGAGTATTTTAGAGTTGAAGGAAAAATAGATTATAAGGGTCCTATCGATACTCCAACAAAAAATATTGTATTTAAGGGTTTGACTTTTATGCATGGAGAACGTGACTCTTGGTGGAAAGGTCATAAAGGTTGGGGAATTCAACATGACTGGGATAAGTTTGATCGAGGGAATGCGATGCTTCGTTTTAGAGGAGCTCAGGACTGTGAGGTAACTGAATGTAGGTTTACAAACAGTGGTGGTTCAGCTATTCGTTTAGATTTACATGCTCAAAACATCAACATTAATAATAATATGATAGATTTTGTTGGCCATATGGGAATTTTACTATGTGGATATGGGCCTGGAACCAAAGACGTAAACAAAAACAACTCTATAACAAATAACTTAATTCATCATGTTGGGCGCATTATGAAAATGGGTGCAGGAATATTTATTTGGCAAAGTGGAAGTAATTATGTTGCCAATAATTTAATTCATCATGTGCCTAGAAAAGCAGTTGGTGTTTGTGGAATTAGAGTCCCTATCTTACAAAAAAGAGATATCAATTTTGATGAAGCATCTAAAACCATTCGTTGGGATGAAATAGATGCATCAATAGCAAGTGAGGGTACTTTTTGGGAGCGTTACACTCCTTTTTTACATGCAAAGAACAACATTATTGAATATAACGAAGTGTATAGGGCATTGGAGGAACTTGCAGATGGTTCTGCACTAAATGTCTCTGGAGCTGGAGAAGGAAATATAATGAGGAACAACTACGCGCATCATATTACAAGTCATGCATCAGGAGTGATGCGTACAGACGATTGGCAAAGAGGCACGACCTTTGAAAACAACATCATCTATATGGCTAATATTTCAGGAATTGTTCATAAAGGTTTTAACCATATTATCAATAACATTATTGTAGATTGTAGCTCCAAAGAATCTATTCGTTTTGCTTCGTACCCAGATGAAGAAGCTGACTACGGCTCTAAGATTCAGAACAATATTTATTACGAATCCAAAAAAGCCATAAATTACTATAATATTTCTTACAGAGTCTCCGAAGGGATTTCAAAACCGGAAGATTGCGATACAGACAAGAACATCTTCTTCTGTGCTGGTGACATTAACCAAGCAAATAAATTTGTGGAAGCTAAAAGAAAGGATGGTATAGAAATTAATAGTATCGTTGCTGACCCTTTATTTGAGGATATAGAAAACCAAAAATTTGAATTAAAAGCAGGATCTCCTGCTTTCAAACTTGGGTTTAAAAAAATTGACATGAGTCAAATTGGATTGAAAAAAAATATTTTCCCCAAACGATACATCAAATTTGATGTTGAGGATATTGATGGTAGAAGACCTAATTTCCACAGAAACAGAAAAGGAGAAGAAACCTATGATTTTTGGTAGGTTTCAGAAAAAAACTTACACTTAGAAATGAGAAATATTATGGTATTTACATTGCTATTCGGATTGAGTATTATTAACATTTGTGCTCAAAGAACCGAGCAACCAAACATCCTCTTAATCATGTTAGATGATGTGAGTCCTGATCTATATGGGGCTTATGGTTTACCACAAGCTGTAAATACACCCAACGTAGATAAATTGGCTTCTGAGGGAGTCATGTTCAAAACTTGTTATGCATCAGCAATGTGTGGTCCATCGAGAGTTCAAATCATGACTGGAAAATATGGAAGCTCGACAGGGGTTACACATAACAGTATGTGGCTGGGAGATAGCAACCAAAATGTGTACAAAGATCATCAGGCATTTGGCAAACTTTTGAAAGACGCTGGTTATGCAACAGCTATTGCTGGAAAATGGCATGCTGGAAGATCAATGCCTTATGAAAAAGAAGTTGGTTTTGAAGAATACTGTCTTTGGGAAAGTTTAAAAGAAATTGAAAAACTCCCAGGTTCTCCAGAATTTAAAGGACAAATGGAAGATTACAAAACAACATCTCGTTATTGGCATCCCGGAATCGTTCAAAATCATCAATTGTTGGACACAAAACCAACCGATTTTGGTCCAGATATTTTTGCCAACTTCATTATGGACTTCATGGAAAGAAAAGCCAAAGAAGGCAAACCATTCCTGGCTTATTGGCCAAGTGTTGCACCTCATGGTACCAGAACAGGAATGCCAACAAATCCTTTAAGAGGAGAAGTAGGAGATCTAGGAAAGAAAAAAGATGGTAAAGAAAATTACGAGCGCTTTAAATCTTTAAATGAGTACATAGACGTTTTGGTTGGTAAAGTGGTGAAAAAAATTAAAGATTTAGGAATTGATGATAATACGATTATCATATTCACATCAGACAACGGAACAGCCATAACTGCAAAAACTAGAGGAGTAGAAAGAGGTCCTCACGTAATTAATATTATTTCCGGTGCTGGTGTAAAAAAACGTGGTGCCACGTATCAGTTAACCGACTTTTCTGATATTGCTCCAACCCTTACAGATTACGCAGGTGCCAAACTACCTAAAGGAAAAAAATTTGATGGTATCAGTCTGAAACCATTTTTAACTGGAAAAACAGAAAAAACCAAAGAATTTATCTACGGATTTATTTCAACTAGTCAAATTGTGCGTACCAAAAACTATCTGCTAGAAGTGTTAAACCCAATGTTAGGAATGCCTGAAGGACGATTTTACTATACTGGCGAACACAGATTTGGTAAAGGCTATCAACTTGTCACTGATGATCCTAAACACACAAAAGAGCGTAAAAAGTTTACAAAATTTCTAGAGGATTTCCCACCAATTACAGTAGACCATCCTTATTGGCAAACCAAACGAGGTAAGCGATTCCTAAAAGAATACACAAGTGAACAATCGGTCAAAAAACACTTGTACAATCACAGGGATTATAAGTTTTACGACGAGAGTAGTGATTTATAAAATAATTAGAATTTAATTTAAGAGTAGAGTAAATGAAGAAATCAAAACCAATAATTTATACGCTTTTTATTAGTGTATTTACACTTTTTATGCCTTTCATTTCATTTGCTCAAAAAAAAGAAAATCCAAAATCAGATTTAAAAAAACAACCAAATATCATCTTCATTGTTACTGATGATCAACATCGCAATCAATTTAATTTCTTAAAAGAAGGGCAAGACGAAGATGGAAACCCGACCAACCTTACTCCTAACATGGATAGATTGGTTAGAGAAGGAGTGATTTTTGATGAGAGCTACGTAAGTACCTCCGTTTGTACACCAAGTAGATACAGCATACTCACAGGAAATTATGCCAGTAGAGGCAGTAAAAAATCAAATATAAAAAGATATCAGGGACAGACTAATGTAACTTGGAATGTGCGTATCAACTCAAATACCAACAATATTGCTAAAGAACTTCAAAAGAACGGCTATTTTACAGGTGGTGTTGGAAAAAATCATGTGATATACTCAATAAATCCTCATAAAGTCCCCTTAAGTTCAAATCCAAGAGATTCTATAGTTAAATCACAGTTGATTGAGAATCAATTAGCACAAATCACTTCTTATAAAAAAGTTGGATTTGATTTCGCTGGATCCATCTACAAAGGAAATTTACCAAATCATTATCCTAAAGCTGTAGAAGATCATAATATGGAATGGATAGTTGATTCAGCTTTAACCTTTTTGACAGAAGCTCAAAAGAAAGAGAATCCTTTTTTCTTATATTTTGCTACAACCGTTGCTCATGGCCCTGATAAATTAGGTTCAAAACACAAAGGAGATCCTCTGGCAACACCGATAGGATTTTTAGAAAAGCCTCTTGAAGTGATGCCCCCTCGTGAAACCATTGGTAAACGTATTGAAAAAGCTGGTTTAGAGCAGGAAAAAACAGATGTATTATGGCTGGACGACGCGATTGGTGCATTACTTGATAAATTAGATGCCATCAACGAATTAGAAAACACAATTATATTTTTTATTAATGATCATGGTGTTGAATTTGGAAAAGGTTCACTCTACCAAGGTGGTGTTGAAACGGTAAGTTTTGCTTGGGGACCATCTTACTTTAAAAGTGGCATCATAACAAAGCAAATGGTTTCTAATATTGATTTGGTACCTACTGCATTAGAATTGGCAAAAATAGAACCTTCAGAAAACTACAAGATTGATGGTAGAAGCATGGTACCATTGCTACAAGGAAAAGATGAGCCCATTCATAATTCGTTATATTTTGAATTGGGTGCTACCAGAGCCATTTTAAAAGATGGAAAAAAATATCTAGCCTTTAAAGCCCCCGAAAATGTAAAAAATCGATTAGAGAAAAATGGTAAAAAAGCAACTCATATATGTGATAAACCTGGTGGAAGAGGTTCTGAAAAGCGTGCTTTGAAGTTTTATGCTAAGAACTATTTTACTCAAGATCAGTTTTATGATATTAGCAAAGATCCTTTTGAACAGGACAATGGATATAAAAGTACTTTTAACGAAGATCTTGTTGAAGAGTTAAAACTTGAGCTCAAAAATTACATTGACGATTTACCTGGAACTTTTCCCTTAAGTATTTCAAAACCTATTATAAAAGATTAGTCACTTGACATTTAATTCGACAACATTTTTGAAACTTTTTAACTGGTCTTTATATCTTTTGTTCTTTTCGATAATAATAAGCTGCGGAAATTATAAAAGCCATTTAAGTGATAGTAGAACCAAAAACCAAAAACCAAATATTATATTCATTTTATTAGACGATTTGGGCAAGGAATGGATAAGTAAATACGATGCCGATGATATTGAAACCCCGAATATCGATCTTTTAGCAAAAGAAGGAATGCAGTTCAATAATGCATGGTCAATGCCTCAATGCACACCATCGAGAGTTACTTTTTTAACCGGTCAATATCCATTTCGCCATGGTTGGGTTAATCATTACGATGTTCCACGATGGGGTCATGGTGTAAATTTCGATTCGAACAAAAATCCAAGCACACCCAAAATAATGCAGCAAGCAGGTTATAAAACCTGTGCTGCGGGAAAATGGCAAATTAATGATTTTAGGCTACAGCCTACAGTAATGAATGACCATGGTTTTGATGAATATGCAATGTGGACAGGTGTCGAAGGAGGTAATGAAACTTTAAGCCAGGAGCGTTATTGGAATCCTTATATTCATACGAAAGAGGGTAGTAAAACCTATGAAGGGCAATTTGGCGAAGATATTTTTACTGATTTCATCATTGATTTTATGAAGAAAAACAAAAATGACCCAATGTTGATTTACTATCCAATGTGTTTACCTCATGGACCATTAACAACTACCCCAAGTGAACCAAAAGTTTCAGGGAAAATGGAAAAGCACAAAGCGATGGTTCGTTATACAGATGAAATTCTTGGAAAATTAGTCACAGCAATTGATAATCTGGGTATTAGAGATAATACCATTATTTTTTGGACTACAGACAACGGAACTTCTGGAAATATAACAGGACGCCTTAATGGAAAATCCGTTAGGGGTGGTAAAACCTATTTGACCGAAAATGGTGTCAACCAACCTTTTATCGTCAACTGGCCTGGAAGAGTTCCAGCTGGTGTTGAAACAGATGCGCTGGTTGATTTTAGTGATTTATTATTAACCTTTGCTGACCTTGGAAATGCTTCACTGCCAAAAGATTTTCATTTTGATGGAAAATCTTTCAAAGATGTCATTCTAGGACGCAAAACAAAAAGTGACCGAGATTGGATTTTAACTATGGGGTCACGAGCAGCTCGATTAGATTATAATCGCGCTAGTAACGTTCATAAGTTTAGAGATCGAGCTTTAAGAGACAGAAATTATAAAGTGTTTGTTGATACTCTAGGGCAAATATCTCATGTTTATAACTTAACAATTGATGCAGAAGAAAAGGAGAACTTGATTAATTCAAATTCAAAAAAAATTAAAACTATTCTAAAAAAATTCAAAACTATAATATCTAATTTCCCCCGTGAGGATGCACAACCCAATTACACTAAATTAAGTAATTCGATTTACGATATAAGTCCTGAAACCCTAAATAAAAGAGCAGAAAAATCTAGAAAGGGGCCTAATCATGCTCCATTGGTTGAATATTAGCATTTGTAACTTTTGTGGTAATTTTTGAAATAAATGATTATAAGAAAATTACGTTTCAAAAATAACTTTGTTATTAAAATAAATTATAAACTAAAGGTTATGAAACATATTATCACCTCAATCGTTTTATTATTCTTTACATTTTCGGTCTCTGCCCAATCCAAAGAAGAAAAAAAAGCTCAGAATAGAACTGATGAAATTGTTAAAGTATTATCGCTTGATAAAGAAGAAACTGTAAAAGTATACGAGGCTCTTTTAGCAAAGGAGAAAAAAATTACAGTTTTAAAAGAAAAACACAAAGATAATAATGAAACTTTCAAAGCTGAAATGAAAGTATTAAACAAAGCTACAAACCGTGTTATGAAAGATTTTCTTGGAGGCGAAAGTATGCAGAAAATACATGCACATTTTAGAGCAAAAAGGGAAAATTCTAAAAAATAGAGTTATCTCTATCAAACATCCTTTATTCTAAATTTTTTGACGATGCGAGTCATAAAAAATACTTTCTTCAAGATTGTAACTATCATTGTAGTTGCGAGCCTAACTTCTTGTAATACCAATTCACAAAATAAAAGCACAGCAAAAGAAACGTCGACTGCAAGGTTAAACGAGAAAAAACCCAACATACTACTTTTTTTTACTGACGACCAAGGAACTCTAGATGCTGGGTGCTATGGCGCATCTGACATTCAAACACCAGTTTTAGACAAGTTAGCCACTCAAGGAATAAAATTTACACAAGCCTATGGTCATACGGTTTGTTGTCCCTCTAGAGCTGCACTTTTAACCGGCCGTGCGCCACAACGTAGTGGAGTTAATCAATGGACCTCTTGTCATCCCGACGACCATCAAGGTCGCGTAATGGATCCTAAAGAAATTACAATTGCTGAGCATTTAAAATCCTATGGCTACAAGACTGGACTAATTGGAAAATGGCATCTGGGAGCGACCATGGATCATGGGCCTTTAGATCAAGGGTTTGATGAATTCTTTGGTTTTAGAGGAGGTTTTATTGATTATTATTCTCATAAATTTTTACATGCGAATTGGCAAAGACCACAATTCCATGATCTTTATAAAAATAAAGAAGAAATATTTGAAGATGGAAAGTATTTTCCAGATATGCAGGTTTCAGAGGCAAATAGGTTTTTAGAAGAAAGTAAAAATGATCCTTTCTTCCTTTATGTTCCGTTTAGTCTACCGCACTATCCTGAGCAACCGGATTCAACTTTCATAAAACAATATAAACATCTAGAATGGCCCAGAAGCTCATACGCACCAATGATTACCACTCTTGACCACAGAATGGGGCAAATTTTAGAAAAACTAGACGAACTTGGATTAAGAGACAACACCATAATAATTTATATGAGTGATAATGGGCACTCAACTGAAGATTATTATAACTGGAATGAAAGTTATGGAGGAAATGGTGGAGGCGGCTTTACTGGAAAATGGCGAGGTGCAAAAGGTAGCTTCTTTGAAGGTGGCATTAGAGTACCAGCGGTAATAAGTTATCCTAAATTATTTCCACAAGGTGAAACAAGAGATCAAGCAATTGTAAATCTTGATATACTACCTACCATTTGTGAAATACTTGATATTCCAAAACCAAAGAATAAACTCGATGGCAAAAGTATTTTAGATATTATAAAATCTGATGATGCTAAATCACCTCACGAAGTTATGCATTGGATGTGGCAAGGTATGTGGGCAGTTAGAAAAGGAAACTGGAAACTTATTTATGATGGCCATGATACCACAGGAAAGTTCTCTATTCATCCTGAAAAGGAATTTGAAATGCCTGAATACTACTTAGCCAACTTAGATGATGAAAAACCAGAAGAAATAAATTATTCATTGAAAGAACCCAAAATATTAAAAGAACTACTTGCACTTCACCAGGGTTGGGCAAAAGATGTTTTTGAGGGTTCTGGTTACCCTGACCCAAATTCAGCGGAAGGAAAAGAAGAAAAAATTGTAAAAACTAAGGGAACTACCAAATTGTAAGTAACAAGGAAATAAGAGATTTTTCAACTTTAGATAACAGCCTTAATATTTTTAGTGTTTTTATATATTAATCTATATCAATTTTTAATGTGTAACCCAATCCGGAAGTTGTTCTCTGTACCCCACTAATTCTCAAACCGGTTTTGGTTTGCTTCCATTTTATCGAATTTATAGATCCTAGTTGGTTTACGCTTTTTACTTTATACCCCGAAAATTTTGACAAACTTTCTATGATTATAGATTCGTTTTCTTGAGGATAAACCAAAGCTGTTGCAAACAGGTAATTAGAATTGATGGTAAACCAAAAATCTTTGGTAGTAAATTCTAGAGATTTACCTTTATTCTTTTCTCTATGATTTGTGCCCTTCATAAAAATTTGGGTAGGACCCTCATGGGTAATTTTCCAACGTTTAGTATTGTAAATGCCTTCACCATTAATTTTCAACCAGTTTCCAAGGGCAATTAAATTTTTAAAAGATGTTTCTGGTACATCTCCCATACTGTCTGGCCCAATATTTAGCATATAATTTCCTCCTTTACTAACAATTTCAATGAGCCAAAACAAAAGTTCATTAGGGCTTTTCCAATCATTATCATAAGATTTAAACCCCCAAGAATTATTTGTAGTTCCAACTGTTTGCCAAGGTTTTGAGATACTCAGTGGGTTTTCAGGAATTTTATTATCACCTGGAATATCAAAATCACCAAGGGAATTGCCAACTCTAGAATTTATTAATAATTGAGGTTGATAGTCATATGCTAGTTTATAAAATTCATAACTCTGTTTTGGGGTTAAATAATGTGGCATATCATACCACAAGGTTGTCATGTCAGCATACTTGGTAAGCAATTCTCTGACTTGAGGAAAAGCTTTTTTATATAGATAATCTGAGAATGTATTCGGACTAGGATCCCAGGTATTAGCTCCAAATTTTCTTTGGGCTTTTTCGTTTAAGGGTAAACCAGATGCCATGATTTCACTATAACCACAATCATTACCATCAAACCAATCAATATTGTGTGAGTAGTATAAACCAAAATCGATACCTTCAGATTTACATGCTTCATATAACGCATCAATAACATCAGTTTTGTAAGGGGTAGCATCTACAATATTATACTTACTTACCTCAGAGTCATAGAGCGCAAAACCATCGTGATGCTTTGCAGTAATAACTAAATACTTCATTCCAGCAGATTTGATTAATTTGGCAATAGCAGTGGCATCAAAATTAGTTGGATTAAATTGTTTAGCTAATTCCGAATATTCATTTCTTGGAATTTGTGCCGCGAGTTGGATCCACTCTGCCACTTTTGGACCTTTCAAATCCTCCATCCTTTGATTTTTCCACACTCCCCCGGGTATAGCATATAATCCCCAATGAATAAACATACCATATTTAGAATCATTAAAATGACTAATGGCTTTGTGTTTTGAATTCTGCATCTTTTTATATGAAGTACTGTCAACAGATGACATGTTCAAAGCATTGGTCTGACTATTAACAACATTGAATATTAGCATAAGGAGCACCAAATGCATAGTTCTCGCTTTTAAAAAGAGATAGCCTAATTTTTTCATACTTTAATTTAAGAAATTTTCATGAATTGCATTTATAAAGTTTGAATTATTTTACTTTGTAAATCATCAATTTGTGCACAACTTAGCTGCTCCATGACTTGAGTCAATTGTGTTTTTAACATCGCAATTGTATGATGCCCTCCTTTTTTTCCAAGAGCAGAAACACCATACATAAAAGTACGACCTAAAAAACTAAAATCCGCTCCACTTGCCATCACGCGCGCCACATCAGCCCCACCTCGAATACCACTATCCATCATCACAGTTAACTTGTCTTTATAAAGTGGTGCAATGTCTTTTAATGAATCTATAGTCGCTTGACCAACGTCAACTTGACGTCCACCATGATTGGAAATAATAACTCCGTCTAAGCCCAGTTGGTAAGCTTTTTCTACATCATGAGCAGACTCAGCTCCTTTGAGCACTAATTTACCTTTCCACAGATGACGAATCTTTTTGATTTTTTCTTCATCTAAACGACCTGAGAACGTAGCATCCATAAATTTAGCAAGTTGATTTAAATTTAAGTTTTTTGACATATAAGGTTTGAGTATCTCGAAACTTGGTTGACCATGAATTAAAGTTTGCAATGCCCAATGGGGTCTTTTAGCTGCATTAATAATATTGGTCAAAGTCATTTTTGGTGGCATGGACAAACCATTACGAATATCTCTAGGGCGATAACCAAAAGAAGGAACATCAGCAAGGATAATCAATACAGGGCATCCTGCTGCTTCGGCGCGTTTCAAAATATCTTTGGTGACTCGTTCCTCTGAAGGATGATAAAGCTGAAACCAAGCATTACCTTCTGTAATTTCAGCAATTTTTTCAATACTAGCTGTGGTAACAGTACTTAATACAAAAGGAATATTATGATCAAATGCTGCTCTGGCTAATATCTCTGGTGACTTGGGCCACATCAGTCCTTGCAAGCCGACTGGCGAAATACCGAAGGGTGCGTCGTATGTATGTCCAAAAAGTTTCGTTTTTAAGCTAGGTGGTGTATACTCAACTAGATATTTTGGCTTTAGCTCTACAGCTCTAATCCGATCTGTATTCTTTTTGAGGTTTACATCATCGTTACACCCTCCATCTAAATATTCAAAAGCAAATTTTGGAATTTTTCTTTTTGCACGTGCTTTAAGATCTGGCACTGAGGGGTATTTATAATTTATTTCTAATTTCATTCATTTTGATTTAAGCCATAAATTTTTTGCAACCACGTTTTCTTGAAAAAAAGATTCCAAATCTGTTGGAAGAAAATCTTTTCGAATCACAGACATAGACTGCTCAATCCATACATCCCAAAAAGCAATATTTTTCCAAAAATGGTAATGAATATCAATAATCATTTATATGCTTTACATGATTGTCTTGCAATACCTAAACCATCTATCCCCAGTTCGACTACATCACCTTCTTTCAGATATCGAGGAGGATTTAAACCCAATCCAACTCCAAAGGGTGTTCCGGTTGAAATAATATCTCCAGGAAGTAAGGTCATGAATTGACTGATGTAGCTTACGACTTCTTGAATGTTGAATATAAAATCTGATGTACTACTATCTTGCATTATTTCTCCATTGAGCTTCAACCAAAGATTTAAGTCATTGGGGTTATTAATTTCATCCGTCGTTGCGATAAATGGGCCCAATGGAGCAAAAGTATCACAGCTTTTTCCCTTTACCCATTGACCTGATTTTTCCAATTGAAATGCACGTTCACTAACGTCATTGTGCAACACATAGCCTGCTACGTGATTTAGCGCATCTGCTTCGGATATATATGATGCACTCTTACCAATTACAACAGCTAATTCAACCTCCCAATCTGTTTTTTCACTTCCCTTTGGAATTACGATCGGGTCAAAGGGCCCAACTATAGATGAAGTAGATTTAAAAAAAAGTACGGGTTCTTCGGGAATATCCATACCACTTTCAGCAGCATGCTTGGCATAATTTAATCCGACGCATACTATTTTTGAAGGACGACTCAATGGAGATCCTAATCGGATATCATCATGAATTTCTGGGCAAGAATCTTGATTTTTTGACAACCAATCTCTTAATTTCTCAATTCCATCATTTCCAAAAAAGTTTTCATCATAATCTGTAACAAAATCTGAGACATCTATTTTTTTTCCATTTGATAAAATTACACCAGGTTTTTCTTTATTGGTTTCCCCAAATCGAATAAGTTTCATAATAGATTTATTTTGAATTAAGTGTTATAAACCCGCCATCAATTCCGTAGTCTGAACCTGTAATAAAACTCGCTTCATCACTACATAAAAACAATGCCAAATCTGCTATTTCTTGTGGCTTTCCCATACGTCCAATGGGTTGTGTTTTTGAAAGCTTTTCAAAAATTTCTTCTTCCTTACCAAGATAATTTTTCTTTATGAATCCATCTACAAATGGAGTGTGAACTCGAGCTGGTGAAATACAATTACAACGGATATTATGGTCAATGTAATCCTTAGCAATTGCATAAGTCATTGTTAGAACAGCTCCTTTAGACATTGAATATGCAAAACGATCTGATATCCCAACAGAAGATGCGATAGAGGCTAAATTTAGAACTACACCACCACCATTGATTTTCATAAGGGGTATACAAGCTTTTAAACAATTAAAAACTCCTTTAATATTAATATTGTAAAGTCTATCCAAGTCTTCTTCTTCGCACATTTCAATATTTCCTACATGAGCGATGCCAGCGTTGTTTACTAAAATGTCAATCGAAGATTCTTGTGAAATTTTCTCTATTACATTTGATACTTCTTCTGATTTTGAGACATCACATTTATATGCTTTGGACTTAAATCCCTCATTATTAATTTCAAGAACCACCTCAGCAGCTGTTATTTCGTTGTAGTCAAGTATATAGACGTATGAACCTTGCATTGCAAAAGTTTTTGCGATTGCTTTGCCAATGCCACTTCCACCACCGGTAATCAAACTCACTTTATTTTTTAAGGAAAATTTTGGTTCTATCATTTTAAGTACTAATCTTCTTCAGATGTTATATATCCAGCAGGTCCAATCAAGACCGGAGCATTTAAATTAAGTTTAAATTGTAAAATCTTATAGTTGAAAAATAAACTCAATTTACTAAAATAATAGCAGTTAGCCTTTACTAAATATGAAATATTTGTATCATGATATGATACAAATCGAAACACTTTATTCTTTATAATTGAATTAATTTTAATTTATTAAAATTATTAAACCATGAAAAAACTGTTCTTATTGTTATTTGGATTTATAATTACGGGTTCTATAAATGCCCAAACAAGGGCAGAAATCTTCGCTAAAGAAAACACAGAAAAATTATCAGAAATCTTAGGATTAACAGAAACCGAAAATGTACAGGTTTATGATATACTTGTTGAAAAAGAGACTGAATTCAACCTTCTGAGAAACAAATACAAAGACGATAAGGATACATTAAGAGGGGAAATTGAAAAACTAAATCCAATTTACAATGAAATGGTAAAGGATGTCGTAGGACAAGAAAAAATGATAAAATATCATGATTACTTTAAAGCAAAATACAATGCTTATCTAAAATCAAAAAAAAGTAAATCTAAAGACAAAAAAGTACGTTTAACAGTTACCTCCTTTTACGTTTCCCCTAAGGGAGAAGATTCCAACCCAGGAACTTTTAACAAGCCTTTTAAAACAATTTCAAAAGCTTCAAAAGAAATGCAAGCTGGTGATACATGTTATATTCGAGAAGGAATTTATCATGAAACTATCTCGTTGTATGAAACCCACGGAAAATATAATTCCCCTATAACATTCAAGGCATACAAGAACGAAAATGTTGTTTTAGATGGAACCGAATTGATAAAAACAACTTGGAGAAAGTACGACGGTAATATTTATAAAGCTAAAATCAAAAAAGATATCTGGCAATTATTCGTAAATAAAAAAAGTATGACTTCAGCCAGATGGCCAAATGGAAATTGGTATGATGGATCCGTTTGGGATAAAACCAAATCAATGGCTTGGCCTGAAAAAGAAAAAAGTAGTTATGGACATCACTTCAATAAAGAATTAGCTTTGATAAACGAAGACTTAACAGGAGCAATTATTCTTGTAAATTCAGGTTCATTTAAAACTTTTAAATCTAATGTGATTGAGCATAGCCCCAATACTGACAATTTTAAATACGACACTAAAAGGAAAGGTATAAAAGTACATTTCAGCTATGAAGGCAAAGTGGAAAGACACGGTTATTTTTTAGAGGGTAAATTGGGGTTATTGGATGAAGAAAATGAGTGGTTCTACAATGCAAAAAGTAAGACAGTTTATTTATGGACTCCCAAAGGAAGACATCCTAGAGGATTTGAAATTAGAGGAAAAACACAATCTTATGCTTTTGATATTCAGAACTCATCACACATAAAAATTCAAGGGATAAATTTCTTTGGAACAACATTTAATACTTATGAAAGTAATAACATAACTATTGAAAATTGCAATTTCAAATACCCAAGTTATTCCAAGCGAATGTTGAATGATCTGTCCCAAATAAAAGTAACTTCTATGTTAATGAAAAAGAATGAAAGTGAATCATTCAACATTATAAGAAATTGCAAATTTGAATATATGGATGGGCCAGTTCTTAATATGAATGGATCAAATAATATCGTTGAAAATAATTATATGCATTCTATTGATTACAGCTGCACTTTTAGAGGAGGTTATACCATAAATATGTTAAGATCAACTGATTTATTATTTAGAAGAAATACTGTACATACTGCCGGAGCTTCAGAAATGTATAAAGCAGGTGCTAGAAATACTATTGAATTAAACAATTTATCTCGATCAGGATATTTACAGAATGACGGATCACTCATCCAAATAAGTGCAAAAGAACAAGATCAATCTCAAACACGTTATAATTGGGTACACAATTCAGTAAAAATTGGATTACGTTTTGACAATTCGAATCTCCCAAATTCTCGATGGGGTGAGAATGGAACTATGCACCATAATGTTGCCTGGAAAACTGATAGAGTTTTCTTTAAGGGAGACAAACATTTTATTTACAATAATTTAAGTTTTGATAATCGTCTAAATGATTTAATTGTGTCTAGCAAAGTGTCTATTCAAGGAAGAAATTATGAAACAATTACCAGAAACAATATCTCAAATAAATTTTCAGGGCACAGAACAAGACCAGGTAAAGATTATCCCGTCCCGGGAATAGTCGATCATAACTGGTCTGGTAATTTTAAAAATGCTGATATAAGAAGTCAATTAAGAGACCCTGATAATTTAGACTTTAGACCCAAAAAAGACTCTGAGCTAGTTGATAATGGATCACTTGTTGAAGGAAAAGAAATACAATATTTAGGAAAAGCACCAGATATTGGTCCTTATGAGTTTGGAGATATAAATTATTGGATCCCAGGATTTCAAGATAAAATAGCATCGACACCAGTTCCCCCCAATAAATCTAAAACAGTTAAAACTAACGCAGATTTAATGTGGCTAAATGCTTATGAAGCTAATTCAAGTGATATATATTTTGGTGAAGATTTCAATAGTGTAAAATATGCATCTAACAAATCACCTGAGTATAAAGGAAATCAAAAAAATAATATCTATTCTCCAGGAAAACTAAACCCTGGAAAAACCTACTATTGGAGAATAGATGGAATTATCAAAAATAAAATTCAAAAAGGAAACGTTTGGAGCTTCAAAGTTAAATAGTGTATTATAATATCAGGCAAAAATTATATTTTAAATATAATTAGTTTTTTTTCTTAATCTCTAATAAATTGTTTGGTTGACACCTCTCCGTTATCAGCTAATAGTTTTAGTAAATAGGAACCCTTAGGAAAAGCTGATGTATACACTCCCATCAGCCTTTTCTTCATTTAATTTTTGACCAAGCGAATTATATACTTCAATATTTTTTACTCCCTCAGATCTATAATTTAAGAAATCCGTTGATGGATTTAGATAAAAGATACACTTGATTTATCTTTTGCTATGTCTTGTGTTCATAAGGTTGCACCACCAGTAACCGTTGTTGTTATACCGTCTATTTGAGTAACACCATCCACTTTCCCAAATTCAAGAAATAGAGAAAGATTATAACTTTCTGCTGCTGGAAATGTAAAAGTTTTAGTTATATAAACCCATGTATCAGTAGTAAGAAGAACACGACGTGTTTTATCCACAAAACCATTAGCTGTTTGTTTTTCATTTGCATAGTTCAACGAACCAGTATCCTTTATTAATAATCTCATATCTCCAGTAGGAACCACACTCCCTGGATCAGTATCAGACGTTTTTGCCCAAAATGAAACTGTAACATCAATAGGATTTGTATTATCTGCGTCAAAAGGATATGTTGTGTTGATAAGTCTTATACCCCATTCTGTATTGTTATTTACTGAAGTGACCTCTAAGGCTTTAGTGCCATCTCCGGCATGGACATTAGCTGTTTGAATGCTTGCTGAAACTCCAGTACCATCAGAATTTGGACCCCCTAATTTCCAATCATTATAAGATCGATTTTTAATTATAGTTCCAATTGAGCCATCTTCGAAACTAGGGTTTTTCACAAAACCACTAAATGTTTGTCCGTAAGAAAAACTTATAAAAAATAATGGTGTAAGGAATAAAATTTTTTTCATTTTATTTTGAATTTTAGATATCTAAATTTAAGGATTGTAAAATAAAGGCTTATTTCAATAATTTCAATTATTAACATAAAAATAACAGTTTGTGCACTAAATGCACAGCTAAAATTTAAAACTAAGGTGAAAATACCTAAATAATTTTTTCCAAATTATTTATTATTGTGAAGAAGTTCGAACTTCCAAAAGCTTGGGTCACTTAATCGGAGAATTGATTCGCTGGAATTAGTTCTCCTTTTTTGGCATAATATTTTTTTTAGAAAAGATTATATATAATTACTTTCTAAGTTATTTTAAGTTATTAAATGCTATTTTCACCATCATTTAATTTCTTTTATCAAAATTAATATTTTGTGAGGTATATATTTGTTTCTCTTGTTCTAATATTAAATATAATTCAAGCTCAAGAAAGTAAGAGTTATGAAGCATTTCCTGTAGAAAGCGCACCCATTATAGATGGAATATTATCTGAGAAGATTTGGAGCAATTTAGTTCCTGCTACTAACTTCACTCTGATGTGGCCTGAAACACGTCATGGTAATAAAATACCCGCGAATTATGAGACTGTTGCATATTTGGGTTATGATCAGAGTTCGATTTATATTGGTGCTATTCTCAAACATCCAAATCCAGACAAGATGCCAAAAGAATTTAGTCAGCGTGATGAAATTTGGAATGTAAATGCGGAAACTTTTTTTGTAACTTTCAATACATATAACGACGATTTAAACTTTTTTGGTTTTCAAATAACAAGTGCTGGTACAGTTGGTGATGTATATTCTTCTGGATCTATTGACTCCGATGATTTTTTATACGATACTGTTTTTGATGCTAAAACTCATATAAGTTCAGATAGTTGGAGTGTAGAAATGGCAATCCCTTACAGTGCCATTCGATTTCCTGAAAAAGAGGAACAACTATGGGGATTGAACTTTGGTAGAAAAATTCAAAGTTTAGATGAAACCTTTGTGTGGAGTCCTGTTAATGTTAATGAATTGGAATATCATGAGTCCAATGGAACACTAACTGGATTAAAAAATATTAGTCCCCCTGTAAGACTGTTTTTTTATCCCTATGTTCAGTCTTCAATTAATCTTCAAAAAAGAGCGAAGCCAGCAACTTCTTATAAAGCAGGTATGGACTTAAAATACGGTTTAAGTAGCAGTTTTACCTTAGATGCATCTTTGATCCCAGATTTTGGCCAAGTTGCCTTTGATAATGTAGAACTCAATCTAGGGCCTTTTGAGCAACAATTCTCTGAAAACAGAGCTTTTTTCACGGAAGGTGCCACCCTTTTTGAGATTGCAGACGGAGATATGGGCGGCGGATCTTTTTTTTACAGCCGAAGGATTGGAGAAAAGGTATCGCTAGGAGACGATTTGCTTGAAAATGATGAGGTGATTTTTGATTTTAATGACACCCCACAATTAATAAACACGGTTAAGGTAACTGGAACAACAAATAAAAACCTAAGCTTAGGTTTCTTAAACGCAATTACTGACAAGGTTGATGCTGGAATCGAAAATTTATCTTCAAATCAAAGAAGGAAACAAACCATACAACCTTTGGTAAATTATAATATACTTTCCTTGTCTCAGCAACTGCTTAATGACTATTCATCGGTTAGTATGCTTAACACCAACAAAACTGGAAATGATGGTTTGTATGGGAATAATTTTGTATTTGTAGCAGATTTGTTTGATGACAACAGAGACTTCAATGTTAAGTTAAAAGCTTTTGGCAGTAAAGCACCAAAAGATAACAGTAAAAATGGATTTAGGTCAGGAATTAGTTTGAGTGAGCTCAAAGGTAATTTTAGATACAATGTCAGCTGGTGGGGTGTTGATAAACATTACAAACAGAATGAGTTGGGATATTTTAATTTTTTAGATCATCAAAGTTTTTCATCTAGGATAAGCTATCAAATTCTCAAAGAGTACGGCTTTCTTAGAAAGTACAGGAACTATTTATGGTTTCATAACACGCGAACGTTTCATTCTTCTGAAAGAAAGTTATGGGGCATAAGGTTTGGAAATGATTTCTCAACACAAAACTTAATGGTTTTTGAGGCTGATTTTGCTTACTCATCTAAAACAAGAGATTATGATAAACCCAGAACATTAGACCGCTACATAGAAGAACCTGAGAACTTCCAAGCAAAGCTGGTGATGCAGTCCAATAAAAATAAGGATTTCTCATATAGGATTCAATGGAACAACTTTTCCTATTTTAAAGAAGATTTTGAAGAAAAAAAATCACAAAATAGACTTAATTTATCCACACTTTATCGTTTTTCAGAACAATTCTCATTAGAAGTAAAGTCCAGCCATCTTCATTTTAAGGACGATGTGGGATATCTTGAGTCAATGAACCAAAATATTTATTTTGGAATAAGAGATATTCAATCTATAGAAAACAACATTGACCTTAACTACTTTTTTGATAGTAAGAAATGGGTTAACTTAAAACTTAGAAACTATTGGAGTAGAGCAAAGTACGATCGTAATCTGTTTCTACTAAATGAAAACGGAAAACGTACCGTAACAGACTTTTCAGTTCTAGAATTTGACCCAGATACAAACTTTAACATCTGGAACCTTGACATTAATTTTGAATGGTGGTTTGCCCCAGGAAGTAATTTGGTGCTATTATACCGAAATCAATTATTCAAAAGAGATAGTGCTACAAAACTTGATTACTTAGGAAGCTTAAATAATCTTTTTGATCATACTGCGCAGCACCAGTTTTCACTAAGAATAAATTATTTGATAGATTTTAATCTCATAAAAAGGTGAAAGCTAAATTTAAATTCGAGTCAAACCTAGTGTAAATCATAAAAACTTTTGTTTTTGATTCCTCTTAAATGCTCGCAAAAAATAAGTAAATTCGAGGACCAAAAAAACTAGGGTTTATGTCATACTTGAGCGAATTCATCAAAAACAGAAGTGTTGGAGCAGTATCCTCTAGCAGTAAGTCCTTGGGAAGGTTTATGTTTGGAAACCTTAACTACATAGATGCGAAAGTTATTGTTGAACTCGGAGGCGGTAGAGGAGTTTTTACACATGAAATTATAAAGTTATTAAATCCGAATTGTAAACTTTTGGTATTTGAAGTTAATGAAGCTTTTTGTAAAAAATTGAATTCTGAAATCCAAGATGAAAGAGTTGTAATCATCAATGAAAGTGCTGAACATATTGGAAAGTATTTACGAAAACATCAATTTGAAAAAGCTGATCATATAATTTCATCCCTACCACTTTCCATGTTTTCTCTAGAGCTAAAAGAATCCATTCTACAAAATGCTACTAACTTTTTAAGTGAGGTAGGTCAGTTTCTACAATTTCAATATGCACCTTTTGACTATAGGAGATTGAAGACCCACTTTGGAAAGGTGAAAATTAATTTTTCATTACTAAACTTCCCTCCTGCCTTTGTCTATCGTTGTAGTTTATAAGTCAATATTTTAAAAATAAAAAAAGCCACCCAATGGGTGGCTTTTTTGTAAGAAGAAAATAAATTTATTCTAAAACCTATAGTTTAAGGATAAAGAATAATTTTTTACATTAAATGCACTTTAAGTGTCTTAAAATTGAATATTTATAAATTTTAATTTAAGTTTTTTTTACAACTTATTAACAGTTTTCCAATGCTTAATAATAATCCACTAATTTGTAAAAGTTAACTAAAACCTATTTTTATGAAAAAACTAATTATACTATTGCTCTTCATTAGTGGATTTATCTCTGCTCAGATAACAACATCATCGATTTCTGGAGTTGTCGTTGATGATGCTAATATGGAGCTTGAAGGAGCCAATGTGGTTGCTGTGCACGTACCAACAGGTACTACCTATGGAGTTGTAACCAATCAAGATGGTCGCTTCAATATGGTTAACATGCGTGTAGGCGGACCTTACACGGTTTCTATCAGTTATATTGGCTTTAATGAGCAAAATTTTGAAGACATATTCCTTACTCTGGGTAAAAGTGAAACCATTTCATTTGCAATGATTCCCGACTCACAAGAGTTAGACAACGTAGTAGTTACAGCTAGCGCATCAGATGTGTTTAGTAGTGATCGAACAGGTGCTAAAACAAGTGTTGGGCGAAGACAGCTATCTACCTTACCCTCTATCAGCCGTTCAGCTTCAGATTATACTCGCCTTGAGCCAACAGCAAGTAACGGTTCGTTTGGCGGGCGCAATGATCAGTTTAACAATTATTCTCTTGATGGGGCAATATTTAATAATCCATTTGGTTTGGATGCAGCAACGCCGGGTGGACAAACAGAAGCTCAACCAATTTCAATAGATGCTATTGAGCAAATCACAGTTTCAACTGCGCCTTATGATGTTACTCAAGCTGGTTTCACTGGTGCTTCGGTAAATGCAGTTACTAAAAGTGGTACTAATGAGTTTAACGGAACTCTTTACGGTTTTTACAGAAATGAAGATATGACAGGTTCTAAAATAAAGGGGCAAAGTATTTTTGTTCCTAAGCTTCTTCAGTCTCAAACAGGAATCAGCATTGGGGGACCAATAATCAAAAATAAACTCTTTTTCTTTTTCAATTTTGAGCAGGATAATCGAGAAGATCTTGGTCAATCATGGCTGCCAAATAGAGGAACTGGAGGTATTAATGAATCCCGAGTTTTAGAATCCGATTTAATAACTGTACAATCTGCTTTATCTGACTTGGGATATGACACTGGCACTTACGAAGGCTTCATTCATGAGGCTGGTTCAAGTAAGGGAATTGTAAAGCTTGACTGGAACATCAATGACAACCATAGAATGGCACTCATTTACAACTTTTTAGATGCTTCAAAGGACAAGCCAGCACACCCAACTGCACTTGGGTTTAGAGGACCGAATGCTTCTATTTTACAATTTGAAAACTCCGGTTATCAAATCAACAACAAATTGAACTCTGTTCAAATGGAGCTTAACTCAACCCTAAGTGATGCAGTTTCAAACAAACTACAGATTGGGTATACCCACTTTGATGACTTCCGAAATCCTATGTCAAGCCCAGCTCCTGCAATGACAATCCAAGATGGAGCTGGAGCTAATTATATAATTGTTGGTCACGAGCCTTTTTCAATAAATAACCGATTGGATCAAAAAGTGATGCAACTGACGAATAATTTAACTTTTGTAAAAGGTAACCATACTTACACTCTAGGTTTTTCTTATGAGAAATTTGAATTTGACAACTCTTTCAACCTTGGGGTTTACGGATATGGTGATGACAGAGGATATGCGGGTGCATTTGGAGCATTTGGATCACTAAGCGATTTCACAACAGCGATAAACAATGGTTTGATTAGGGATGCAATTGCTGCAGCAACTGCTACCTATGAAAACGATAGCTGGTCCTTAGCCGAAACCAATGTTGGTCAAATGTCATTTTATCTTCAAGACGAGTGGTTTGTTAATGATAAATTTAAATTGACCTATGGGTTGAGAATGGATAAACCATTATACTTTGATTCTGATAAAAAAGCACAAGAAGTGATTGATGGTACTGGCGATTATGCGCCAAAAACTCCATATGTTAATCCAAATACTGGGCAAGTTCAATTTCTAGACAATACAAAAATGCCCTCAGATAAATTGGTGATTTCTCCAAGATTAGGCTTTAATTATGACGTAAATGGGGATGATACCACTCAGGTTCGTGGTGGATCTGGTCTGTTTACTGGTCGTTTTCCCTTTGTGTGGTTGGGTAACCAAATCGGCAACCCGAACTGGTGGTTTCATCAAATGGTTGATCCCGATTACCAATTTCCTCAAGTTTGGAGAACTAATTTAGGTATTGATCAAGAATATGATAATGAGCTTACTCTATCTTTAGATGTTTCATACACAAAAGACATAAATGGCCCACAAGTTCAAAACTGGGGCTTCAAAACCCCATCTGGTACTCTGTCAGGAGTTGACAATAGAGCAGTATATTTAGAAGGAGACTTTGTGCAAGTTGACGTCCCATTTCCTGCTAATGCTAGCGCATATGTTTTCTCCAATTCAGATTTGGGTAGAATTTGGAATTACTCTTTAAAACTCCAAAAAACGTTTGATAGCGGTCTTTACACTAGTCTTGCATACAATCATTTAAATGCAAAAGACGTAAACTCAATCGAAGCTGAAATCACAGGAGATGCTTTTGATTTCAACCCTGTTGTGGGTGATGCCAACGCAGAAAATCTATCTTACTCAAAATATGGTGATATGCATAGAGTTATTGGTGTAGCTAGTCAATCGTGGAACTATGGAACAAATAATAGATGGGGGTCAACCATTACAACTTTCTTTGAATACAACAGAGGAGGAAGGTATAGCTATACCTATGCAGGTGATATCAATGGTGATGGAAGAGGTGGAAATGACTTACTATACGTGCCAACTAGCTCGCAGGTGTTGCAAATGAATTTTGCCAATCCTGCTGATGCAAGTGCATACAATGCTTTTATAGAACAGGATGACTACTTGAAAAGCCGAAGAGGAAAGTATGCGGAGCGTTATGGAGCACTGAGTCCATGGACGAGCCGTTGGGATGTGCGCTTTTTACAGGACTACCGCATCCAAAGAAGCTCTGGTAAGACCAATGTAATTCAATTTAGCATGGATATCCTAAACCTTGGAAACCTAATCAGTTCAGATTGGGGGCTAGTCCAACAGCCAACTTCCATTCAGCCAATTGGTGTAACTGTTACAGATGGCGTACCAAGCTACACGTTTGATAATAACTTAGTTGATTCATTCGTTTATGACTCAAGTTTACAATCTAGATGGCAGATGCAATTTGGATTGCGATATATATTTTAGTGATTGTTACAGTTAGATGAGTAAAGCCCACATGACACTGTGGGCTTTTTCTTTAAATGCTCTCAGACCTATTGCTTGGAGAATTTGGATGTTGCGATGGTTTGATTCCTATCATCAACAACCTTTATCACATACAATCCATTTGAAAGATTAGACAAGTTCAACGGGATTTGATTGATTCCTGTTGAAAGATCCACTGTTAAATCCTCAACGATTCGCCCTTGCAAATCGTGTATTTGAATACCACCGCGCAACCATTCCGAACTACTAAACCAAATAATCATATCATTGACTACAGGGTTTGGTACAATCTTTAGCAAATTTTTATTAGGGCCCTTTTCATAGGGATTACTTAAGATTGGGTTTGAAATCAGGTTTAAGCGATTAACGTCATAGGCGTCAAAATCCGTATCAATTATTGTTGACGAGGAGGCACCTAGAAAATCTCCAATTAATGAAGCATAAACTTGTCTATAATCATGTTGCATTTGAGTGTCTAAATCAAAATGTTTGACATTCCCTCCATATGTAAAATTATCCAAAGACAAATGCGTCCCCGTAAATCCTGGCTTAACACCAGTGCCAATTACAAACATTGGACCAAGGTTGCCATGATCAGTTCCTTTATTCCCATTTTCAATTGGTTTTCTGCCAAATTCGGTAAAAGTTGTTGTAACAACATTCTCGTCTATCCCCAGTTGCTCTAAATCGTCCTGAAATGCTTTAATTGATTCACTTAACTCAGTGAGCAAATCCGCGTGCTTGCCAAGGTGACTGTTCGTTTGACTATCAACTTGATTGGCATGGTTATCAAAGCCATCAATTCTTAGTAAAAAAATCTTGGTTTTTGAACCTCCAGATATCATTCTAGCCACAGTTTTGAGCTGATCGGCCAAATCATACGACGGATAGCTCACTGAGTTAGTTCCTGTATTAAATACGGTGCTTATTCTCTGTGCATAGTTTGTCGCTGTAACCTCCATTCCATTGATGAATTCAATATTTTGGATGTATTCAGAGGAATTGTTTCCAAAATCAGGTACTGGATTTCCAATATTAGATAATTGAGAGTAAAACCCTGAGGTGTCTTGACCAGATAAATTAATGTCTACTTTGTGCTCCTCATCAGAATGAAAATCATCTGCTGGTTTTTTATTTCCTAGTTGAATGCCAAGTGGATCATCATATTGCAAATGATCAAATCCAGAATGAAGGTATCGAGCCATCCATCCATCAGGTTTATTACTATTTGACTCAGATCCATCTCCGCCTTTAGACATTATAGCTCTTCCGTGGAAATGAGACTTGTTAAGCTGCGGATATCCCACGCCATGAACGATATTTAACTTTCCATCGTCCCATAATTCCTTAAGTGAAGTTAAATTTGGGTGCAACAATGTCTCATCAGATGTTGATAATGACGAATCCAGTTCAATTCCTGCATGATTGCCAGAGTTATGAATTCGAATCGTAGGGCGAATATTTGCATATTTATCGTACTGATTTTTGGGAATAATTGTATTTAAACCATCATTACCTCCACTCAACTGAATCATAACAATGCTTCGGTCACGAATTACATCCTCCGAAATATTAGTCAAAAGTTTTGTTCTTGTGAATGCACTGACCAGATGACCATTGAGCATAAACCCAGCAAGAGAACCTGATGATGTTAGTTGGATAAACTTTCTTCGTTTCATTTTTTTGGATTTATGTAGTTTGAAACTCTTGTGACCAAATAAGAGCTTCAATCAAAGATTTTAGAATGTCTTTGACCGTGTTCACTTTCTTTCCGTCTAAATAATCTGCCCAGAGCGATTCCCAATAGTAATACTTGGAGTCTCCGTCTTGTAACAAACTTCCTCCGTCAAATAAAAACGTGTCAATAAAGTATTGTTTTCTTTCATTACTAGGTGCTTCAGGAAACATCATGTCAGTGAGTGTTGTCAAAATTTCTTCTGGATCTGTTGGATCCGTGACAACTGATTGTATATAGGCAGCAGCATTGAAACCATATACCCCTCTAAATAACACATTTTTGCAGATATTGTATCGAAAAATAATTGTGGATGAATTAAACCAACTTTTATCATAGCTTGGTCCCGAATAATGCGCTGGAAATCCTGCAGGAGGTGTTGTTGTCTCGCCGAAAGTAGGTTGGGCACTTTGAACTAAAAACTTATTAATAAGGTTGTTGGAATAGAACGATTTGTAATGAAGCTCTCCCTCATCTATTGGATGGGGAACAGGGAAATCCAATAATGAAATAGATTGGAGAGCAAGTTCTAATGGAGATTTAATTAAACCACCTATAATTTCATCCGTAGATTCACTGTCATCAGCATCATAAAAGTGTTTGCTTTTTAGTAATTGTGACATTACTTCTTGCAAATTATAATTCGTACGGAAGGTGTTTGCAAGAGGAACAATGATATCGTCCTCAATCTCTGATGAAATGTTACGAGAGACAAAAAAACGATAAAGTTTTCTACAAATGTATTTGGCCGTTTCATCTTGCGCTAATATTACATCAATTAAACCACGAAGTTCAACCTCCATTTGGGCTTTTTTCTGACTCTCAGTTTGTCCAGTTGGGTCCCAAGCAGGAATAATATGATTGTTAAAATGGTTACTTAATTGCTTTGAGGAATAGTTATGATCACTTGGCACGGCATATCCACATGGAAAATTTCCATTACTTATACCATTTAATGGCATTGATGAACGTTGATTTTTATCAAACCTCCATCCTGTCAAAACTTCTGCAATTTTCTCAATATCCGATTCTGTATAATTCAATGGATTACCCTCAAATGCTACGTTTCCGTTTTGGTCTATATAAATAGGCTTTCCAACCCCTATTGTGTAAAGTTCAAGCAATTCACGAGCGTAGTTTTCATTAGGGTTATCAACCGTATTTTCGTCGTTATTCAAAAATTCCAACATTCTGGGGTTTATTGAAACTTGAAAAACAAGCTCTTTCCAGTCTGAAAGACAAAAATGTTCAAGAAGCATAAGATAATCATAATAGTAAGCGCTATCACCATTGTCATTCTGAGGTGCAGTTAAATTTGTAAACAAAAAATAAGTCATCTTTGAGCGTAAAGAGATGTCACGCCTTGCCTCATCCATCCACCAAGATGTCACAAAATCGTTTTGGCGTTGAGATCCAGAGCCGTTATCTTTATTAATCGTACCAAAAATTGAGTCGTCATTTATCCACGGGGCGGGCGAAGTTAAATTTCCATTGACATAATGAATTGGTTGATTAAGGTTTTTGTTACTTGTTGTAAGTAAATTAGTAAGAGCCTGATCAACCGTGTAATTAGCGTATTCGGATATACGTGTTTGTGTAACATTAAAGGTTGCACGCCGCAATAAATGCTTTGCTAATCTAGAGCCCAATGTACCTGTGTAAGGATCTATGGTTGCCATATCAAATATTAATAAACAACGATTTTGCTTTGAACATAACTAATTTATTTGAATTGTATCCATAATTCTTTTTATGATAAGCCAAATATAACATTGATAAAAAAATTAATAACTTTAAATACTTAAAATTTGAATATGACAACATTTATTGAAAATATTTTCTCAGAAAAAATAAAAAAACTGAGCGAACGAATTATCATAAACATTGCGATTTTCAGTTTTGTTGTTCACTTGATTTTAATTTTACTCAGTAATTTTGGATTTTTTGGAGATAGATATGAAACCTCAAGTTTTTTTTCAAGTCCGATCGCTGCAATTTACACCCCTTTTTCCTTTATACTTTTATATGAGGTCTATCTATTGATTTATTACTTACCTAAATCGATGACTATCTACATTGGAAAACAGTACGAAATTATCATGCTGATTGTAATCCGTAGGTTGTATAAAGATTTGTCTCAACTCGAGCTCAGTAACAATTGGTTTAGTGTTCAAGAAGATCTTCAATTTACATATGATTTACTCGCAACGATTATTCTTTTCATTTTGATTCATCTGTTTTACAAAATGAATAAAAACCGAGTACGAAAACTACTAAAATTGACTGAGACTAGAGCTGAAATCATTCGCTTTATTGAAATCAAGAAAATTATTGCTTTGGTGTTGATTCCGTTGTTTTTAATAATGGCAATGTATGCTTTTGGAAATTGGGCATATGCAACATTAATCAATCCATCAGAAATTACAGACTTAGCAAATATCAATAATCTGTTTTTTGACGAATTCTTTACTGTACTCATTCTTGTTGATGTGTTGTTGTTATTGTTCTCTTTCACACATACTGACAAGTTCAATAAAGTAATTCGCAATTCAGGATTTGTGATTTCCACGATTTTAGTCAAACTGTCTTTTGGCACTGAAGGGTTACTAAATTCAGTTCTAATTGTTACAGCTGTTGGATTTGGAGTTATGATCTTGTGGATTCATATGATGTTTGAAAAAAATAAGATTCCAACCAATTATTAGTCTAAAAAAGCCCACACTGGTAGAGTTTTGTATAAACTCTGAAAAAACAGGTTTGAGGCTACCAAATTGTTCAAGGATCCACTCGATGGTGGCTTGCTTTTGCAATTTAAACTCACCTCTTCTAATTGAATTAGCGTTGAGTTTATCAAAAATAAAACCAGTGCAGGCAGTATACTGAAATGAACGTATTTATTTATGTTATTTTAGATAACAATGTGTCAATCGTACGTAATTTTTTATCGATCTCATCAGAGCTCTCACTGCTTTTTGTCTCCTCTTGCCGGAGTTGAAGAGCAAGCTGTAACGCGCACATTGCTAGTACATCTTGTTTATCCTGTACTGCATAATTTTGTTCGTAGTGCTTCATCATTTGATCGATTTGCTTGGCTGAATTTCTCAAAAATGCCTCTTGCCCCTCAGTTACACTCAAAGGATAAACTCTGTCACCAATAGTAATTTTAATCTTTTGCATAGAATCTAAGATAGCGATATAACCTCTAAACAAGCATCTATTTCTCCAATGAGCTTGTCAATTTGTGTTTTGGCTCTGGCACTACTTTGTCCAACCCCTTTGATCGATTTAGCTGTTTGTACGGCTTCTAGTTTCATTTTCAACTCACGAATATTACCATGTTTTTGTGCTAACTCTTGCTTTGAATGTTCTAATCGCTCATGTAATGATTGGTTTTCCTGCTGCAACTGTTTCATTTGCTCAACAACAGTTTGCAAGCGAAGGGTAATTGAGTCAACAAGTTGAGATGTGTTTGCCATTCAATTCAATTAATAACACCCAAAGGTATAAGAATAGAACTACCGAAACAAGAAATACAAGCTTTTACTTTAACAAGTAAACGCTTATTTTTACATCATGCGAGCATCGGCAACTTTGGCCTTTTTTTGGATTTCATTTCTAGTTTGTGCGCAACAGAATGATCCTGAGCAGTACTCCCTCCCTATCGATATTCCCATCTTCCTATCAGGCACTTTTGGAGAGCTGAGAAGTTCAAATATTCATGCCGGAATTGATATCAAAACACAAGGACGTGAAGGGTTTCCCCTGAAAGCAGTTTCCGATGGATATGTGTCACGGATCAAGGTTTCGACTTCTGGCTATGGCAAAGCAATTTACATCAATCACCCTGACGGTAAAACCTCTGTTTATGCACACTTAAAAAAATTCTCAGCGCCCATTGTGTTTCAGGTCAGGAAAAAACAATATGAAAAACAATCCTATGTAGTAGAATTATTTTTTGAGCCAACAGAGTTGCCAGTTTCTAAAAACGAAATTATCGGATTTTCAGGAAACACTGGTGGATCATTTGGTCCCCATCTACACTTTGAACTGCGTGAAACCACAACCCAAAAACCTATCAACCCTTTATTGTCTCACTATGATATTCAAGACTCGGTCAGACCAGTAATTCATTCGCTTATCGCTTACCCTATAAGTGAAGATGCTATTGTTAATTCTACAAATCAAGAACTACAAATCCCTTTTCAAAAAATTAATGATAGTATTTATGCTGCTGACCCAATTGAAGCAATTGGAAAAGTCGGTTTGGGAATAGGAACCTATGACCGACATGACAATACATACAATAAAAACGGTGTATATTCAATAACTGCTAAGTTGAACGGAACCCAAATTAAAGGTCTCCAATTTTCTAAAATTCGATTTTCAGACTCTGAATACCTCAACACGCTGATTGACTACCCCCGATACAGCCGTACAAGGCAACGCATACAAAAGCTATTTCGATCTCCAGGAAATGACTTGGACTTCTTCAGTCACTTGGAAGATGGCCTAATCGATGTGGAAAACGGAAAGGATTATGCCTACCAAATCAAAGTTTCAGATGCCAATAATAATAACCGATACCTGTTTGTGCAGATTAAAGGAAAAGAACAAGAGATCGCCATACTAACTAAGGAACTACCCGAGGGAAAAGAAATTGAACCAAATCGAGAGTATCTTTTTAAATATGATGGTGCTCAAATTTATATCCCTAAAAATGCAGTCTATGACAGTAATCGATTTGTGCTTGGTTTTGACAATAAAGAGCTGCAAATCAAAGCAGATCATGTTGCATTACGAAAAGCTTTTCAGATCAAAGTCTCGACACCAGAATCTGTGGTTGGTCATTATTTAGGCATTAAATTAAAAAATGGAAAGAAAGGATTCATCAGCGCTACAATACGCGACAACTACTTTGTCGCGAAAATCAAAAAAACAGGAACATACACCATAGCGCAAGACACCATACCCCCAATCATAAAACCATCTCAAGTCTATGATCAACGTTGGCTTTCCAATTTTAAAACCTTGCGTTTTACAATAGACGATAAAGAAACCGGGATCCGTTCTTATCAGGCAACTATCGATGGTAAATGGGCCTTATTTGAATATGAACCCAAGAAAAAGGAAATCACGTTTAATTTTGATGAATATTTTTCTTTTGAAGGAGCAAAACATTCTCTCAAAATTACAGTTATTGATAATGTGGGAAATGAATCGAACCACGAACTAGAATTTTACAGAAAGTGAGAGCAAAATTGAATATTGTTTTTTGTGGATTGATCTTTGGTAGCTCCCTAGCCCAACAAGCCATTGTGCGTGGTATCATCACAAACTACAATCAAGTTCCAATTCAAAATGCGACGGTTGTTTCTGGAACTAGTGGTACCACTACGAATGAAAATGGATTTTACTCTTTACAAGTTCAATCGAATAAAGAAATCCAAGTCATCTTTCAGCATATTGGATATCAAAATAGCATAGTAAAACTCCAGCTTGATCCCGGAGAGATCTATGAGTTAAATCCTGTGATCAACGAATCAGAAGAGCAAATTGCCGAGGTTATTGTACAGGCAAACAAGCAGCGTGTGATTAAAGGAATGACAACTTTGACACCAGAAACGATTCGCAGTATTTCTGGAGCAAATGCTGGCGTGGAAAATCTATTGATAAGTCTACCGGGTGTGAACTCCAATAATGAGCTCAGCACACAATATGCTGTTCGGGGTGGAAACTATGACGAAAACTTAGTTTACGTGAATGAAATCGAAGTTTATCGACCTCAACTGATTCGATCTGGTCAACAAGAAGGTTTGAGCTTTTTAAACCCTGACATGATTCAGCAAGTGCAGTTTTCCGCTGGTGGATTTGAAGCATCATACGGCGATAAGCTATCATCTGTCCTTGATATTACATACAAAAGTTTCTCTGAAAATCAAATGCTCATATCACTGAGTCGATTGGGTGGTAATCTGAGTTGGTCTCTTGGCAAGGAAAAGTGGAGTGTGATCACAGGATTTCGTTATCGAGACAATGGTTTGCTAGTAGATTTGAAGGAAACAGAAACCAATTTTAATCCCAGTTTTTCAGATCTACAAACCTTTATTTCTTACGCCCAATCTGACCAATTGTTCTTCAATGTATTGGGTGCCTTCTCTGCCAACACATATCGATATAAGCCATTGGTACGACAAACCAACTTCGGTACGATCGAACAACCAAAGGCACTTGTGGTATACTATGATGGAAACGAAAAAGATAATTACACCGCCTTTACAGGGGCACTAAAAACCACTTGGATTCCAAATAACAAGAATAGTTATCGACTGATTTTATCAAACTACCAAACCGTTGAAAATGAACATTTTGATATTTTGGCACAGTATCGCTTGGGGGACCCTAACTCCTCAATAGGCGGCGACGATTTGGGAGTAGTCACTTTTACTGAGGGGGTTGGTTCGCAACTCACACATGGTCGAAATAACTACGGTGCACAGATTATTGATGGAAAATTAAGAGGGAAACATATCATAGGTAATCATCTGCTGGACTGGGGAATTGGCTATAAATGGGAACATATAGATGACCGTCTGGTAGAGTGGGAAGTTGTCGATTCCGCAGGGTTTTCTATTCGCCCCCCAAGTGGATCGATTACCAATGACCAGCCCTACACCTCGTTTAGAGGTCCGCTTGTCCCTTTCGAATACGTTCGAGCTACCAATCAAACCCAGATTCAGCGCATTAGCAGCTTTTTTCAATGGAGTCGTAGAGGGCTTTTAGGAAATACGCTTTATTGGCTCACAGCTGGGATCCGGGGCCAACGGTGGCAGTTGGAAAATAAAAAGGGTAAATATATTGCCAGTCCCCGAATTCAGTTAAGCTTCCGTCCAAAAAATAAGAATCATGTGCTTTATCGATTTGCCACCGGGCTTTATGCTCAACCACCTTTCTATCGAGAATTACGCACAAGAGATGGGGTAATCAATCCAAACGTTGATGCACAAAAATCAATTCATATATCCCTCGGAAATGAATATCGATTTTCCATGTGGGATCGACCGTTTTTATTCAAGTCTGAGCTTTACTATAAGTTTTTGGATCAACTTAATGCCTACTCCGTTGAAAATGTTCGAATTCGCTATGATGCTAACAACTATACCAAGGGTTTCGTTTATGGCCTTGACTTTAGATTAAATGGAGAGTTTGTTCCCGGTACGGAGTCGTGGATAAGCTTAGGACTCATGTCAACAGAAGAAAACAGAAACAACAGAGGGTATATTCCAAGACCAACCGACCAGCGCTTTAAGTTTGCGATGCTGTTCCAGGACTATGTTCCTTCCATGCCATTTTTAAAAATGAACTTGAATCTTGTTTACAATTCTGGTCTGCCTGGTGGAGCACCAAATTATGCCGATCCATACAATTACGGTAGCCGACTTCGAGATTATAAACGTGCTGATTTGGGGATTTTTTATGTAGTCAATGATGACAATAAGTCTTGGGTTCCGTTTTTGAAAGACCTAATGATTGGTTTTGAAATTTTCAATGTGTTCAATGTGCAAAATGCCATAACCATGACCTGGGTACGTGATGTGTCAAGCAAGTCTCAATTTGGTATCCCAAATTATATGACTCCTCGGGTGTTTAATCTGAAATTGAGTGCTGGTTTTTAAGAGCTGACATAGTCGTTTAACACATCAACAAGTTGATCAACGTCTTTTTTGGTGTTGTATTTCGAAAACGAAATGCGAATAGATGGGGATTGCAATTGTTTTTTGGAAAGTATATGATTCAAAACATGAGATCCTGTTTCACTACCCGCTTGACAGGCGCTTCCTTTTGAGCAACATATTCCTTTCAGGTCAAGTGTAAATCCAAGAAGATTTGCTTTCTCTGGACTCATTGGAATTCTGGCATTGACAATCGTATATGTACTCTTTGTCAAATCGTCACAGCAGCCGTTAAACGAAATATCCGAAAATGTGCTTTTAAGCTGATTAATACAATACATTTTTAAATCTGTAATTTGAGATTTGTCAGCATCCAAATTTGTATACGCATGAGAAAACGCTTCACCTAAACCAACGATATTATGTACGCTTTCTGTGCCAGCTCGCAAACCTCTTTCTTGACCTCCTCCAAAAAATAAACCCTCCAAACCAGTTGTCTTTCGTATAAATACAAAACCAATCCCCTTAGGGCCGTGGAATTTATGGGCAGCAGCAACTGCAAAGTCGATGGGTAGTTCTTGTAGGTTTAGTCGGAAATGGCCAATCGATTGAACCATATCCGAATGAAAGAGTGCATCATTCTGTCGGCAAAGATTTCCGATTGCCTCTAAATCACAAATCGTCCCCAACTCATTGTTAACATGCATCAAACTCACTAGTTTCTTGGAATCGTCATGCTGAAGAAGCCGTTCAAGATCATCGAAATCAGGGCTTCCGTTACTTGACACCTTTACATAATGAACCTTGATATCATCTGATTGCTTAAGGCTTTCCACAGCATGAATTACAGCATGATGTTCAATTTTGGAAGTGATGATTGTCTCAACATCAAGCCCACGTACAGCTCCCTGTAAAACCATATTATCACCTTCAGTTCCACCAGAAGTGAAAATAATCTCGCTGGGTATAGCACCCAATTCCTTGGCTATTGATTTCCTTGTGTTTTCAATCAAGCTTTTTGCAGTTCTCCCAAGACTGTGGATCGATGATGGATTTCCAAATGAAATAGACAAAACCTCCTTCATTTTTTCGACAACTTCTGGAAGTACAGGAGTTGTAGCCGCATTGTCAAAGTAAATGGAATCCATAAACAAATCTTATGAGGGTTCAAACTCGCTTAAGGTATCAATGATAATCTGAACACAAGACAAAAGTTGCATTTCATCAATTACCAACGGAGGAGCAAATCGAATGATGTTCCCGTGTGTGGGTTTTGCCAAAAGACCCTTGTCTTTAAAGGCCATGCAAATGTCCCAAGCCAAAGATCCATCTTGACTATCGTTGATGACTATGGCATTGAGTAGGCCACGTCCGCGAACTCCAACAAGGACTTCGCTTTGTTTTTTATAACCGTTTAGTTGTTCCCTGAATATTTTCCCTAAGTAACGAGCATTTTGGGCAAGTTTTTGATCTCTAATGACTTCTAAAGATGCCATTCCTACTGCACTTGCCACAGGGTTACCTCCAAAAGTACTGCCATGTTCTCCAGGTTGAATTACCTGCATAATATGCCGATCTGCCAATACCGCAGAAACAGGGTAAACTCCTCCTCCTAAGGCCTTACCAAGAATCAGAACATCAGGACGAGCATAGGTGTCTTTCTGTTGCATACAGGAAGATTCACACGAGCAGTCACCACATACCGCGAGCAAAGAGCCCGTGCGGCCAATTCCAGTTTGAATCTCATCGGCTATAAAAAGAACGTTGTGTGTATTGCACAACTCTTGTGACTTCTTCATAAAATCATCACTAGGGGTATTCACACCCGCTTCTCCCTGAATGGGTTCAACCAAAAAGCCAACAACATTAGGGCGTTCATGTAAAACTTTTTCGAGCGCAACTGTATCATTATATGGGATGGTGACGAATCCCGGGGTAAACGGACCAAAATCTTTTCGTGCAACTGGATCGGAAGAAAAAGAGACGATAGTTGTTGTTCTTCCGTGAAAGTTATTTTGACATACCACAATTTCTGCCTGATTTTCCAAAACCCCTTTTTTCTGAACACCCCATTTGCGAGCGAGCTTTATTGCTGTTTCCACTGCCTCTGCACCGCTATTCATAGGAAGCATCATATCAAAACCAAAATAAGAAGTTACCAGTTTTGCAAACTGACCAAATTGATCATTATGAAATGCCCGAGATGTGAGTGATAATTGCTGCGCTTGTTCCATTAGGGCTTTTAAAATTGTAGGATTTGAATGTCCTTGATTTACTGCTGAGTATGCAGATAAAAAATCAACATACTTCTTCCCCTCCACATCCCAAACATAAATTCCTTCACCCCTATTTAGAACGACTGGTAAAGGATGATAATTGTGTGCCCCGTACCGAAACTCATCATGAATGTAGCGATCGGTTCTGGGTGCAGTCTTTGGATTCATTATCAAAGTTTTGACGAAATTAGGCAAATCTAAAGCAAAAAAAAAGTTAGAACGACATACCAAAAATTTTCTTAATCTGATTATAAAGCTTTTCTACTTGTCTCTAAGCAAAGACAAATTAAAGTCATTTGACATCACAAAACTGAGATTTTTTACTGTAACACAATAAATTTTGAATTTAGATGAATTAGTTGATTTAAATTTACAATCAAAATGAAGACGATATCCAGCTTGCATAACGAGACCATCAAATCCATTACGGGATTGATTGAAAAGGCATCCTTGAGAAAGAAAAGTAAAGTCTTTGTTGTTGAGGGAAAACGCGAATTGCAGTTAGCAAATAAGGGAGGGTTTACAATCGACACCATATTTTGCTGCCAAAGTTTATTTACGCCATCATCATTGAAAGAATGGAGTACCAGGAACTTAGATACGAGCAATATCGTTCTTGTGACAGATAATGTATATGAAAAAATCAGTTATCGAAAAAAAACAGAGGGAATTATTGGCTTGGTAAAAAAGAAAACGTTTGACCTAGATTCCATTGTATTTAAAAATCCAAACCCATTGATTCTCATAGTTGAAAACATTGAAAAACCGGGGAATATTGGCGCTATGCTTCGCACGGCAGATGCATCGAACATTGACTGTCTTTTGGTTACTAACCCTAGAACTGATATATATAATCCAAATGTTGTTCGATCTAGTGTTGGGGGGTTATTTACTGTGCCAATCGGGATCGGTTCAAATGATGATATTCTTGATTTTTTAAAACAGAACCAAATCACTATTTACGCAGCAAGTTTACAAGACAGCATATCTTACGAAAAAATTGATTTTTCGATACCCTCTGCTGTAGTTGTAGGTACAGAAGCGACAGGGTTAAGCGAGTTTTGGATAAAAGAATCAAAGTCAAATATTAAAATCCCCATGCTTGGAACTTTGGACTCGATGAACGTATCAGTCGCTGCAGCCATACTTCTTTTTGAAGCGACGCGCCAACGTAATTTTTACAGAGATATAAAAGGAATTTAGTACTTTTATAATATGGTTAGTGCAATAGAAACGGTTGCGGAAAATGCCCAAATCGCAAAAGCGTACAAAGACCTGCTACGCACAAGTTACCAAAAGCTAACCGCTGCTGATAAAAAAATGATTCGACTGGCGCTCGATACCGCTGTTGATGCGCATAAAGATCAAAGAAGAAAATCTGGAGAACCCTATATCTTACATCCTATCGCTGTGGCTAAAATTGTTGCTGATGATATCGGTTTGGGGGCACCTTCTATTGCATCAGCCCTACTTCATGATGTGGTAGAAGACACAAAATACACCATTGATGACATTGAGTCGTTACACGGGGCTCAGATTGCAAAAATTGTGAATGGTCTAACCAAGATTTCCAGTTTAAAAAAAGACAAAAATGTCTCTTTGCAAGCTGAAAATTTTAGAAAAATGCTATTGACACTAAATGACGATGCAAGAGTAATCATCATCAAAATTGCAGATCGTTTGCACAATATGCAAACAATGGATGTCATGCCGCGACACAAACAAATAAAGATCGCATCCGAAACCTTGTACATATATGCACCACTCGCACATCGTGTTGGAATGTATAATATTAAAACCGAACTCGAAGACTTGGGACTAAAATACACCGAACCAGAAGTCTATGATGAGATTCAACAGCGTATTCAAGAAAATTTTGATAGTCAAGAGGAGTTTATCGATCGATTTGTCAAGCTTACAAAAAAGCATTTACGACGAGAGGGGTTGTCTTGTAAAATTGATGGGCGTCCGAAATCGATATTTTCTACCCGAAAAAAAATGGTTTCAAAAAAACTAGATTTTGATCAAATTTTTGATCGCTTTGCAATTCGCATTATCTATAAAGCTGATCCACAAGAAGAGAAATTCTTGGCATGGAAAATTTACTCTGTTATTACTGATTTTTTTCAACCAAATCCACTACGGCTTAGGGATTGGATTTCAGCACCAAAATCAACAGGTTATGAAGCATTGCACATTACTGTTATGGGTCCCGAAGGTCGCTGGGTTGAGGTTCAAATCCGGTCTCAGCGCATGCACGAAATTGCAGAAAAGGGTTATGCTGCACATTTTAAATACAAGCATGGAAAGCAAGATGAAAGAGGTTTGGAGGTCTGGCTGAACCGTTTACGAGATGTTCTTGAACAACCAAATTCTGATGCAGTTGATTTTGTCAAAGACTTTAGACTCAATCTTTATGCCAGTGAAATATTTGTGTTCACACCTGATGGAGATTTAAAATCATTACCACAAGGTGCAACTCCAGTTGATTTTGCATTTAATATTCATACTGAAATAGGCATGCATACCAGAGGAGCAAAAATCAATGGTAAAATCGTGCCTCTGAGCTATCGTTTGAGAAGTGGTGATCAAGTTGAGATCATTACTTCTGAAAAATCATTTCCAAATCCCAGCTGGTTGGACTATGTAATCACAACTCGAGCACGTTCCCGCATTCGCTCCTTTTTGAGAGAGGATAAAAAGAAAATTGCTATTGAAGGCAAAGAAATTTTGAGAAGAAAGCTCAAACAACTCAAAATCGGTTTTAACGATAAAACGATTGATAAACTCCTTACATTCTTCAAACTCAAAACAACTCTAGATCTGTACTATCGCGTCGGGATTGGTACCATTGACAATGCAAAGCTCAAAAAATTTAGTGCTGATCGCAACAATCGATTCTTTAACTTTTTCAAAAGAAAAGCACAAAAAAATCCGATACCTATTCCTATCGAACAGGACAAAATCACTGACAAATTCGATCAAATCGTTTTTGGAAAAACCGAGGAACAGCTCGATTATCAACTGAGTCCATGTTGTAATCCAATTGCTGGTGATGATGTATTTGGTTTTGTCACAATAAGCGACGGGGTTAAAGTTCATAAAAATGAGTGTCCAAACGCCCTAACATTACGCTCAAACTATGCATATCGCATTGTGAATGCCAAATGGATTGACTCTTCACAGAATGAATTTACCGCAAAACTAAAACTCACAGGACTGGACGATTTGGGACTTGTAAACAAGGTTACACAAGTAATTTCAAATACAAACAATGTGAACATCAGTCAGATGTCTTTTGACTCCAATGATGGTACATTTGAGGGAAATATCTTGTTGAAAGTCAAAAACACTGCTCTACTTAAAAAGATGATAAAGCAGCTTCAAAATATAAATGGAGTAGATAAAGTTATACGAGAGTAAAAAAACCTATGTAAATTTGCATTGAATCATGGATAAAAATCAAGAAATTGTACGGGATGTTTTTATCGCTTTTTTGGACAAAAACAGCCATCGAAAAACACCCGAACGCTTCGCTATTTTAGAAGAAATTTATCGAAGTGACGATCATTTTGATATCGAGTCTCTGTATTTGAAAATGAAGGAGAAGAAATACAGGGTAAGTCGAGCCACTTTATACAATACCATCGAGCTACTCCTAGATTGCGGACTTGTCCGCAAACATCAATTTGGTCCTCAACATGCTCAATACGAAAAGTCGTATTTTGATAATCAGCACGACCATATCATTTTGACAGATACTGGAGAAGTGAAAGAGTTCTGTGATCCTAGAATCCAAATGATAAAAAAAAGTATAGAAGAAGTTTTTGATGTTGACATTCACAACCATTCTCTTTATTTCTATGCAACTAAAAACAACAGCAAGAAATAAATATGGGATTAGATTTGCTCCTTGGGCTACAATGGGGAGATGAAGGAAAAGGAAAAATTGTCGATGTACTGACCAAAAATTATGACATCATTGCGCGTTTTCAAGGGGGTCCAAATGCTGGACATACCTTAAAATTTGATGGAATTAAACACGTTTTACACACCATCCCATCAGGTATTTTCCACCAAGGATCACAAAATTTAATTGGAAACGGAGTTGTTATCGACCCTGTAATTTTTCAGCAAGAACTCGAAAGTCTTGACAAATTTGAAATTGATTACAATCAATCTTTACTGATTTCCCGCAAGGCTCATCTTATTCTCCCAACCCATCGACTTATTGATGCTGCTTCCGAAAAAGCTAAGGGGGCCAAAAAAATTGGATCAACTTTAAAAGGGATCGGACCAACTTACATGGACAAAACTGGTCGAAATGGAATTCGTGTTGGAGATTTAGAATTTCCCCATTGGAAAAAAAAGTACCGAGATCTCGCTAATAAGCATGAGGAACTTATTAGATTCTATCAGGTTGATCTGACTTATGACCTTCAGGCACTAGAATCTGACTTTTTTGCTGCTGTTGATTTTATTGTCGATAAGATCCGTTTTGTTGATAGTGAATCTGTAATTGCTGATGCGCAAGCAAAACAAAAAAAAATCCTTGCTGAAGGGGCACAAGGATCGTTACTTGATATTGATTTTGGAACCTACCCTTTTGTAACTTCATCAAATACCACTGCTGCTGGCGCTTGCACAGGTTTAGGAATTGCACCAAATAAAATCAAAGACGTTTTTGGCATTTTTAAAGCCTATACAACTCGAGTTGGTAGTGGGCCGTTTCCTACTGAATTATTTGATGAAGTCGGAGAAAGAATTGCCAAAGTTGGTCATGAATTTGGAGCAACCACTGGACGCCCTCGGCGTTGTGGGTGGCTTGACTTGGTTGCTCTAAAATATTCAGTACAAATAAATGGTGTTACCCAACTAATGATGATGAAAGGAGATGTGCTTTCAGGAATCGAAACCCTAAAGATTTGCACTAAATACGAATACCATGGAGAATTGATCAGTCATCTTCCCTTTTCGCTTGATAAAGAACACATCAATCCGAAATATATCGAAATGGAAGGATGGCAAGAGGATATTACAAATTGCAAATCCTACGATGAATTACCTTGTCAACTGAAAGAATACGTAAGTTTTATTGAAAATTTTCTAGAAACACCCGTGGGTCTTGTCTCAGTCGGACCCGATCGTAAACAAACGATTTTTCGATAAATTTGCATGCATGATTAATAGATTAAGCTTTGTCAAAATACACAAATTGTATACTGTTTCTGCTTTTAACACTTACCAAGACCTATGGGCAGGAGACGAAAAAAATCGACATTCGGGAAGCCGCTTCTTTCGAAGTCAACGAAAATCGCTTTCCAGATGCTAAAATTCTAAAATCTAATAAAGACATTCGTGTTCATCTGCACCATGATGGAATGGACATCTGGTCAGACATTGCCTATTTTTATGAAACTCAAAATTTCTTTAAAGCCAAAGGAAATGTAGTTGTCAAACAAGGAGATAGTTTGCAGTTAAACAGTGAATACATCGAGTATAGTGGGACAACAAAATTTGCAGTTGCCAAGCTTAAAGTGCATCTCAAAAATCAAGAATCGACTTTGCGCACAGACTCTTTGTATTTTGATCGAAAAAAACAAGAAGCTTATTACAATATTTTTGGAGAAATCACAAGTGAGGAGACAGTGATTCGCAGTCAATCTGGTACCTATGTTGCTGATGACAATAAATATGAATTCATCACGAATGTCAATGTCACAGATCCGTCCTTTACTATCCATTCAGAACGTATGGATTATTACACGGAGCTACGGCACGCTTATTTTTATGGGGCGACCACCATAAATGGTGAGTCCTATGACGTTAAGTGCAATAGAGGTTTTTTTGACTCGAATCTCAAAAAAGGGTATTTCCAAGACCGTGCATCAATCGACTATAACCTAAGGAATATTGAAGGTGATAGCATTTATTTTGATGACCGAATACAATATGCTTCCGCAAGTCAGAATGTACAAATCACAGACACCATTGGAAATAATGTGATTCGAGGGCAATACGGCGAAATTTTCAAAGAACGGGATTCTGCCATCGTAACCCGAAATCCAATCGCAATAAAATTGGTAGATAAAGACTCCCTCTTTATCCATGCTGACACCCTATTGGCTACTGGGCCCGCAGAAGAAAGAATACTAACAGGCTATTATGGGGTTCGCATTTTTAAAACCAACCTTAGTGGTGTTTCCGATTCAATTCATATCGATCAAAAGTCTGGTCTTATCCAACTCTTACGTCAACCGATCAGCGATCGTGAGTCACAACTTTTGTCTGCTCGTGACATAACAAAAATAAACCCCGTGTTGTGGTCAGCAAAAACGCAAATGAGTGGAGATCTCATTCACCTTTTGACAGACTCAACCTCTAACGCCATAGACTCGCTTAAAATTTTTAAAAATGCGATTGTCGCTGAGCAAGATTCTCTTAACCCCAGTCAGTTTAACCAAATGAAAGGAATCAACTTACTAGGCAACTTTGAAAACAATGAGCTACAAACCATTGACATCGTCAAAAACGCAGAAATGGTGTATTATCTATACGATGATACCACCCAAGACCTGATTGGCATTGACAAGGCAATTTGTAGTGCGATGCAATTACGAATGGCTGACAATCAAATTCAATCCATTACGTTTTTGACCAAGCCAGAAGGGGCGGTTTACCCAAACGAGGAACTTACAAAAGACCAGCAGCAACTAACCGGTTTTTATTGGCGTGGGGATGAAATGATAAGATCAAAAGCCGATCTAATAATGAATACAGCAAAAAATGATACTGTTTCCAAAAAAACAGATGCAGAAGAAGTAATGTCTAGCATGAAACTAAAAATGAAATGAGACATACAATCCGACATATCTTCTTTGCACATCAGGCACAAACAACCGCACAACCAATCGGACTTGAAGTCAAAAAAGCTCGTGGAAGTTATATCATCGATAAGGATAACAGAAAATATCTTGATTTTGTCGCAGGTGTCTCTGCTTGTACTTTGGGTCATTCTCATCCTAAAGTGATTCGGGCCGTTCGCCGACAGATGAGAAAATACCTCCACGTTATGGTATATGGGGAATTTGTGCAAGATGAACCTGTTCAACTGGTCAAGTTATTGGCTGATCATTTGCCAGAACAATTGTCATGTACGTACCTGACCAACTCAGGGACGGAAGGTATTGAAGGGGCACTTAAGCTTGCTAAAAGAGCAACTGGCAGACAGCGAATTATCTCTGCCAACAATGCCTATCATGGAAATACGCAAGGGGCGATGAGTGTAATGGGGTATGAAGAACGAAAACGAGCCTATCGACCCCTAATCCCCGGTACGTCTTTTATCCAATTTAATGATGTTAGGGATTTAGAACAAATCAATGAACAAACTGCAGCAGTCATCTTAGAAACCATACAAGGGGGTGCTGGGTTTATCGTTCCAACCAATGACTATATGAAAGCCGTTCGAGAAAGATGTGACAAAGTGGGAGCTCTATTGATTTTAGACGAAATTCAACCTGGAATGGGTCGAACAGGGAAACTATTTGCCTTTGAACACTACAATATGATTCCTGATATATTTGTCACTGGAAAAGGACTTGGAGGTGGATTCCCTGTAGGTGCATTCTGTGCCTCAAAAGAACTTATGAACCTCTTGCAAGACAAACCCATACTGGGACATATCACAACTTTTGGTGGGCATCCAGTCATTGCAGCGGCATGTCACGCTACTTTAAAAACTCTTTTACAAAGCAATTTAATCTCCGAAACACTTGAAAAAGAACAATATATTAGAGAACAACTCCAACATCGGGGAATAGAAGAAATCCGCGGAAAAGGACTGATGTTAGCCCTAATTCTTCGAACACCAGAACATGCACAACAGTTGGTGAAAATTGCTCTTGAACGAGGGTTGTTGTTGTTTTTTTTGCTGTTTGAAAAGAGAGCCGTTCGGGTTACACCTCCACTAATAATCTCAAAAAAAGAGATCAAAAAAGGGTGTGATATCATCTTAAATATCCTTGACGAAATCTGTTGATTAAATTGTTAAAAACAATAAATCCGTTTATTTCATTTTTATCAACCTTGGGTTTAACTTTATAATTAGAATGTAAGTCATTTAATGAATACAAATTCTAACAAAGACCACAAATCTCCAATCGCTCGTTTTGAGTTGATGTTACAATCAAACCGAGTGAACTTTTTCGACGCCACTGAATTTGAAGAAATTATCCAATATTACATTGATTCAGGCAGCCTTCGTTTGGCTTACACAGCACTTGAAATTGGTGAAAATCAACACCCTGGAAATAGCGGATTAAAACTTCTTCATGTCGAATTAATGCTGCTAAATAATCAGTATAAGGAAGCTGAAGAGGTGATTGATAAGCTTGGGGAAATGGAGCCCTACAACGAATATGTGTATATTCACAAGGCAGTTATCCTATCAAAAACCAAAAGGCATCAGGAAGCAATATCATTCTTGACCAAAGGCTTAGAGTACTGCGAGAGTCAAGCCGAATTTCACAGCATGTTGGCGATGGAATATCTTTTCTTAGATAGCTATACTATGGCAAAGGAGCACTTTATAAAGTGTCTAAACGAAGACCCAAAAGACACCCATGCTTTATACAATGTGATATATTGTTTTGAATCTTTAGAAAACCCAGATGGTGCAATTGAATTCCTCAATAAATTTTTAGAAGCTGATCCCTTTAGCGAAATCGCATGGCATCAATTGGGTCGTCAATATGCGAGTAAGGGGCTGCTTAAACAAGCCTTAAGCTCCTATGACTTTGCAGTCATTTGCGATAACGACTTCATCGGTGCCTATTTTGAGATGGGAAAAACACTTCAAAAAATGAAACGCTATAACGAAGCAATACTCGCCTACGAAATGACCTTGTCAATCGATGAGCCAACTGCATTTGCACTATTGCACATTGGACACTGTCATCTAGAATTGGGAAATACTAAACTTGCCATAGAGTATTTCAAAAGGACATTAAATGAAGATCCTTTATATGAAAAAGCATGGATTGCCTTAATCGATGTATATTTTGATAACAAAGACTTCGAAAAAGCTCTATACTACGTAAAGAAATCCATACATATTGACAATGTCAATGTTACGACATGGAAAAGGTACGCTGAAATCAACTTTGCTTTGGGCTTTTTTGAAGAAGCAGATATGGGTTTTACTGAGTGTGTCAATCTTGGAAATTATGAGGTTGACACATGGGTTAAATGGGCAGATGTTCTCAAAGAAATGCACGATTATCCAAGAGCATTGGAAATTTTGCAACACGGACTTGAATTTCATCCTGAAAGCAGTGTGATAAGCTTCCGTCTCGGCGGGATTTATTTGTTGTCCTCACAGTCACTTGAAGCGAGTTTTTACCTCAAAAATGCCTACATGTCAGATGCCAAACAACTCAACCACTTTTACGAAACCTTTCCTGAGTTTAAAAGTTCCTCGTTTGTTAAGCAAAGTCTGTCTTTAAAGGTCTAAGCACCTTCTTATTTCGTATTTTTGCCTCGATGATTAAATTCAATAAATCAACAATAGGCATATATCTTAAAGGCATTGCAATGGGAATTGCAGATCTTGTTCCCGGGGTTTCTGGCGGTACAATTGCTCTGATCACAAATATATATGAAGACTTAATTGCTTCAATAAACCGTCTCAATGTAAAAGAAATTTTAGCTTTGTTTGGTGCAAATCGAAAGGCTTCATGGCAAAAAATCAATGGCCCCTTTTTATTACCTCTTTTTTTAGGGATTTCCACAAGTATTTTGTTTTTAAGTTCCATCATTGGCTTTTTTCTAGAAAATCACGCCCTTGAACTTTGGTCTTTTTTCTTTGGGCTGATTTTCGCTAGTTCGATCTTGATTTGCAAGGACGTTAAACATTGGTCTCCAAGCACAATTTTTGTTTTGGTTATTGGAGGACTGATTTCATTTTTGATCAGCTTTTTATCTCCTGCAGCGGCAAACGAAGCCCTAACCTACCTGTTTCTATGTGGAATGTTGATGATTATGGCAATGATACTTCCAGGAGTTTCGGGAGCATTTATTTTGGTTTTATTAGGTGCTTATGAAACTGCGCTTGAAACTGTTGAGCTCGTTCGTTCTTTTCAAATTCAAGGGTTTTTAAACCTTATTGCGTTTGGGTTGGGGGCGATAATTGGACTTAAGCTGTTTGCGCACTGGGTAGGAAAGCTCTATCTCAATTATCGGAATCCTTTGCTTGCGACGATGGCTGGATTTATGTTTGGTTCTCTATACAAGGTCTGGCCATGGAAGCAATTCATAAAAGATGAAAACCACGGCCAGACCGCTGTTTTACCCAATTTTGAACTCAGCAATTCCGAACTGTGGATTGGCCTTTCGTTTATACTTATTGGGAGTTTTGTAATCTACGCAATTCATAAAATGAGTCAATCCCAAAAGCAATGAGTCAAAGAGGATTATATGATCATATTTTGCTTATTGTCAAAGGACTAGCTATGGGCATTGCCAATAAAGTTCCAGGTGTGTCCGGAGGGATTGTTGCTATCGTAACTGGCTTCTATCCAGAATTTTTATACTCGCTCAAGCGCTTGAACCTCAAAGCATTTTATATGCTGTTAACAGGTCGATTTAAACGATTTTACCAATACACCAACGCCTTGTTTTTGTTGTTGATCGCTTTAGGGATATTACTGAGCTATTTCACCGTTTCTAGAGTACTTGATATCGCATTATTACACTATGAACAACACGTAAAAGGTTTATTTTTTGGAATGGTCGTCATGTCTGCTTTTGTATTGATTAGAGACTTTAGAAAATGGAATTTGAAATACGTGTTATACAGTTTGCTTGGACTTGCAGTGGGTTTGTCCCTAACATTTTTAGAGCCGGCTCCAGAAAACAGAAAACTATGGTTTGTCTTTTTCTGTGGTCTAATCAGCATCATTGGTATGACACTTCCAGGACTTTCGGGCTCTTTTTTATTGATTCTCCTTGGCAACTATGCCCTCCTACTGGTTGATGCTGTAAATGCGGTATGGGAATTCAGCGTTCAGCTACTTCAAAACCCCTCAGCATACTCAGCCCTATTGCAAGAGTACAAAGAATTGCTAACCATTTTAGTTGTCTTTGTTGGCGGTTCGGTGTTTGGATTGGTTAGCATTTCCAATTTACTACACTATATTATTGTGCGTTTCGAACACAAACTAAATGCTTTGATAATTGGATTTATCGTTGGCTCCCTATCAATCCTTTGGCCTTGGTCTGATTTTCGCCTGCTGACCAACAACTCATTGATAAACAATACCATGGAAAGCAGTGGGTTCTATCAATATTTTTCTCTATTTTGGATTGGCGTTGGCCTATTAATTGTTATTATTATAGATGTTTATGATCGAAAGCGACAATAAACTTTTTGGATTATTAGGAAAGGATATCGGCTACTCTTTTTCAAGAGATTACTTCTCAAATAAGTTTAGAGTTGAAAATATCCAACATAAGTACGTTAACTTTGATCTTGAAAATCTATCAACCTTCAAAAGTCTTCTCAGCCGGGAAAACATCTCTGGTATGAATGTAACTATTCCTTACAAGGAGGAAGTCATTCCTTTTCTGGATGGGCTTGACCCAGTTGCGAAAGCGATTGGTGCTGTCAATACAATTGTATTTAAAGACGACAAACGATTAGGTTATAATACAGATCATATCGGCTTTCAAAAAACCCTTTTGAATCATCTCAAACCACATCACAATAAAGCACTTGTTTTGGGAACTGGCGGGGCTTCAAAAGCGGTTTGTTATGTCTTAGAACAAATAAATATACAAGTGCTGAAAGTGTCTCGAAGTGAAGGGCCAGACAGAAAGGCATATCACCAACTTTCAGCCACAGATTATGAAGAGCATAGCTTGCTTATTAACTGCACTCCACTTGGCACCCATCCTAAAACAGATGCATATCCACCAATTGACTATAAGCAAATCAACGCTCAACATTTGTTATATGACCTGATCTACAACCCCAAAGTCACCACTTTTATGCAAATGGGTAAAGCCAAAGGTGCCACAGCCCTGAATGGCTATCAAATGCTAGTCGAGCAAGCAGAGGCCTCATGGTCCTTATGGATGGATTAACACAAAAAAGTAAACTCACAAAGTTTTACTATATTGTGATTGTCAAAGTTAACCGAGACATGCTAGATAATGTTGCCAATTTGCAAGATGCAAATGAAGATAAAGTGGACGAAAAAGTCCCTGAAACTGAAAACCATCCAAAGCAGGAGGTGACCAAAGCTAGGCCATCTACTGATGAAGGAAAAATAGAGAATACTGAAGATCAACAGGGTGAAAATACCACTTCAGAAGATTCAAATCTTGATGAAGATGAATCTTCTTTGACAGAAAGTGAAGAAGAAAACTATGATTGTCTCAATCTCGACCAACTACTGAAAGCACTAGATAAAAAAGTATCTTCTGGAAAAGTACATCATAACAAACGTGATGTGGAAGCACTCTCCAAGCAAATCGAGCCAAAACTCAGTCAAATTTTAGAGAAGAAAAAAGAAGATTTTATCAATGCTGGGGGAGAACTCAAAGATTTTGATGCTAAAATCCCAGAAAAAACCACCTATGATGATTTGATCCGTAGACATAAGTCTGAAAAAGCAAGGTATTATCAAGAACTCGAAAACTCGTTTCAAAATAATTTGGTCATTCGAAAAAACTTAATCGATGAACTCAAAGGACTTATTGGGCTTGACCAACCTATTTCAGATACCTACAAACAGTTCAAGGACTTGCAAGCCCGGTGGAGAGAATCTGGGCATGTACCCAGAGCAGAAGCAAATAACATTTGGAAAACCTACCACCATCACGTCGGTATATTTTATGATTTTCTCCATCTGAACAGAGAATTCAGAGAGCTTGATTTTAAATATAATTACGAAGAGAAATTAAAAATTATTGAGCAAGCCGAAGCATTGGGTAAAATGGACAATATCCTGAAGGCCTTTAGAAACCTACAAGAACTCCACAAACGTTGGAAGGATGAGTTGGGGCCAATCGCCAAAGAACACGGAGAAACACTCTGGGAGCGCTTTAGCGAAGCAACAAAGGTCATCCATGAAAAACGTCAGTTTTTTCAAAAAAATCAAGCGCAGGTTTATAAAGCCAACTACGAAAAAAAGAAAACAATCATCGTCCAAATGGAGCGACTTGCTGAGGTTGAGATCAGAACCCACAATGAGATGCAAAAGGTGATCCGAGACATGGAGAATTTACGAACCTCATTTTTTGAATGTGGTCATGTAAGTCGAAGTGATAATGCGGAAATTTGGGCATTGTTTAAGGGTGTCATGCGGCTTTTTAGTAGGAAGCGAAATACATTTTACAAGTCACTCAAAAGAGACTACAGCAAGAATTTTAAACAACGTATGGAACTTGTAAAACAAGTTGAGATCTTTTTACAAACAGATGATTTTGTAGCGACAACGCCTAAAGTGATCGCCCTACAGAAAAAGTGGAAAGAAATGGGACCCGTCTCTAGAAAACAAAACGATAAAGCGTGGAAACTATTTCGGAAAGCATGTAATGATTATTTTACGCTTCTCGGTGATCGAAAAAACAAACTATCAGAAGGCGAACAACACGCATTTGAAGAAAAAGATGAGTTGCTGAAAAAACTCCAATCAGAAGAGGGTCTTGACCGAACCAGTATCGATCAGTTTATTGAGGAATGGACCAAAATTGGATCTGTGGGTCAGAAAACAAATCAAATTAACAGCGAGTTTGTTGCGACCATTGGTAATGCGCTAAAAAAACTCGGTGAGGATAAAGAATCTATTGCTGCGTTTAAGTATAAGCTTAAACTCAAGTTGATGGGTGAACGAACTGAACTTATTCAAAAAGAAAAATCACAAATCAAGCAACGCTTAGACAAAGCCAAACAAGAGTACATTCAACTCGAAACGAATATGGAGTTTTTCTCTAAAAGTTCATCGGAAAACCCGTTGGTGAATAAGGTTATGAAAGACCTTGAAAAACAAAAGAAAATCATTGATGATTTGCAACAAAAGCTAGACGCTTTCAAAAGAGTATAATCTATTTCTCAGATTTTACCTCTTGCCACAATTTTTCCCAATCATCAAGTTTGAGTTGATTCATATTGATTTGACGGTCTGAGATTTTTTTCTCCATGCCTACAAAGCGGCTGCGAAACTTTTGATTCGTCCGCGATAAGGCATCGTCTGGATTGATTCCAATAAAACGAGCATAATTCACCAAAGAAAACAGCAAGTCTCCAAACTCGGCTTCTGCAGATGCTTTATCGTTTCGATCAACTTCGTCATAAAACTCTTGTAATTCTTCTTCAATTTTTTGCATGACATCTACCGTCTGATCCCAATCAAAGCCTACGCCTGCAGCTTTCTCTTGCATTCGATATGCCTTTATCAAAGAAGGCAGTGAATCGGGAACGCCGTCGAGCACTCCCTTACGATCATGCTTGAGTTTAAGTTGTTCCCAGTTTCGCTTTACTTCTTTTTCGTCTGCCACTTCAATATCCCCATAGACATGCGGATGGCGCTGAATCAGCTTATCGCAAATGCGATTGGCAACATCGGCAATATCAAATGAAGACTGCTCACTACCAATTTTTGCATAAAATACAATGTGAAGAAGCAAATCACCAAGTTCGGACTTGATGTCCTCAGGGCTCCCCTTCAACAAAGACTCGCTCAATTCATAGGTCTCCTCAATCGTCAAATGACGTAAACTCTTAAAGGTTTGCTTGCGATCCCAAGGACACTGTTCTCGAAGATCATCCATTGTGGTCAGCAGTCGATCAATGGCTTCCAACTGTTTCTTTCGATCTGACATTAGAATTTGTTTTTTTGCTTAATCGGAAACTGCATGGGATAATCGACTGTTATATTCCCCTTTTCAATTTGAAGGAGCTTTGATTTCAATATCTTTCGCTTAAATGGGCTGAGTTTGTCCGTAAAGAGTTTCCCTTCAATATGGTCGTATTCATGCTGAACAACACGAGACGCTAATCCGTTCAGCTCCAACTCATGATATTTAAAGTCAAGATCATAATATGATATCAAAATACCATCTTTGCGAGTCACTTCACCACGTATATCGGGCATACTCAAGCAACCCTCATTAAAGTCGACCATATCTCCACGAAAGGCCTTAATTGATGGATTGATAAAAACATGCTTGAAACGTTTGATTTGTTGTTGTTCTTCCTCTGAAAGTTCAGGGTCAGCGGAAAACGGGCTAGCATCAACAACAAATAATCTCAGAGCAAGACCAATTTGAGGAGCTGCCAAACCCACCCCATTCGCATTGTACATCGTTTCCCACATGTTGTTAACTAAAGACTTTAAATCTGAATAATTCGTATCTATTTCCTCTGTTTTTTGACGAAGAATAGGATGCCCATATGCGTATATAGGAAGTGTCATGATGTCTTTGTTTGTTTATGTGACAAGAAAGACTGAAGTAATAGGGTTGCACTGACTTGATCAATGAGCTTTTTGTTTTGTCGAATTTGTTTTTTAGAGCTTGCCATTGCAATCTCATGCGATGCAATTTTTGAAGTAAACCGCTCATCATAGGAATGCAACTTAAGGTTGGGAAACTGTAACTTGCACTCCGAAATAAATTGATCAATATCTTTGGCAATTGATGAGGGTTCATTGTTAAGGCGTTTAGGCATGCCAACAACAATCCCCTCTACATTCTCTTTTAGTGTATAATCTTTGAGATAATCTAACAAATCAGTAGTCGAAACCGTTCCGTGGCCGAAGGCAAACACCTGATCTAAATCGGTGACTGCAATCCCACACCGTTTTCCCCCGTAATCTATCGCTAGTAATCGACCCATTGATGCAAAAATACACTTATTGTATCGATTTTGTGAACTGCCCTTTTTTTTGATAAAATGAAGTTATCTTTGAAGAAAATTTGCAAGATGAGTCAATTTCAAAATACCATTGAGAAAGCATGGGAAGACCGTACACTATTAGACAGTAAAAACGTTCAGGGAGTGATTCGATCGGCTATCGATCAGCTTGATAAGGGAGAGTTACGCGTTGCCGAACCAACATCTAATGGGTGGCAAGTCAACAAGTGGGTAAAAAAAGCTGTCGTATTGTACTTCCCAATTCAAAATATGGAAACATTACAATCAGGGCCATTGGAATTTCATGACAAAATTCCTTTAAAAACAGGATATAAAGAAAAAGGAATTCGAGTTGTTCCCCATGCGGTGGCTCGCCATGGTGCATACATTTCTCCTGGAACGATCCTGATGCCGAGTTACGTCAATATAGGGGCTTATATCGACAAGGGTACCATGGTTGATACTTGGGCAACGGTTGGGAGCTGTGCTCAAATAGGCAAAAACGTCCATTTGAGTGGTGGTGTAGGTATCGGCGGGGTTTTAGAACCTCTACAAGCTGCGCCTGTAATTATTGAGGATAATGCTTTTATAGGTTCTCGCTGTATCGTTGTTGAAGGCGTTCGAGTAGAAAGAGAAGCTGTTCTTGGTGCAAATGTGGTGCTCACTGCATCGACCAAAATTATTGACGTTACTGGTGATCAACCCGTCGAGTCCAAAGGACTTGTACCTGCGCGCTCCGTTGTTATCCCTGGGAGTTATACCAAATCGTTTTCTGCAGGAGATTTCCAAGTGCCATGTGCGCTGATTATTGGAAAACGAAAAGAAAGCACAGACAAAAAGACTTCGCTAAATGACGCCTTGCGAAGCTATAATATATCTGCTTAAACCTACAAATTTGATCACCTAAACAGTTTTATGGTACTTCAAAACAGTTTGGACGCCTTGGGCCAATCGGGGGTTGTTTTGTTTCCCTCTGATACGGTTTTAGGACTTTGCTGTGATGCGACAAATCAAGACGCCGTTAACACGATTTTTTTAATCAAAAATAGGCCACAAAATAAATCTCTGATCGCATTGGTTGCAGATATGGAAATGCTGACAACTTATGTCGAGTTTGTTCCACAGTCAGTTCAGGAGATAATAAAAAACAATAGTTCGCCCACTACTATCGTGTATCCCAAGGCAAAAGGTGTTGCCCCTATGGCCATGGCGGAAGATGGGTCTATGGCTTTTCGAATTCCGAAAAGTGGATTTGCACTGGACCTGGTCAAATCCTTTGGTAAACCCATCATTGCCACTTCGGCCAACCTCAGTGGTGAGCCCATCCCTGAAAATGAAAGTCAGGTAGATCGTCGTATTTTGGAGCAAGTTCACTATGTTGTACCTTTGAAATCAGATACTTATCCAGTTAAACCCTCAAGGATTATACAGTTGACAATTGACGGAATAACTAAAACGATACGCCCTTGACAACAAACGCAACTTTGCAACGAGCATTTTCAGACCCAATGTTTACAGCCATTGGGGAAATCGCTGAACAGATGCAAACGCGTGCTTTTACCATAGGGGGTTGTGTTCGAGATGCCTTGTTGAAACGCAACCAGTCTAAGGATATCGATATCGTTTGTGAAGGCAGCGGCATCGAATTGGCTAAAGCGGTTGCTGATCAACTCCCTAATAGCGGAAAAGTAACCGTTTATAAAAACTATGGAACAGCCATGGTGCGTGTTGGTTCTTATGAGCTTGAGTTTGTGGGTGCTCGAAAAGAGAGCTATCAAAAAAACAGTCGAAATCCAGTCGTGGAAATCGGCAACTTGGAAGATGATCAAAAACGGAGGGACTTTACGGTCAATGCCTTGGCGTTTGCCCTAAACCCAAAGGAGTTTGGAACATTAATTGACCCATTTGATGGCCTTGAAGATTTAGACAAAAAAGTCTTAAGAACCCCATTGACCGCTGCACAAACGTTCTCTGACGATCCCCTTCGTATGCTTCGAGCTGTTCGTTTTGCCACACAACTCGATTTTACAATTGACCCCCAAACAATGAAGTCCATTCGAATAATGTCTCAACGCATTAAAATCCTATCACAGGAGCGGATCATAGAGGAAATTCATAAAATTTTGTTAACCCAAATACCTTCGAAGGGGTTTTTACTTTTAGATGAACTCGGCTTACTCCAACATATCTTTCCTGAACTTTGCTCGTTAAAAGGAATTGAAGAGGTCGAGGGTCAGCGGCACAAAGACAACTTTTATCACACTTTTGAAGTCGTTGACAACATTTGCCAAACTACTGATAACCTTTGGTTGAGATGGGCTGCTTTACTTCATGATATTGGGAAAGCACCCACCAAAAAGTTTAATCAAAAAGTAGGTTGGACTTTCCACGGCCATGAATTTGTTGGAGCCAAAATGGTATACAAGCTATTTAAAAGACTCAAAATGCCCCTCAACGAAAAGATGAAATATGTACAAAAACTGGTCTTTATGAGTTCTCGTCCCATTGTGATTTCGGAAAAGATTGTGACTGATGCTGCTGTTCGGCGCTTGGTTTTTGATGCTGGAGAGCTGATCGACGATTTGTTGCTATTGTGCGAGGCCGACATTACGACCAAAAATCCACAACGATTTGAAACCTACCATAACAACTTTAAAATTGTACGTCAAAAAATTATAGATGTCGAAGAAAAAGACCGAATACGAAATTTTCAACCCCCTGTTGATGGAGATGAAATCATGAAAACTTTTGGGGTTGGTCCTTGCCGTGAAATTGGATTGATCAAAGAATATATCAAAGAAGCCATACTAGATGGTGAAATTCCTAATGAATATCTAGCTGCTCATGCAATGATGTTGAAAAAGGCAGAAGAGCTCGGCTTGCAACCAAAACAAAATACACGTGAATAAATCAGTATTTTCCTGGTCAAAATGGGCATTATTGTCTGTTTATCTTGTGATTCTTGCAGGAGCAGTAGTACGCATGACTGGTAGCGGCATGGGCTGTCCAGACTGGCCAAAGTGTTTCGGCTACTTCATCCCCCCTACTGAACGCAGTCAACTTGATTGGCAACCCTACAAAAACTATGAAAAGGGAAATGTGATTATTCTGGATAATACCTTGCAGGTGGCAACCCAGACTTTCGAGAGTGGCAAAATTATCGACTTACAAAATTGGGAAGCATACACCAAACACGATTACACGACGTTTAATGCAACACACACTTGGGTTGAGTTTATCAATCGCTTGCTTGGAGCGATTTCAGGTTTGATTATCCTCGGTTTGTTTATCCGCAGTCTTTGGTGGATCCGAAAGCAGCCCTTGCTATCGCTCTTTTCTTTTCTTGCAGTGGTTGGAATGGGTATTCAAGCGTGGTTGGGAAAAACAGTTGTGGACTCGAACTTGCTTCCGAGCAAAATCTCCCTGCATATGATTATGGCGTTACTGATCGTCAGCGTATTGCTTTTTGTGCGTGCAAAAAGTCATGAAAAACAAATTCAACAGCCATCCAAAATCTCACTGGCACTGATTGTCAGTTCATTTGCTTTGACGCTGGTCCAATTTGGACTCGGGGTTGATGTACGCCAGTTTATCGACTACCAAATCAAACAAGCAGGATCTAATGCTCCGCAGCTGTGGCTCGATCATCCTGAAATCTCTTTTTACGTTCATCGCTCCTTGTCGCTCATTGTTGTAGTGCTTAGTATCTGGATTTATAAACGGGTGATAAAAGAGGGGTTAGCACAAAAGTATATTCAATTTATCATTGGGTGTATCCTTGCAGAAATCGCACTTGGTATTTTAATGTACTATGTTGATTTCCCTCTGGGAACACAACCCCTTCACTTACTAATTGCAGCCCTGTTGTTCAGTGCCCAATTGTATTGGTTATTCCGTATAAAAATTAAACCTTATGATCTACCGATTTAGAATTGTTTTAGACGCAGAAGAAGATATTTTCAGAGATTTGGAGTTGGAGAGTAGCTCGACTTTCGAAGATTTACACAATGCCATTATTCAGTCTTTTGGTTTGAGTGGACATGAAATGGCAACCTTTTATGTCACCGATGACGAGTGGAATCAGGGAGAAGCCATTGCATTGACGGAAATGTTCGAGGAGCCATCTCGATTGATGGAGCAAACCGCCCTTCACGATATTTTTACAGAGGAGCAAAAAACAGCTCTCTACGTCTATGACTTTTTAAACATGTGGACCTTTTTTGTCACTTGTGTTGAAGAAGCCGAATCAGTCTCCGGTGTGAGTTATCCCCACCTAGTCTTCAGCCATGGTATTGTCCCCGATGAGGCACCACCCAAACAATATGAACAAGCTGGTGAAGAATCATCTGATACAGATCATGAAAGTTGGGAAGACAATGGCCATCCAGATGATCAGTGGTACTAGCCCTCTCTGAGCATTTCGTGATTTTCGTAGTTTCGTTTTACAAATTCAAAAGCAGCACGTACAATTCCACCCATATTAAGACTGTTTTTAAAGTTTTTATCTGGGATATACTCATAGATTTCAGACTTTAACTGCTGGACATTCTCAGTTGTTGAGAGTTCATCTTTTAGCATGCACTTCATCAATTGGGTAAGGCGACTCTCCGAGCTGAGTATGCGCTTAGCGATAATAGCTCGTTCTTCGATTTTATATTGATTGACTGCGTGCTTGTCCAGATGAGCACGTACCAATTCGACCATGGGAAAGTTTTCCTTAAAAAATTGCGGTCGATAGACTTTTAGCTTGGCCTCATAAGACTGCTGGTCAAAATCGATTGCCCGGATTTTATAAACAACCTGATCAAAATCGTGAGTGGGGACAATCACATAGTTATATGAACGCATGTCGCCCAACAAACGAATCATGCAGCGTTCGTTGAACTTTACAAACTGTTTGGCGATTTGACTCTTTTCGCTTTGTGAACATTTGGGCAGATAGTCCTTGATAAACTCATCGCCGGGAATCCCTGCGATGTGTTCTTCCACCAAGGTGTCATCACAAACCAAAAAGTTGAGATTATAAGGAGAAAGCATATGCTCGAATTCCAAACCATAGGCACGAGAAGCATCTGCTTTTTTCACATAGAAATAGGTAAAGTTATCATTCAAAATGTTTCGAATCTTGATTCGAAATGGTTTCGAATTTCCAAAAGTGCAATAGTCAACAGCGTCCACATTTAAAAACCGTAATACATCTGTACTTCCGTCGGAAAGCAAAAGCGTATAGATGCGTTTTAGGTTGTCTTCGATTTCATTGCGCTCACTTTCATTGTAAAAAACACGAACCCATAGGGAGTCGTTATCGTTTTTATCCATCACAGCTACGGAACCAGAAAAACGCATCAAGTCTTGGTAGAAGATTGGGAAAGTGGCCGTTCGGTTATAATGTGTGAGATAATCGCCCAAAAACGGACTAATCCGATAGCTCGGCTTTTTAGTTGTAATCAATTTGTCATTAGACGCCATTTTACAAAAGTAATGGCTTTTGCGCAATCTAAAGAACAATATGAATTGAGCGGTGCCTGAATTTGTGCTATTTTTGTTTGCTATGAAGTTTCAAATTGTCTCCGATTTTAAGCCAACGGGTGATCAACCAGAAGCCATTCGACAACTCGTGGAGGGATTGAAAAGCCGTGATCGATTTCAGACCTTGTTGGGCGTTACTGGGTCTGGAAAAACCTTTACAGTTGCCAATGTAATCCAGAAGGTGCAACGCCCCACCTTGGTTCTTGCCCACAACAAAACTCTGGCTGCGCAGTTGTATGCGGAGTTTAAGCAGTTTTTTCCTGAAAATGCTGTTGAGTATTTTGTGTCTTATTACGACTATTATCAACCAGAAGCCTACATCCCCACAACTGGAACCTATATCGAAAAAGACTTATCGATCAACGAAGAAATCGAAAAACTCAGACTAAGCACGACTTCTTCTCTTCTGTCGGGACGTCGGGATGTATTGGTCGTTGCATCTGTTTCTTGTTTATATGGAATAGGCAATCCGATTGAATTTCGAAAAAATGTCATCGGGGTTGAAGTGGGACAAGTCATCGTAAGAACAGCATTTTTACACCGACTGGTACAAAGTCTTTATGCCCGAACGACTGCGGATTTTTTACATGGAACTTTTCGTGTCAAAGGAGATGTTGTAGATATTTTTCCGAGTTATGCAGATCATGCATTTAAAATCCATTTTTTTGGCGATGAAATCGAAGCGATTGAATGCTTTGACCCAATTAACAATAGCATCAAAGAAAAGTTTGATAAACTCACCATTTATCCTGCGAATATGTTTGTAACTTCACCCGACGTATTGCAAAATACGATTCACCAAATACAAGACGATTTGGTCGCACAAGTGGGTTATTTTAAAAAGATCGGAAAGCATTTGGAAGCCACGAGATTAGAGGAACGAACCAACTTTGACTTGGAGATGATTCGGGAATTGGGCTATTGCTCGGGTATTGAAAATTATTCTCGATATATCGATGGTCGTGCTCCTGGAACACGTCCATTTTGCCTGTTGGATTACTTTCCAGATGATTATTTGATGATCGTTGACGAAAGTCATGTAACCCTTTCGCAGGTGCATGCCATGTATGGTGGAGATCGAAGTCGAAAAGAAAATCTGGTGGAATATGGCTTTCGACTCCCTGCAGCAATGGATAACCGCCCCTTGAAATACGAAGAGTTTGAAACCCTTCAAAATCAGGTGATTTATGTGAGTGCAACTCCTGCTGACTATGAATTGGAGCAAACAGAGGGCGTGTATGTCGAACAAATCATTCGCCCAACTGGACTACTTGACCCGATTATTGAAGTCAGGCCAAGTCAAAACCAAATCGATGATTTGGTCGAGGAAATCCAAGTTCGAGCTGAGGCAGATGAGCGGGTTCTGGTCACAACACTGACCAAGCGCATGGCGGAAGAACTCACCAAATACCTATCGCGGATTTCGATTCGATGTCGTTATATCCACAGTGACATTGATACGTTGGAACGTGTGGAGATCATGCAAGATTTACGTCGCGGATTGTTTGATGTTCTTATTGGGGTCAACTTACTTCGGGAGGGACTAGACTTGCCAGAAGTTTCATTAGTTGCGATTATTGATGCAGATAAAGAAGGGTTTTTGAGATCTGCACGCTCACTCACCCAAACTGTAGGTCGAGCAGCCAGACATTTGAATGGAAAAGCAATTATGTATGCGGATACCATTACCAAGAGCATGCAAAAAACAATTGACGAAACCACCTACCGTCGGGAAAAACAACTCGCATTTAACGAAAAACACGGCATCACACCTACTCCGCTTAATAAAGGCGTTGACCAAGTCTTTGGCAATGAAACGCAAAAAGGAGAGGATATTCAACTCACTGCAGAGCCAGACATTGAATATTTGACTACAGATCAGATTCAGAAGCTAATTCGCGAGACCCGAAAAGCCATGGAAACTGCCGCTAAAGAGCTTGATTTTATTGAAGCCGCACGGCTTCGAGATCGAATGAGAATCTATCAAGACCATCTCAAAAAAAATCATAGTTCGTAAAATAAAAAACCAGCCCGTGGGCTGGTTTTGATTTAGCGAATTTCGATTTGCTTTTTGGGCTCTGGAATTGCTTCTTTTAGTTTGGGAAGAACGATGGAAAGTAAGCCGTTTTTGTAATTAGCTTTTATGCTTTTCGTGTCAATCGTTTCTGGAATATGAAAACTGCGATTAAAGGACGCATAGTCAAACTCTCTACGTGTGAACTGCGTATCGTCTTCAACTATTCCACTATCAGAATTGGTTGAAATGGTTAAGGTGTCTTCTTCCAACTCCACACTGAAGTCTTTTTTCTCCTTACCTGGCGCAACGAGCTCCAAATGAAAAGCATCCTCTTTTTCTGTGATATTTACCGCAGGGGTTTGATAAGTTCTCGGTGCCAAGTCAATCCCAAAATCACGTGTGAAAAACTCATCAAATAAGGAAGGAAACCAAGGCGTTGTTTTACGTATAATATTCATTACTTTAATTTTTAAGTTCAACAACCTATAATCAAATTGTGAACCAAATGAATATTTATGTCATAATGGCATTTATATATCGTATTTTAGTGACAAAATGTCTGTTTATCGAAGAACATCTTGTACCTTCTCGGCAGCTTCTTGAAACAAAACAGCACTGTGAACAGCCAATCCTGAATTATCAATCAGCCCTTTGGCAATATCAGCATTGGTACCTTGCAAGCGCACGATAATAGGAACCTGAATCGAGTCACCCATATTTTTATAGGCATCTACAATCCCCTGCGCAACGCGGTCGCAACGAACGATTCCTCCAAATATATTAACCAAAATCGCTTTGACTTTAGGGTCTTTTAGAATCAATCGAAAAGCCGTTTCGACTCGTGCTGCATCAGCCGTGCCACCCACATCGAGAAAATTTGCCGGTTCTCCACCGGCTTGTTTGATCAAATCCATGGTCGCCATGGCTAAACCTGCTCCGTTGACCATACAACCTACATTACCGTCGAGAGCCACATAATTGAGTCCAACTTCTTTGGCCTCCACTTCAACGGGACTCTCCTCTCGCAAATCGCGAAGTGCCTGATAGTCTTTGTGACGGAATAGCGCATTGTCATCTAAAGATACTTTGGCGTCAACCGCTAAAATTTTATCATCTGATGTTTTTAACACGGGATTGATCTCAAAAAGAGATGAATCAGACTGTACATAGGCCTTGTAAAGTGAAGTTACAAAAAGAACCATCTCTTTAAACCCATTGCCCGAAAGACCTAAATTAAACGCAACACGACGTGCCTGAAAAGGCATCAAGCCAACAGCAGGATCTACATCTTCCGTAAATATCAAATGTGGGGTTTCCTCTGCAACGGTCTCAATGTCTACTCCACCCTCAGTCGAATACATAATCATGTTGCGACCTGTAGAGCGATTCAACAAAACGGACATATAATATTCTTCTGGTTCAGAATCTCCAGGGTAATAGACATCCTCAGCAATCAAAACTTGATGGACACGCTTGCCTTCCAAAGGGGTTTGTGGAGTCACCAAATCCATCCCCAAAATACTACCAGCCACTTCCCCGACCTTGTCGATTCCTTTGGCAAGCTTCACACCACCGCCTTTTCCACGGCCTCCAGCATGAATCTGGGCTTTGATCACAAACCAAGATGTAGCAGTCTCTTGAGATAAGGCCTCGGCTGCCGTTACTGCGTCTTTTGTGTTTTGGGCAACTTTTCCCCTCTGTATGCGAACCCCAAATGAAGATAAAATCTCTTTGGCCTGGTACTCATGTACGTTCATTATGCTGTTTGTTTGTTGCAAAAATAGAAAACAAGCATGGATCACAACAGATAATTATTCTTTTGTTTTGTTATAATTATAACATTTTGTTGTATTTTTATATTATTCTCAGAAATGGTTTTGATATCAGTAAGAACAAAGTTAGATTTGCAGCAAAATTATCACGATGGAAAATACCTTATTGACATCGATATCTAAACAATTTGGAAGTCCCATATACGTCTATAACGCAGAGAAAATGGAACATCAATACAAGAGATTGGTACATGCATTTCAGAATGTTCCGCAATTGCGAATCAACTATGCCGTGAAGGCCCTGTCCAATGTGAATATCCTCAGCTTTATGCACAGTTTGGGTGCTGGTTTGGATACCGTCTCAATTCAGGAGGTCAAACTCGGTTTGTCAGCAGGGGTTCCAGCCCAGATGATCATCTTTACACCCAACGGGGTATCGCTTGAGGAAATCGAGGAAGCGGCAGCACTCGGGGTACAAATCAATATCGACAACCTTTCTCTACTCGAGCAATTTGGAAGCAAAAACCCTGATATTCCCGTATGCATACGTATCAACCCACATGTGATGGCTGGCGGCAATGCCAATATCTCTGTGGGACATATTGACTCCAAGTTTGGAATTAGTATCCATCAATTACCACATATTGTTAGAATTGTTGAAAACACAGGTATGTGCATAAACGGAATTCATATGCACACTGGCAGTGATATTCTTGATATCGATGTGTTTTTGCATGCGGCTGAAATTTTGTTTACCACTGCAAAGTCCTTTCACGATCTCGAATTTTTGGATTTTGGGAGTGGATTTAAGGTGCCCTATCATCCCAACGATATTGAGACCAATATCAAAGAACTTGGACAAAAACTTGGGGAGCGGTTTCAATCGTTTTGCAAGGACTACGGCAAAGAATTAACCTTGGCGTTTGAGCCCGGGAAATTTTTGGTGAGCGAAGCGGGATATTTCCTCACCCAAGTCAATGTGGTCAAACAAACCACCTCTACGGTATTTGCGCAAGTCAATAGTGGGTTTAACCACCTCATCCGACCCATGCTCTACGGTTCACAACACCACATCGAAAACATCTCCAATCCCAATGGACGCGAGCGGTTTTATTCTGTAGTGGGCTATATCTGCGAAACGGACACCTTTGCCAACAACCGAAGAATCAATGAGATTTCGGAAGGCGATTTGTTGTGTTTTCACAATGCGGGTGCTTACTGTTTTTCCATGGCGAGCAACTACAACTCACGCTTCCGACCAGCGGAAATTTTCTGGCACCAAGGCGAAGCCAAATTGATTCGAAAAGCAGAACAGTTTGATGATTTACTTAACAACCAAGTTATTCTTGACTTAGCTGCGGTAAAGGTATAACTACCCAATCACACCCGAGCCAATCAACTCATCTTTCAGATACCAAGCGGCAAATTGCCCAGCGGCAATCGCAGTCTGGGGTTGATCAAAGACCAAATACAGTCCCGTTGATGTTGGATGTAGCGTTGCTTTAGCCAATGGCTGACGGTAACGTATACGCGCCCATACCTGTATGGACTCATGGGGTACAAGATCTCGGCGTACCCAATGCATGTCAGCTTGCGCAATCCACAAGGCAGAGCGCAGCAGTCCAGGGTGAGACTTTCCTTCGCCAACATAAATGATGTTTTGTTCTACATCCGTAGCCAGCACAAATAGCGGTTCTTTGGTACCGCCAACAGCCAAGCCCTTCCGTTGACCTACAGTAAAGAAATGCGCTCCATCATGGGTGCCAACTTTTGCACCATCGCCCGCCGAATAACTATATTTGGCGGCAAGCCCTTCGGGTGTATCTTCGCGCTTGATTTGATACATCGGATGGGAATCGGGAATCTGAATAATTCGACCTGTTTTAATGGCAAGTTGTTGCTGTAGAAACTCTGGTAAACTAACTTTTCCCACAAAGCACAAACCCTGTGAGTCCTGCTTTTCTGCAGTGATCAACCCTTGTTCTTTGGCGATCTTCCGCACCTCTGGTTTGGTTAGCTCACCGATTGGAAATAGGGTTTTGGTCAATTGTGCTTGATTGAGCTGACACAAAAAATAAGATTGGTCTTTGTTATTGTCCACTCCTCTCAACAAACGGTAGTGCGTTGTTCCTTCAATCTCCACTTGTCCTTTTCGGCAATAGTGGCCCGTAGCCACAAAATCAGCTCCCAATTTTATTGCGATTTTTAGAAATACATCAAATTTGATTTCACGATTACACAAGACATCTGGATTGGGTGTGCGCCCACGCTCATACTCGGCAAACATATAATCCACAATACGTTGTTTATATTCCGAACTTAAATCCACCGTTTGAAAGGGAATCCCAAGTTTTTCAGCGACGAGCATCGCATCGTAACTGTCCTCGAGCCAAGGGCACTCTTTGGAGATGGTGACGCTATCGTCATGCCAGTTTTTCATAAACAAACCGATCACCTCATAGCCCTGCTGTTGCAACAGAAAAGCTGACACACTCGAATCGACTCCACCAGAGAGTCCAACAACTACACATTTTGAATCGGATTTCATCGCGAAGCAAAGGTAACCAAAAGCGGTCTAGCGACGGCGACCTGTCCGTTTTTGCTGTTCAGCTTGTTCCATAATCTCTTCCATCTTTCGCTGAAATCGACTTTGCTTTTTGGGCTTCTTTTTGTTTTCTTCAATCTGGATAAAGATTTTTTCTTCATCAATGATATAGTTTTTAATCACCAACATTATCCCAATGGTAATTAGGTTTGAAATCAGATAATACAAACTCAATCCAGAGGCGTAGTTATTAAAGAAAAACAACATCATGATCGGCATGAGGTAAATCATAAACTTCATGTTTGGCATACCGGGTTGGGTGGGTTGCATTTGCTGACCCATGGTCATTTTTGAATACACAAAAATAGCGATTGATGCCAAGAGCGGGAACAGACTAACATGATCTCCATAAAACGGAATGGAAAAAGGAAGGTCTAAAATGGCGTCATAGGACGACAAGTCCTCCGCCCATAAAAAGGATTTTCCACGAAGGGAGAACGCAACTGGAAAAAAGTAAAACAATCCCAAAAAAACGGGCAACTGCAACAAACTCGGCACACAACCAGCCATGGGGTTAGCCCCTGCCCTGGAGTAGAGCTTCATGGTTTCCTGTTGCTTTTTCGCACGGTCATTTCCATATTTATCATTGAGTGCATTGATTTCAGGTCGTAATACTTTCATTTTTGCCTGTGATAAATAAGATTTGTAAGTAACAGGAGATAGTGCCAGTCGAACGATGATTGTCATCACAATAATGGCAATTCCATATGGCAAGAACCCACTCAACAGCCCAAACAAAGGGAAAAACAAAAAGCGGTTCATCCATCCGATGATTCCCCAACCAAAAGAGATGGATTCGGAGAGATTCTCATCATAGGTTTTTAAAATCTCATAATCTGTTGGACCGATAAACCATTCAAATGACGTGTTTAAAGCCCCATTTTGAGAAGCGATGGCTGTTGTGGTTTCAAATCGTTTTAAAAACACTGAATCGTCGCTGCTGTCGAGATTCATTAAAGAAGATGACTCCACATCAATCGACTCAAATTTGGTGTTTGGAATAAGAATCATACTAAAGAAATGCTGTCGGTACGAAATCCAAGACACCGCTTTGTCTTTATCATCATCTTCACCCATCGCGGACAAGGCCTGCACTTTATTGCCTTCATACTGATAGGTCAACTGAGTGTATCGGTTTTCATAATCGGCACTCAATGCATGGCGAAACCCATCCAAGCTCCAGTACAAATCGGTTTTGGGCTGAACGTTCAAACCACTTGAACGTATCCCAAATTGAAAACGATATGCCTGACTGTCTTCTCGTTCTTTTGAGAGGGTATAAATATAGTCCAATGTTCCTCCCGCGACTTGAGAACGCATCGTGAGTTGGTTTCCGTCGAAAATGGGTAAAAAGTCTAAGTCACGGGTGTTGATCAAAGCTCCGTTAGCTTCGATCCGCAAGTTGAAATCTGTGTTTCCGTCTTTGACAACAAAAACCTGCTCATTGAGGTGGTTGGTGTGTTGTTTGAGTTCAGCTTCTTGGATAAATCCTCCTTTGGAAGTTACCGTTAAGCGCAACAACTCATTTTGTATTGTTGTGACTTGTTCGGGCATGGAATCCATCACAACGGGAGCAGTACTTGCAACCGTAAGGGTGGGTTGTGGAGCATCATCCACTTGGGATTGGGTGGTTGTGGCATTGGTCTCCAACTGCGCATTTTGCTCCATCATTTCCGACTGGTCATACATCATCCAAATCAGAACGAGGAAAAGCAAAAAGAAACCGATAATTTGTAAGGGGTCTATTCTTTTTTCTTCCATTTTGGGTTATTTTTTAGATTGTGCATAGCGGTTGCACGCATTCACAAAACCGACAAACAAAGGGTGTGGATTGGCAACTGTACTGCTGTATTCTGGATGATACTGCACGCCGACAAACCACGGGTGTGCAGGGAGTTCAATCGCTTCGACGAGTTTGGTTTCGGGGTTGACTCCAGAGGCAATCATGCCATGCGCTTGATATTGTTCGTAATAGGCATCATTGAACTCATAGCGGTGACGATGACGTTCTTCAATGCGGTCATTTTCATATAACTTGTGCAACAGTGTATGCTTTTCAATCGCGCAAGTCCAAGCGCCCAATCGCATGGTTCCACCCTTTTGAATGATATTGCGTTGTTCATCCATCAACGAAATCACGGGGTGCGGGGTGTTCGCATCCATTTCAACGGAATTGGCAGCGGGTAGTTTGAGTACATTCCGCGCATACTCGATCACAGCCATTTGCATTCCCAAACAAATTCCAAAGAATGGAATCTTATGTTCACGAACATATTTGACCGCGTTGATTTTGCCTTCAATCCCACGCCCTCCAAAGCCCGGTGCGACGAGAACCCCATCGAGATTGGCGATTTTTTCTTGTACATCCTTTTCCTCCAAATACGAGGAATGAATCGGAACCACCTTGACTTCTACTTCATTAACAGCACCTGCATGTACAAAAGATTCCAAAATCGATTTGTACGAATCTTGCAACTCAACATATTTTCCGATAAGCCCAACCGTTACAGTGCTTTTTGGGTTTTTGTGACGTTTGAGAAAATTCTTCCAATGATTCAAGTCGGGTTGGTTCTCATCTTCAATTCCCAATCGCTTCATCACCACCTGATCCAGACCTTCTTCATACATCAATATCGGCACGTCATATATGGTCTCCACATCGATCGATTGAATGACGGCTTCTTGCTCGACATTGCAAAACAAGGCCAGTTTATTACGCAGGTCGTCAGAAAGTTCGTGTTCGGTTCGGCATACCAAAACATCTGCATTGATTCCGCTTTCCATCAGCGTTTTTACAGAGTGTTGAGTAGGTTTGGTTTTCAATTCTTTTGCAGCAGATAAAAACGGCACAAGCGTCAGATGGATGACCACGCAGTTTTCCCGCCCGAGTTCCCATCGCAATTGACGTACGGCTTCGATATAGGGCAATGACTCAATATCACCAACTGTACCACCGATTTCGGTGATCACCACATCGTGCTCGTCGCCTTTTCCCAAAAGTTGCATGCGCGCCTTAATCTCGTTAGTAATATGCGGGATCACCTGTACTGTTTTTCCTAGAAAGTCCCCGCGTCGTTCTTTCTCAATAACACTTTGATAGATGCGACCCGTTGTTACATTGTTTGCCTGCGAGGTCTTCACATTGAGAAAGCGTTCATAGTGCCCTAAGTCCAAATCGGCCTCAGCGCCATCGTCTGTCACATAGCACTCCCCGTGCTCGTAGGGATTGAGCGTTCCAGGGTCAACATTGATATAGGGGTCAAATTTTTGGATGGTGGTTCGCAAGCCACGGGCTTGTAACAATTTGGCGAGGGATGCGGAGATAATACCTTTACCTAATGATGAGGTAACTCCTCCGGTTACAAAAACGTATTTGGAATTTGGCATTAAACGCTATTTTTTTCCAATTCGTTAACAAAAGTACAAAACGACCATGACAAATTAATAGGACTATTCATCGGTTAGTATTATAGTTTCATATCCCTTATGTTGGAGCAAATAAACCGCTGTGTTTCGAAATCCCTCCGCTTGCTCTTGAAACAGAAATTTGTTCTGTAAATATTGGGTTTCACCAAGCTCAAAGCCATCGATCAATTCTTCCCGAATAGCGGTTCGGAGTGACAAATCGGTCATCAACTCATACCCGCGGATGGCTTCACGAGTTGGTACCGTGCCATAGGCGGACTCATAGTGCTCGTACAAGCTGGTCAATGCAATTGGATTAACGTCAAATGTTTCTGCGTAGGTAAATGACAGGTTTCCCAAATGTAATTGGTCGATATTTTCATCATCGTATGCTGAAGAACGATCCAAGGTCATGAGTTTTGTTTTTCGCTGCTCGTTTTGCTGGGCATTCAGCATTGACACCATACTGATAATTAGATTGGTTTTTTTGGTTTCCAAAAAAACCCAGTTTTGCTCCAAGTGCGAGGTCAGCGAGTCGATCAGTTCGGGCTTGACAAAATTAAATTCTGGGTCGGGGTTTACAATTTCTGCCAAAGGGAACTGTTCTATCAATCGATTTTGAACCGCCAGATTTTCGGAATCTGCCACGATCACCACACATGGATTTTCTGGCGATTGGTCTAGGGAGTCAATATAGCGATGCATGCGTTCTCTGAGAAATTTGCGATCAGTTGAGCTATGAACTACGTTTTTGCGCATAGCCAACGGCTTCGTCGTGAGTGGGGAAACCAAGGGAAACTTAAGGTTTTCCAATTTTTCTGAGACAGTGTTAAAGTGTCTTGGTACAAAAGGTCCAACTACAAAGTCAAAGGACGAAAAGTCATTGGCATCCAAGAGTTGGTTGATCCGAAAATTACTGTTTTCCGTATCCAACACCGTGAAATCGATTGACAGACCAAGTTCGACAAGATCTTCCATAGCTAAGCGTGCACCTGCATAGAAGTCAAGGGATATCGTTTGTAAATTTCGTGTTTGTAAAATCTGATTCGTTTGTGCCACCGAGTCAATCGGAACTGTAGGTAGGCGAAATGGCGCCAACAAGGCCACTTTTAACTCAGTCTGTTGAAACAAGCTATCGCGCAGGTTGACCTTTTCAACGATCAAGTTCTCTTCTGTAATATAGTTCGGAGAATTGCGTTTGGGTAGTCGCAGGATCATTCCTGCCAGCAAACCCTTTTCAGACAACTCAGGATTGAGCGCAATCAGCTCTTCTTCACTCACGCCAAACTTGACTTCTAAGCGATAATAGCCCTCTTTGGGTTTTACCGTATAATAGTTATAATTGGGGTCATATGAGTTGGTTTCGACTGATGTTTCTGGAATCACAAGCACTTGATCAATCGACATGACTACACCCATGTCAGGATTTGCCGCTTTAAGCTCTTGAAGGGTAATCCCATATTGATAAGCCACACGCCAAGGAGTTTCCCCTTTTTTGACTGTGTGAGTATTGGCTTGGGGTTCTGGTGGAGGTGGAATCTCTTTATACCGCGGAATTTTGAGTTTCATTTTCCGCTTTAAACCATCTTTGAGCTCGGGATTGTAATACAACAACTGTTGCGCACTGATTTCATATCGTTTTGTCAAGCTAAAGCTGGTATCCCCTTTGCGGACTTTATGAATCAAAAAGTGTGTGCGATAGTCCTCATTGGGGTCCTGTGCTTGCAGATTTGCGGTGAACAACCAAAACGCAAGTCCAAAAAAGAAAAGCATACGCCTACTCCCACTCAATCGTGGCAGGCGGTTTAGAACTGATATCATAAACTACTCGATTAATTCCTTTGACTCGATTGATGATTTTGTTGGAAATATTTTGCAAAAAGGGATAGGGCAAATTCACCCAATCTGCTGTCATTCCATCGGTGGACTCAACAGCCCGTAGAGCGACGCATTTTTCATAGGTTCTTTCGTCTCCCATGACCCCTACGCTTTGCACAGGTAGCAATATCGCACCTGCTTGCCACACTTGGTCGTATAGCCCTTCTTCTTTCAGCCCATCAATAAATATCGCATCGACTTCTTGGAGCATCTGTACTTTTTCGCCTGTGATATCCCCCAAAATCCGAATTGCCAAACCCGGCCCCGGAAAAGGATGTCGACCGAGTAAGTTTGGAGATAAGCCCAAGGTTTTACCAACTCGTCTCACTTCGTCTTTAAACAACATCCGCAGGGGTTCAACCACTTTGAGTTTCATATAGCTTGGTAATCCCCCAACATTGTGGTGGGATTTGATCGTTGCCGATGGTCCATTGACAGAAACAGACTCAATCACATCTGGATAAATCGTTCCTTGTGCCAACCATGTGATGTTGGTCAGGGCAGTGGCCTGATCATCAAAAACATCGATAAACACCTTTCCGATGCGTTTGCGTTTTTCTTCTGGATCTGATACTCCAGCCAAGTGTCCCAAAAAGCGATCACTGGCATCGACGCCTTTTACATTGAGACCCAAGCCCTCGTATTGCTGAAGCACATCGGTAAATTCATTTTTTCGCAACAGCCCATTATTGACAAAGATACAATGGAGCTGAGGGCCAATTGCTTTGTGTAAAAGCATGGCTGCTACGGAAGAATCGACTCCACCCGAAAGACCCAGAACAACACGATCCTCTCCGATTTGATTTTGCAATGCTGCGATGGCCATCTCGGCAAATGAACTGGGTGTCCAATCTTGAACAACTCCAGCAATGGAGACCAAAAAGTTTTCCAACAATTGCTTACCGTCAGTGGTGTGATAGACTTCTGGGTGAAACTGAATGGCATAAGTCGTTTCGCCTTCAACCCGATAAGCGGCATTGTGTACATCATTAGTACTGGCCAAACAAACTCCTCCTGTGGGTAGGGTTTGAATAGTATCACTATGGCTCATCCATACTTGTGTGCCTTGACAAATTCCTGCAAATAGGGGGTCATCGTTGATCGTTGTGAGTTTGGCACGTCCGTATTCCCGCGTACTGGAAGGTGCAACCTTACCACCTCCAAAGTGCGCCAGGTATTGGGCGCCATAGCATATCCCAAGCAAGGGTTTTTTTCCACGGATTTCTGCTAAATCGGGATGGGGTGCGTCATCTCCACGAACCGAAAAGGGCGAACCCGATAGGATCACCGCTTTAAACGTATCGATCTGTTTTGGTGGGTTGTTAAATGGGTGAATTTCACAATAAATGTTCAATTCGCGTACGCGTCGAGCAATTAGCTGGGTGTATTGTGAACCAAAGTCTAGGATTAAAACCTTGTTTTGCATGATCAAAAATACGATTTCTACCTTGTACTTTTTCTATATCCCTTGCTTTTTTACAGCGAAAAGGAGATAAAATCTTTTTCATTTGGGTCGATATGCTTTATCAAAAAGGGGATAAAATCATCACCATACTGCAAAACAAACTCTGCAAAATTGACCCTACGCTCTTGCAAATCTCCCATTGGGAATAGCTGTTGTTGGAGTTCGGTTAAGCGATTGACGTGATCCACCAATTTGATACGTTGGGCTTTGAGTAGTCTTTTTTCGAGTAGATCAATTCCCTTTTTTTGCTTTTTTTCCTGTGCTTCTACTGCTCCCAAAAATGAAGCATCGGTTTGTTTTGCAAGCGCGTAAAGTGCTCCAAACTGCTGATCCAAATGCGCTTTGAACTCCCCCAAATCGATATCGATATTGCTGATTTGACGAACCCGATGGTTGATCAACTCATTGGTTGGTAAAAACAAATCCGCAACCGAAATATCCAGTTTGTCGATCTTTTGTTGCTGCTTATCGCCGATCAACAAAATCGAAGATCGCAGTTTGAGCATGGGCATGGGCAAATCAAAGCTCGAAAATACCGCGCTGAGCTGCAACCAATAGGCCAACTCCGAACCGCCTCCAACAGTCACCAAATTGGGTAAAACCACTTCCTGATAAATTGGAC
>CACAZM010000005.1 GCA_902536935.1 uncultured Bacteroidota bacterium | reverse complement strand
AAGTGATCCAACTAATCAGTGGACGATTGCAAGTCTAGCTCCAGGTGCTGTTCAGACCTACACATCATACTACACGATTGGCTCGGCTGCGGCCTTGACAGGAAGTATAAGTAACGTAGTAACAGTTACTGGAGACACGCCAAACGGTACTGATGATATCACAGCGATTAGTGATGATCCAAATGACACAACTTCAGATCAGGATCCAACGGTTGTAGAGACAGACTTGTTTGCATCGATTACAGTCACCAAGCAGGATCAGCTGATAGACAATGGAGATAATGAAGCTGGCGCAGGAGACTTAATTGAGTACACAGTAATCGTTACCAACACAGGTGAAGTACCTGTTACGGATATAGAGCTTGAAGACAATCTAAGATCTGGTAATAATACCACATTATATTTGTCTTCGCCAAACCATAACGCGGGAGATCTAACACCATGGCCAAGCTTTACACTTGCTGCTGGTGAATCAAGGACACTCACAGGATTCTATATACTAAGTCAAGCGACAGTAAATACTGGAAGTGTATCTAACTTTATAAATGCAACTGCTAAAGATCCAAATGGGAATGATGTGGTAGCCCGAAGTGATGACCCAGATACTGCATTGGTAAATGATGATACTGTCACAAGCATTGCTCAGAGTGCAGCAATACTGATTACTAAAACAGCTTCACCAGGCTCTGGAACCTTTGAGGTTGGAGATGTGATTACCTATACGATTAAAGTTAAAAATACTGGCAACTCTGAGCTTAATGGTGTTGTGATTGACGACGAATTGTCAGACATAAATGGAGAACTAATTTCATTAACAACAGGCCCAATATTTACAAGCTCAACACTAGGGGCAAATACAAACTTTACAAGTGACCCTGACACTAGTGTTGCAACCCTACAGGTAGGGGAAGAAGTCACATTTACAGCCACCTTTGCAGTTACTCAAGCAGCGATAGATGCGGGTGGAGTTTCAAATACTGCATCGGTTACCGCTACTGCGGATGATGGAGATAACACAGCTGTATCAGATGAAATAGATGATAATGTAATTACTTTAATTAATGCAACGCCATCATTAGAAGTGACTAAATCAGCAGTTGTTGTTGATAATGGAGACAACATAAATGGACCTGGTGACACCATCCAATACACGATTACAGTAACTAATACGGGTAATGTATCCCTAACAAGAGTAAATGTTATAGACACCATGGTAGACGATAAAGGGAACTCTATGACATTGACTTCCCCAGGCTCATGGAGCGATGTTGATATCGATGCAGGAAACAACTATGTATTTAGCGGCTCCTATGTGATCACGGATGCAGATCTTTATAGAGCCAGTATAATTAACTCAGCTATTGCAACTGGTTATGACCCAAGTGGCACCGAAGTTTCAGATGAAACGGACAGCCCAACAACTATCACAATAACACCCGACCCAAGTATTGACGTAACAAAAGAAGCAGAAATTATTGAAGATGGTGACACCTTAACTCAACTTGGTGATGTGATTCAATACACAATCTCCATTATAAATACTGGAAATACACCTCTAACAATCACAGATATTACTGACACCCTTTCAGATCTTGATGGAGATGGATTATCATTAAGTTCAGCACCCAGATTTATTAGTTCATCTAAAGACTCAAATGAAAATAGTTTAGCAATTCAGGAAACGGCAACCTATATAGCCACTTTCATTATCAATCAAGATGCAATTGATGCAGGAGGAGTTTCGAATGTAGCAACCATAACGGCTGAAACTGGCGATGGAAATAGCTTCACCGAAGTGAGTGATGATCCTTCTACAACAAATGTTAGTGACGATCCAACAATCACAACTCTCACACAAACAGCAGGGATAGAAGTTATTAAAACAGCAGTAGTTGACGATAATGGTGATGGAATCACAGGACCTGGAGATACCATTAATTACACTATCACTGTTGAAAACACAGGAAATGTAACGCTGACAGCTGTTTATGTAGATGATGACTTAACGGCAATTGAAAACAACAACCCTTTACCAAGATTATTAACTACTGAACCCGCATTTGACTCAGCTAGTTTAACATCACCAGAGGGCACGCTCAAGGTAGGTGAAATAGCAACATATGTCGCAACTTACTTAATATCAGATGATGATTTCTTAGTCGATCAGCTCTCCAATACTGTAACAGCATATGGAAGCGACCAGGATGGAATAACCGTTAATGACACCAATGACCCAACAATAGTAGACATTGACGCAAACCCATCGTTCTCTGTTACAAAAGAAGTAGCAGGGATACAAGATGATGGAGACGGATATAATGGAACAGGGGATATTATTGACTATACAATTACAATAACAAATACTGGAAATGTTGTCCTGACCAACATTGCAATTGTAGACATTTTAGTTGATGGGGATGATACTTCAACGACACTTACGTCAACATATGACATAACAAATACTGCTACAGAGGGAACCCTTGAAGTGGGTGAAACAGCAAGCTACAGTGTACAATTCACTATTGATCAAGCTACATCTGATTCACAGTTGGCAAGAAATACAGTAACCGTAACAGCCGATGATCCATCTGGTAACGAAATTGAAGAGATCGCTTTTGTTGACACACAAACTGGTGCAAGGGCATCAATAGAAGGCCTAAAAACTTGGGTGTTAACTACAGATCTTGATAATGATGGAGTAGTCGATGAGGGGGATACTGTAACCTTTACAATTGAAGTACAAAATACAGGAAATATCGTCCTCAATAGCGTAGGTTATCAAGACACCTTGCGCGACGGAAATGATGTTACGATAGCAACACCAACCCTAACATTTGTAAGTGCAGATCTAGGTACAACTGATCCAACAGTCTTGCTTGTTGGTGAAACGGCAACCTACACATTTACATATAATGTCACTACAGATGCCTTTGCTACTGGTCTTGTATCGAACCAAGTGACCTTCTACGGAGTGGCACAAGGACAAACAGTAAGTGATATTAGTGACGATCCAAATAATACCACTAGCAACGATAGCGATCCAACGGTAGTTCCAATGGGCTCTGATCCATCAATGAAGGCTACGAAGACGGTTCGCGTACTCGAAAATGGAGATGGATTCTTAGGAGTTGGTGACGCAGTAGAATATACAATCATCGTTGAAAATAACGGAAATGCCATCTTGTCTGATGTAAACATTCATGACAACAACTTTATTGACAATAACAACGTTAGTCTTACATTAACAACTGGACCAACCTTTACAATTAGCAGTGAAGGATCAAATGAAGGAACATTAATTCCGGGTGAAAAAGCCCACTATATCGCAACCTTTGATTTGACACAAAGTGTAGTTGATGCAGGAGGACTTAGCAATCAAGCAACAGTATATTCGAGTAGCCCTGGTCAAACAAACGATCTAGATGTAGATACTGATGACCCCGAGACAACAGCAATCGAAGATGCCACAGCATTACAAATTGATCACGACCCAGTTATTGAGGTAGTGAAAACAGCAGCAGTTGATGATGTGAATGCAGATGGAAAAACAAACATTGATGACACGATTACGTACACAATTACTGTTGAAAATAAAGGGAATGTAACACTGGATGGGGTCTCTCTTGTAGATGTATTGACCGATGCCGTTGGAAACACCTCTACACTCACACCGATATATGACAGCATAAACACTGCTACTGAAGGAACCTTAGGAGTCGGTGAAACAGCAACCTATACGGTCACTTACACCATCACACAAACAGCCATCGACAGTGGTCAAGTTATGAACACAGTTCTTGCCACAGCAAGTAGTCCAAATCTCACAGATGATGTAACGGATCGCAGTGACGATGGAGACGATACTGACGGGGATACAGACGATGATCAAACAATCACGCAACTAGATCAATCGCCAAATATTACAGTCACTAAAGTTGCTACTGTAGACAAAGGCGCAGACAATCTCACAAACCTAGGAGATTCCATTACATATACGATAACAATTGAAAACACAGGGGATGTAACATTATCCAGTATCCAAGTCACAGATGTTCTGACAAACGGAGGTGGCAATACAAATGTGTTGAGCCCAACCTTTGACACATCAAATACAGCGACAGAGGGAACCTTAGCGGTAGGAGAAACAGCAACATATACAGTTGAATATATCATTGACCAAGCAGCTATTAACAGTGGCATCGTCTCTAATAACGCTACAGTCACAGCAGATAGCCCAACAGGACTACAAATAAGTGATGCCCTCGATACCACTGTAGATACGACAATTGACCAAACATCATCAATAGAGGTGATTAAAGTTGCAGATATTGTCGATAATGGAGATGGAGTTACTGGAGTAGGCGATATTGTTCAATACACGATAACAGTTGAAAACACAGGAAGTGTGACCCTAACAAGTATATCAGTTTCAGATGAATTACAAGATAACGCTGGCAATGATATTGTTTTAAGTAGTGGTAATATACTCAGCTTTATGGGTGCCTCGCTAGGTTCATCAAACGGAACTCTACAGGCAAGCGAAGTTGCTACATACACTGCATATCATTTGATTGATCAGGAGATTGTTGATTCCGGTGGATTGACAAATAGTGCCTCGGCAATAGGCATCGATTCCAACGGAGTTGATGTGACGGATATTTCCGATGACGGCGACACAGGTATAGGCGATACAGGGGATGACCCAACAATTACAACCATCCAACCAAGCCCAAGTATGACAGTGGTTAAAACTGCAGCACTTGTTGGAAACACAGACGGAATCACAGAAGCAGGGGACTTAGTAGAGTACACCATTGTAGTTACCAATACAGGAAATGTTACGCTATTTGATGTGGAAATTACAGACGTATTAACCGATCAAACTGGTAATGGTTTAACACTTACTCAAGATGCAGCAATTGATGGTGTTCTTCGTGACATAGCACCGGGTGCTTCAGAAACTTATACAGTAACTTATTTAATCGAACAAGCTGCAGCTGATACGGGTAGTATTATCAACGTGGCTTCTGCCTCAGCAACAATCCTTGATGGTTCTACAGTTACCCCAGTAGATAGTGATCCTGCAATTGTAACAATGACAGCAAATCCATCAATTGAAATCACAAAGACTTCTTCTGAGAATGATGGAGGAGATGGTACGATGGATGTTGGTGATACAATCGACTATACACTTACTATTACCAATACAGGAAATGTAACACTAGACACAATTAGTTTGACAGACACTTTAACAGATGGGTCTGGCATAGAAACGGATTTATCTTCAGCCATAACTCTTGTGAGTTTGAATGGCACACCACAGGCGTTATTAGACGACTTAGAAGTGGGTGATGTTGCAATCTACACAGTTAGTTACACAGTCGATCAAGCAGCGATGAACAGCGGCATGGTATCTAACATAGCCACAGTAACAGCAAGCAGTCCAAATGATGTGGATGATGTAACAGACACAACAGACACAGCAGTAGAGAACGAGCTAGATCAGTTACCGTCCATGACACTGACAAAGTCTGCTACTCTAAATGACGGAGGAGATGGAAGTTTAGATTTAGGCGATACGATTACTTACACATTGACTTTGAGCAATACAGGGAATGTTGTGCTAACAGATGTCGTGATTAATGACTTGATTGAAGACCTATTAAATCAGTCATTATCACTACAATCACTTCCAAGTTACGTGAGTTCTGATAATAGCAACACCACCTACCCAGGAACACCAACAATTGTAGTGGGCGAAACAGTTATTTATGAAGCAGTATTTGCGATTAACCAGCAAGCGATAAATGCAGGTGGGGTGTCAAATACAGCATCAGCAGCAGCACTTTCACCAAATGGGGTTGTTGTAAACATAGACAGCAACGAGGTGGTTACTACCATTGATTCAGTCCCAGCGATTGAGGTGATAAAAACAGCCTCTATCAATGATAATGGAGACGGTGATCTTGGTGTTGGGGATGTTGTTCAATACACTATAGAAGTTGAAAATATTGGAAATGTAACCTTAGATGTGACCCTTGAGGATCTGCTTACAGATGTTAATGGTATAGAGATTTCATTGACTTCTGGAACAGCAATACTATCTACTGTTCGCACTGTAGAGCCAGGAAGTACAGAAACATACACAGTATATCAATTGATTAATCAAGAAATCGTAGATGCAGGTGGTCTTTCCAATACAGCAACCGCAACCGGAGTAGCCCCAGATGGTACGGTTGTAAGTGACATCTCTGATGATGGAGATACAGCGCTTGGCGACACTGGTAATGATCCAACAATAACATTAATTGCTGCCAACCCGGAAATGGAAGTCACCAAAACGGCACGTATCACAGCTGATGCTGATGGGTTTATTGGTACTTCTGATTTGATAGACTATACCATACGAGTAACAAATACGGGAAATGTAACCCTTTATGGAGTTACACTCGTCGACACCTTAATTGACGGTAATGGAAACCAATTGACAATTGACACAAGCGCATGGCTACTTCGTGATATTGAACCTGGAGAAACTGAGATTTACTCTGCATATTACCTTATTGAGCAAAATGCTGCAGATAGTGGAAGTGTTGTCAATACTGTTGTAGCTACTGGTACAGATCCTAGCGGGACTACCATCACAGAAAATAGTGACGATCCAGAAACCTTGACCAAGGGCGACCCGACCATCGTTGAAATGGATCTTATTCCGATTATTGAGGTAATCAAAACAGCAAATGTTACAGATACTAATTCTGATAACAAAACAGGTATTAATGACATTATTACTTACACAATTAAGGTAGAAAATAATGGAAATACAGATCTAACAGGGTTGGCCTTGGTAGATGTAATGACTGACTTGAATGGAGACTTACTTTCACTGAGCTCTCAGCCAGTTTATATGGGATCTAACTTGGCGGGTGGAGCACCTACGGTTCTTCGAGTTGGTGAAGTTTCGACTTTCGAAGCATCATTTGCTATAAATCAGCAAGCAGTCAATGCAGGTGGGGTGTCAAACACAGTAACTGTGGTTGCAAGTAGTCCCAGTAAAACCAATGATGTTTCTGACATTTCAGATGATGGATTACCAACTGATGGTAATGCGGATGGCGACCCAACAAATGATCCAACAGTAACCTTAACCGATCCAAACCCCGCTATGGAAGTTATAAAAACAGCTATAGTCAACGACAATGGAGATGGATTGACAGGCGCAGGTGATATCATTAGATATAGTATTGCAGTAGAAAACATAGGAGATATTGTACTGAACAATGTTTATATCCAGGATGAGACTTTAACAGACGGCGATGATAATTTACTTGCTCTGTCATCAGGACCAGATTACTGGCAACCACAGACAGTTGAAGTAGGTGAAACAATCATATTTACAGCCTTATATGTGATTACACAAGATGCCGCTGAAACAGGTTTATTGAGCAATACAGCCAAAGCTGTAGGTAGTAGTCCTGGTAACTTTAATGACGTTTCGGATATTTCAGATGAAGGAGACCCAACAGATGCGGACGGGGATGGAGATCCATTTAACGACCCAACAATAGTTCTCACAGATGCGGCACCTGCTTCATCAATTGAGGTAACTAAAATCGCAACCGTGAACGATAATGGTGATAGTTTAGTTGGTGTAGGTGATACAATAACTTATACAATTACAGTCGAGAACACAGGAAATACGGACCTATCTGGACTTGAGCTCACGGATGTGCTTACTGATAGAAACGGGAATGTTTTGACACTTACTTCTGGGCCAAACTTTACATCGGCAGATCTAGGATCATCAGAAGGTGCGTTACGCCAAGGAGAAACCGCAACCTACCTTGCAACCTATTTCATAAGTCAAGAATCCTTTGATACAGGTGGGGTATCAAACACAGTAACTGTTGTAGCGAGTAGTCCTGGTATGACAAATGATGTATTTGACATCTCAGATGATGGAGATGATACAGATGGCAATACAGAAAGTGACCCAACAGTCACCTTGACCGACACGCCTGAATCTCCAGCTATAGAAGTAACCAAAACAGCTGCAGTTACTGATAACGGAGATGGTGATGTTGGACTAGGTGATACGATTACTTATACGATAACAGTTACTAATACTGGTGACACTGATCTATCTTCGGTTGACTTGACCGACACATTGACCGATCTTAATGGAGTAAGTCTTACATTGAATAGCGGTCCATTGTTTACAGGATCATCACTAGGCTCTGCAGATGGGTCACTAGTTGTGGGTGAGGTAGCGACGTATATAGCGACCTATATCATAACAGCTCAGGCGGTAAATGCAGGCGGGGTATCCAATACAGTTACGGCTGTAGCGACTAGTCCAGGGGGTACTGCTGTAAGTGACATCTCAGATGATGGAGATGATACAGATGGCAATACAGAAAGTGACCCAACAGTCACCTTGACCGACACGCCTGAATCTCCAGCTATAGAAGTAACCAAAACAGCTGCAGTTACTGATAACGGAGATGGTGATGTTGGACTAGGTGATACGATTACTTATACGATAACAGTTACTAATACTGGTGACACTGATCTATCTTCGGTTGACTTGACCGACACATTGACCGATCTTAATGGAGTAAGTCTTACATTGAATAGCGGTCCATTGTTTACAGGATCATCACTAGGCTCTGCAGATGGGTCACTAGTTGTGGGTGAGGTAGCGACGTATACAGCGACCTATATCATAACAGCTCAGGCGATAAATGCAGGCGGGGTATCCAATACAGTTACGGCTGTAGCGACTAGTCCAGGGGGTACTGCTGTAAGTGACATCTCAGATGATGGAGATGATACAGATGGTAACACAGAGAATGATCCAACGATTACGCGTACTACAATTATTAATCCTAATAGTTCATCAATTGAAGTAACCAAAACGGCCACAATAAGTGACAATGGAAATGGCACAACAGGGCTTGGGGATACTATTACTTTCCTAATTACAGTTGAAAATACTGGTAATACGGAGCTGAGTGGTCTCTTTATCAATGATGTATTCAGTGACTTAAGTGGTAATTCCCTAGCGCTAACAACAGGCCCCCTATTTGTTAGTGCAAATCTAGGCTCATCAGAAGGAACATTGTTGGTTGGTGAGACAGCTACATATACAGCGACCTTCATTGTCAACGCGCAAGCTGACAACGCAGGCGGGGTATCCAATACTGCATCAGCAACTGCAACAACACCAACGGGAATACCTGTGAGTGATGTGTCTGACAATGGGGATGATACTGATGGTAATACAACCAACGATCCGACTGTACTAACCTTCTCACAAGATCCAGTTGATGGTGATTTTGAAGTATTTAACGGAATGTCTCCTGGAGATGACGGTATTAATGATTACTTCAAAGTTGCGGGCATAGAAAAGTATCCAAATAATACTGTGAAAATCTTTAACAGATGGGGGGTACTTGTTTATGAAACAAAAGGATATGGTTTGGGCGACAGATTATTTACGGGAATATCGGAGGGAAGAATTACGATTACTAAGAATCAAAAGCTCCCTTCAGGAACCTATTTCTATGTAATAGAATTTGATGGGGAAAACCCAGGTAGAGAAAGGTATACAGGTTATTTATACATAAATCGAGATTGATGAATTGGAAAACACACATACCGAGGTTGATAAATGCCAGATTAACTGGGTTATGGCTATTGATTTTCCACTTTGGACCATGGATGCAATCCAACGCTCAGCAAGACCCACAGTACACCATGCATATGTATAACACCCAAGTGGTCAACCCAGCTTATCTGGGGTCAACTGAAGCAGTTCATTTTGGGTTTTTGACGCGTTCACAGTGGGTTGATTTTGAAGGCTCTCCTCAAACAGGAAGCTTTACGATCAGTTCTCCTGTTGGACGTCGTAATAAAACTGCATTGGGACTTTCTATTGTTAGCGACGTTATTGGTCCGACAACTGAGCAAAGCTTGACAGCGGATTACGGCTATACCTTTTATAATGACTATGGATCCAAGATAACCCTTGGACTCAAAGCTGGGGTAAGCAACTTACAGGTTGATTATTCGATTCTCAATCTCGCCAATACCAGCGACGAACAATTTTCTGAAAACACCTCTCTGCTATCCCCTCAAATCGGTGCAGGAATTTATTATAATAACGACAGGTTTTATGCTGGGTTTTCTGTTCCAAATTTCTTAAAAACAAAACACTATGAGGTTAATGGAAGTGTCTTTGCTTCAGCAGAAGCCAAGGAGCGGATGCATTATTTTTTGATCGCTGGTTATGTTTTTGATATCAACGATGCAATCAAACTTAAGCCAGCTGGAATGGTCAAAATTGTCCGCGGATCCCCTATACAGATGGATTTATCGGCTAACATCTATTTCAACGAAAAAATTACATTTGGGGCTGCCTACCGACTCGACGCTGCAATCAGCGCAATTGCTGGGTTTGCCCTTTCTGACAGAGCTTTTGTGGGCTTTGCCTATGACTATCAGACCACAGCAATTCAACAATTTAGCTCAGGGTCATACGAGATGATTTTACGATTTACGATTCCACGTAAAGGAGAACGTATACTAACTCCTAGATTCTTCTAAATGAAACAGATTACATCATTAGAAACTCTGCGTTGCAACCAAACAATCTATTGGTTGGGGATTGTATTTATTCTGTTGGTTTTCTCTAGTGCAATTGGACAAAACGATTCAATTCCCAAAGAGCCCTATAATATTTTCGACGCCGACCGCGATTACAATGACTATCGATATAACCGAGCGCAATCTGCTTTTTTACAACTGGTTCGTGACGATGCCGATTTTACTGACAAGAAAGTGATTCAATCCCTTGCCGACACATACTTCTTTAACAGCCAATACAACCAATCATATACTTGGTATCGAAAATTGATATCACTTTATCCTAAAGATATCAAATCCATTTATTACTTACGAGCATCTATAAGTGCTAGAAGTAACGAAAATTACTCTATAGCAGATCGCTATATGCAAAAGTATTTTAGTATGGTAAAAGGAACTGTTATTGAAGATTTGTATGTTGCGGACTTGAACTACCTTGACAGCATTGCCGAACTACGTCCGAAGTATATTGTGGAAACAACCAAAATAAACACCGAGCAATCGGACTTTAGCTCGGCCTTTTTTGGTCAAGACAAACTAGTATTTTCATCTACTTTTCAAGCAAGTGGGCAACGTGATTATGACTGGACGGGAGAGCCATTCTTAGACCTCTATATTGCTGATATTGGAGATGAAGGACAACTCGAGAACACCCAGAAAATTGAGGGGGATATCAATACTGCTTTTCACGAGTCCTCTGCAGTTTTTACGAAAGATTTAAAAACGGTTTATTTTACTCGCAATAATTACAAAAACGGAAAAAAACGCACCGATCGTAAAAACACAGTGCGTTTAAAATTACTCACAGCATCAGTTGATGAAGATGGCAATTGGAGCGATGTAGAGGAACTACCCTTTAATAATGACAACTATTCTGTAGCACACCCTGCCTTAAGCTTAGATGGAAAGAAACTATTTTTTGCCTCAGATATGCCAGGTACAACCGGGGAATCTGACCTTTGGTATGTGGACATTTACAAAGATGGCTCATACGGAGATCCAATCAACTTGGGTCAAAAGGTAAATACTGAGGGACGTGAATCATTTCCATATATAGCAAGTAATGGTAACTTTTACTTCACCTCTGACGCCCTTATTGGCTTTGGTGGATTTGATGTATTTAAAGCAGAGCTGAGTGACTCAGGAATTGCTCGTGACCCTGAAAATATGGGGCTTCCAATCAATTCTGCTGGGGATGACTTTGGATTTCTGTTGCAAACCGATACCAATACGGGTTATATCTCTTCCAATCGCGATGGAAACAGAGGAAGTGCCTCCGATCAGATTTATTATTTCAAACCCAGCAAGTGTGTGGTTGAAATCACAGGGCTTGTAAGGGACAGCAATACAGGCAATCTAATGCCGGGGGCAACGGTTAAACTTCTCGATATGGGGATGAACATCATTGCCGAGCAAATTGTTCAGCAAGATGCACGCTATTCTTTCCCCGAAGAAGTGGAATGTGGGCAAGCCTATTATTTAATTACGGAAAATGGATTGGCATATTCCATTGCTGAAACGACGTTTGTTGCGCCCACTACCTCACAAAGTATCAGTGTAGATATGGAAATCGAAACCTTTTCTAAGGACTGCCCGCCTTACGACTTGGGTTGTTTACTTGGACTAAATCCCATATATTTTGATCTCAATAAATATTTTATACGTCAAGATGCAGAAATTGAATTGACTAAGGTTTTTAATGCGATGATTCGATTTCCAGAACTGATTATACGAATCGAGTCTCATACCGACTCACGCAGCCCACAATCCTACAACTTACGTCTTTCACAAAACCGAGCGACCTCGACCAGAAACTGGCTTATTCAGCGTGGGATCGCTCCCACACGTTTGACTGCAGTGGGCTATGGAGAAAGTCAGCTCATCAACCGTTGTGCAGATGGAGTACCATGTACAGAGGCAGAGCATCAGCTCAATCGCCGTTCGATGTTTATTATCGAAAACTATCAGATTTTGTCGGGGGGAAGTGGAACATACAGACTAAATCGCCCTACGCAAGCTAATTCTCAGGTGCCAATGCCTAATGTAAACACACCTACAATAGCCGCAATGCCATCTCCAATTCCGCAGCCAATAGAGCCGAGAGTCCAAAACACAAACCCGACAAGACCCACGCCAGTTGTACCACCAGTCCGGGTAAGCCTTTCGGCTAACGCAATCCCTCCAGTTGTGACCTCACCGGCATTACAAAGCACGCTACAGGGACAAGAAATGCCAGATGCCATTGTGGTTCAGGATAGATCAAATTCAAGCCCGCAAAGTAAAAATGAGCAACCTCCTGTTCGGTCAGCCGAAGAGGCCCTTAAAATATTGGATAACCATCGCAATCAGAATGGTGAAGTAACTCCAATAAACCTTCGGCCCCCAGCACCCTCACAGACCATTGTCATTCAAGTCAAACCCAAAACTAATACAGCAGAAGACTCTACAATATCAAAGACTTCACCGACGGTTCGTTCGGCTGAAGAAGCACTTCAAATCCTTAAAAACCATCGAAACAAAAGACAGGCAGCCAATTCAAAACCATATAACCCAGTACCTGCTAAAGCGTTGGCTAACACAGGAGTCCGTCCAGTCAATCTCCCCAACGAAAAAGCGCCTTCTGACACCTTGGATGAGATTGTCGCTAAGTTAAAAGTAAAGCAGAATCCCTCATTGTCTTTCAATGCCCAAAAGGCCTTAGCCGATGCAGATGTTGTTTATGTTGTACAAATTGCTGCATTGATCAATAGACGAGATGTCAATCATAAAGTTTTTAGGGGTTTAAGCGGACTATCAACTGAAAAGTTTAGAGAGTTTCATCGTTACCTTTATCGTCCGACTGCTAGTTACCAACAAGCAAAAATTGCGCAACAACATGTGATCTCAAAAGGATTTACTAAAGCATTTATTGTGGCTTATGTCAATGGTACGCGCACCTCGGCTTGGGAAGTAGCTAAGTTAAATAATCAAAATTAATCTTTACTCCTAGTTGATATGGAAATGAACAATCAGGATTTACTATATTATGAATATGAAAACACTATACTTTCTGCTTTTATTCGTAATAGTCCATATGACCGAAGCCCAAACTTTGGTAGTTTTGGGCACGCTTCAAGACGGTGGGTCTCCTCATATGGGTTGTGTGAAAAGCTGTTGCGCTACCGAAAGGCCTAATGATTATGTAGTCAGCTTGGGGGTTATCGATGAGTCTAAACATTTTCTTTTTGATGCTTCGCCCGATATTGTTTCTCAAACGAATTACCTACAGTCCATTTCCCCCGCAAAGAAGTTGGAGATTTTTTTGACGCATGCCCACATGGGACATTATGCAGGTCTTATTCATTTGGGAAGAGAATCGGCAAACACAAAAAAAACACCAGTTTATGTTATGCCCCGAATGGAAAAATTTTTACGAAACAATGGCCCTTGGAATCAGTTGATAGACCTTGAAAACATTTCGATCCAGCCAATACAAAATAAAATTCCAGTTTCAGTATCTCCCCGACTAACAGTTACTCCTCTTGTTGTGCCTCACCGAGACGAATTTTCTGAAACGGTTGGCTTTTTGATTACTGGTCAATCAAAACGCGTTCTTTATATTCCCGACATTGACAAATGGGATTTATGGGAAACTGACATAAATGAGTTACTAACTCAGGTCGATTATGCTTTTCTGGATGCTACTTTTTTTGAAGATGGTGAAATTTCTAGACCAATGTCTGAAGTACCACATCCATTTGTTGAGGAGAGTGTCACACGTTTTAAATCGTTAGCTATTGAAGAAAAAAATAAAATCTACTTCATTCATTTAAACCATACAAACCCAGCACGTGATACTGGATTTAAAGGAAGAGTGGATGTCGAAGAGAAAGGATTTTACTTTGCTACTTTTGGCATGCGTTTTTCGCTCGACTGATTTAGGCGCGGTTTTTGGGTTTTTTATCAGGAATACGACCTTGATTACCCATTCCATCAATGTCAAGTTGGTCGTAAGCATCAGCATGTTCTTTTCGTTGAATGCGATGTTGTTTTCCGATTATGCGTAGTAAAAAATAGACATAAACGATAAAAATCGTGAGCCCAACAAAAAACATCACTTGGTTAATCATCACGTCTTCTTTGGCGAATTGCGATAGAAAGAGATAAAATGGATGGCACCCAAATACCAACAAAAATACCTTCTAATTTATTGCCCGAAAACCACAGAAATACAGAGTATAAAAAACTGAAAAAAGCTAGTATAATAGGGTAGTATTTTTCTAGAAATCGCATCATAAGTCTAAATTACAAATTTTAAAATAAATGGTTATTACCTTGAACCTAACTTCAAGTCTCTTTGAATATCTTTTTTGACCACGCGCAAGTATTTTTCCCGTTTTTTAGTAGAAACAAAAGGGACCGACCAAAACTGTTTGGTTTTGAACCACAATGACCACCTCCAACCGAACACAAAACTGTAAACACCCATAACGAGTCGAAGTTTGACAGAATTCAAGTAAAGGGTACGCACAGGAAGTGAAGGGGCACCATGCGTGACATATGTTCTAATTTTTTTATCTTTCAAAAACGGCTTGGGGTAGGCATATGTTTTGGTGATATTGATAAATTGATAGGCAAAATCGGGGGTGAAAACCTCATCAAAAAAAATTTCGGTGCGAGGGGTCAATCGAAACCACCAGACGGGAGAAACGATATAAATCCACTCTGCCCATGTGACTAACTTTTTGTATCTATCAATCACATCGGTTCGTGGACGCGTAAAGCTATCTCGATACAAATCTATGATTTCCATCTCTTGTCCACTGGCATCAATCTCTGATTTGATTGTAGAAAAAATGCCGTTATAACAAAAGGATTGCTTATCGGGGTGACCGATGACAATTAAATTTTTCATAGCTCATTTTGCACAAAAATAGTAAATAAGTTCTTGGGAACTATTATGGCGAGGTTACCTTATTTGGTTTCGGAGATAATTTGGCAGCTCTTTAATTGACGAAATAAAGCCTTCGGGTTTGATTTTTGACTCCTCGGCTAGTGCCTTTCTGTATTTTCCAGTTTGTACCAATACCGCATGCATTCCCATCTCTTGTGCTCCCTTGATATCATTTATAAGGTCATCTCCTACCATAATCAGATTCTCTGGTTTGCAACCAAAAGAATGACTAGCGAGATTAAAGAATGTTTGTGTTGGTTTTCCAACTAAGGTGGCCTGTTTTCCTGTCGCGTGTTCTAGTGCTGCCACAAAGGCGCCACTGTCGAGAACAAGACCGCTCGGGCCTTCGTGATAACGCCCTTTGTGAAGCGCGATGATTTCAGCTCCTTCCAAGACTTGATTCATCAAAGTGTTGAGCAAATCATAATCCCATCTATTGCCTATGTCGCCAATGACAATCGCATCTGGATGATCCAAACAGTTGGGTGGATAGTCCAGTTGTGCCTCTGGACGAAGAACCAAACGACAGCGTTTGAGATTCCGCTGTGCGAGCAAAAGCACTCCTGCATAGTTGGCACTTACGAGGTCTTGTTCTGCCACAGGGAGACCCAGCCCTTGAAGTTTATCGACTAAATTTTTTCTGGATAAGGTAGTGTTATTGCTAACAAATCGATAGGGGATCCTTTGTTCACGTAACCAATTTAAACATTCAATGCCGCCAGGGATCAATTGTTGTTCGACATAAAAAACCCCATCTAAATCAAATAAAATCCCTTTCATCTGTTGGCTGTGTTGTCTATGCGATATTACGTATTTTTGTCTCAACAGTTACAAAAATATGGCAAATCAATCGATGACAGAAGGCATACGGGTCCTAAAAAGCGATGGAATAGCTCGAATTCATTTTGCACATTCCAAGCAAAATGCCTTTCCCGCCACCCATCTCGAGGACTTACGTGCGGCTTTTGAGGAGGTCTCAAATGATGAAGATATTTACGTAATTGTTTTACAAAGTGACCCTACAAAGGCATTTAGTGCAGGTGCATCTTTTGACGAATTATTGGCCGTGAAAACACCAGAGCAAGGAAAAACTTTTTTTATGGGCTTTGCCAATGTGATAAATGCGATGCGAGGTTGCTCACAACCCATAATTGGACGAATTCACGGAAAAGCTGTAGGAGGTGGAGTTGGACTGATTGCAGCTTGTGATTATGCTCTTGCCACAACACAAACAGAAGTTAAACTCTCTGAAATTGCAATTGGCATTGGACCTTTTGTCATTGCTCCAGCGGTATTACGAAAAATTGGCACTGCAGCATTGTCTGAACTATCTTTGGCAGCACACACCTGGAAATCGGCTGATTGGGCACATGCCAAAGGGCTGCTTTCTGAACTGCATTCCGATTTTGATTCACTCGAAGAAGCTGTAACCCAACATGCCAACCGTCTTGCCGCTTACACCCCCCAAGCGTTGGCAGAACTTAAAAAAGCACTTTGGAAAGGAACAGAGGATTGGGACAATCTACTCGAACTCAATGCGGCAGTTTCCGGACGTCTTGTTCTTTCTGAGCGAACACAACAAACCCTTCATAAACTTAAATCTAAATCATGAGTCAAATTCGCATCACCAAAAGTTTTGGTTTTGAAACTGGACATGCTCTGTATGGGCACGATGGGCTTTGTAAAAATATTCACGGACATAGTTACAAGCTCTTTGTTACTGTCATTGGCACCCCCATCAACGAGTTGAATCATGCAAAAAACGGCATGGTCATCGACTTTAAAGACCTTAAAACCATTATCAAATCTGAAATTGTGGATTTGTTTGATCATGCCATGGTAATGAACAACAACTCACCTCATTCGGAATTGGCAGCAGTTTTGTCTAAGCAAGAGCATAAAGTGATTCGGGTTGACTACCAACCCACAAGTGAAAACATGGTCATTGATTTTGCCAATCGAATTGCCTCCAAGTTACCCAGTCACATCAAATTATTTAAGGTTCGTCTAAATGAAACCGCCACGGCCTATGCCGAATGGTATGCAAGCGATCAAGAATAACTACTTTTATATCCGATGAAAGGGAAAATCTATTTTGCTTCTGACCACCATTTGGGTGCACCTGACCGAGAAACGAGTTTGGCGCGTGAACGCCTTTTTGTCAAATGGCTAGACGATATCAAACCCAAAGCAGCAGCCCTTTTTATACTTGGTGATCTTTTTGATTTATGGTATGAATACAAACACGTTGTTCCGAAGGGTTATGTACGTGTTTTGGGTAAACTCGCCGAGTTTGCCGATGCGGGAATACCCGTTCATTATTTTGTGGGAAACCACGATATGTGGATGATCGATTATCTTGAAAAAGAAATCGGCGCCAAAGTCTATTTTCATCCAAAAGTGATGGAGCTTGGAACAAAACGTTTTTTTATCGGTCACGGTGATGGGTTGGGTCCTAAAGATAAGGGCTACAAACGAATGAAAAAGGCGTTTCGTAATCCGTTTTTTCAATGGCTATACAGATGGTTACACCCTGATTTTGGCATCCCTTTTGCACGCTATTTGTCCTTAAAAAACAAATTGATATCTGGCTCTAAAGACCTAAACTATGATGGACCCAACAGAGAATGGCTTGCCCAGTATGCCAAACGAAAACTCCAATCCGAACACTATGATTATTTCATTTTTGGACATCGTCATTTGCCTTTGGAGATCTCACTAAACGAAAAATCGACTTATATCAACCTCGGCGACTGGATTACCCACTATACCTATGGAGTTTTTGATGGAAAAACACTCTCGCTAAAGCACTGGATGCCTGCCGATGATTGAGCAAAAAGACCTTGCATTTGAATACGCCATCCTCATCGGGACAATCAACAAAAACCAACCAGAGGAACGCATACTTGAATACCTCGACGAACTCGCCTTTTTAACCCATACTGCAGGTGGAACAGTAACCAAACGCTTTACCCAGCGTATGGAAACACCGCATCCCAAGACCTTCATCGGATCCGGGAAAATGGAAGAGGTACTGGCCTTTGTCAAGACACATGATATCAGCACTGTAGTCTTTGATGATGAACTCACCCCTGCTCAACAAAGCAATATTGAACAGCTTTTAAAATGCAAAATTTTAGATCGCACAGGTCTGATTTTAGACATTTTTGCACAGCGAGCCAAAACGAGCTATGCTCGCACACAAGTTGAGCTGGCGCAGTATCAATATCTCCTGCCAAGATTAAAGGGATTATGGACACACCTCGAACGCCAACGCGGAGGAATTGGGATGCGTGGGCCGGGTGAAACCGAAATCGAAACTGACCGACGGATTGTTCGTGACAAAATTTCTCTTCTGAAGAAAAAGTTAGTTGGTATTGACCGCCAGATGGTGACTCAACGCGGAAACCGTGGGGCACTGGTTCGAGTCGCTTTGGTGGGCTATACCAATGTTGGAAAATCTACCCTTATGAATGTATTGAGCAAAAGTGAGGTCTTTGCCGAAAACAAACTCTTTGCCACCCTAGATACCACGGTGCGTAAAGTAGTGGTGCGTAACTTGCCCTTTTTGTTGAGTGACACGGTCGGATTTATTCGCAAACTCCCTACCCAACTTATAGAGTCATTTAAAAGTACACTTGATGAGGTCCATGAAGCTGATATGCTATTGCATGTAGTAGATATTGCCCACCCCAACTTTGAGGAGCATATCGAATCGGTCAATCACTTACTTAGCGAAATCAGAGCAATCAACAAGCCAACGCTTATGATTTTTAATAAAATCGACGCCTATCATGCTGATATATTGGATGATGATGATTTGACAACCCGACGAACCACCAAACACTATAGTTTGGAAGAATGGCAAAAGTCATGGATGGCGCGTACACATGGTGATTCAATTTTTATTTCTGCCCAACACAAAACTCATATTGACCAGCTTCGAGAACTCTTATATAGCAAGATAAGAGACATACATATAACGCGCTTTCCCTATAACCACTTTTTGTATCCGGAAACTTAAAGCGTCAAACTCAAACCAACTCCAAAGACCTCGCGACTTTGTAGGTTTTGCACGGCATTATCGTCATAAACCAATTGGACTTCTAACTGGGTGCTGATGTATTCATTGACTTTCATCGTAGCAGTTAAGGAGTAGTCAAGGTCGATATTTTTTGGCTTTCCCAAATAGTCAGTATATAGTGCCAATCGGTTTTCGATAAATATATTTTCTAGCACTTCAAACTTGTAAAACCCGCTTACTGAAGCTCCCAGTTCAAATAGGTGACTGTTCCCTTTCGATACCCCAAAATAGGCCTTGTCCTCTGCCAAATCTTGCGTAAACTGTCTACTTACAAAAGTTATTCGTTGGGTAAAAGGGGCAATATTCAGCCACAAATCAGTCGATTTTTTCCAGTATAAGCCTACCCCAAACTGTAGATAAGCGGGGGAGAAAAACTGTGTTCGAAGACTGCGGGTTTCTTCACCTTCTTCATTTGTTCCAAAACGATAGCCATGTGCAATTTGAGACTTAAAATTTAAGATTGTTGAATAGCTCCAAGTGTCTGAAAACTCTTTTCCCAATAGTGAGTTGATCTCCAATCGATCGTTGGTTTTTTTTAGGAATTTATCCCCTTGGATATAGCTCAATCCATAAGATCCTGAGCTTTTGGTGTCCCATGACCAGCCATTTTCTCTGTAATGAACCTCATAATCGACACTAAATCCAAGTGATATATTGTTAACCCCACCAGATGCCCATTGACTAAAGGCAGTCTGATTGAATAACAAGCTCGCTTTTCCAGAATAGGACCACAGGCCCCCTACAGGATCTTTTGCTTGGGATTCAGACTTCTGCGCATGCAGTGACATAAATCCTAAACAGAGTACTACAATGATTATTCTTTTCAAAGCAGGTTAATTTCTTTTAAAATTATGAAATGCTAACGTTTATACAAAGGTACAGATGAACATGCCTCTCCATAAGCGATTCGGTTGGCATGGGGTTGTAGTACTTCTATCAGTCTAACATAAACCCAATCCGGCACTGACCCATCGTTACAGCCCTTAATAATGATATTTTTATTATAGTAGTCTTTGGCTTCGAGCTTTTCCAGAGCAGACTCGTAGGCCATATCTAAAGCAGAACCTTGATTTCCTAAACATACTCCTTGGACATGAGGGAGCAAGCAACTTGTAACAAGCATTGCAGCCCACTGCGGGACCAATGTTTCTTGGTCGATTTGTATAGCCACATACTGGCCGATGTAGTGCGTCCAGTCATGGGCAGTGATAGCTTGACGAAAGGGTTTTTCCCGCAAAATGGATTCTTCGTTAAGAAAGTCCGATAAAGAAACCACAGACACCACCATATCTTTAACTAGTGTAGCGGGATCAAATTGAATAAGACCGCTTTCAGCTACGCGGTTTACAATGCTCATTTTATAAAAATCCGAGTTCGAGTTTAGCTTCTTCACTCATTAAATCCCGTGTCCACGGAGGATCAAAGGTAAGCTCCACTTCGGCTTCATTTACCTCATTGAGTGATTGTACTTTGTCCTTGACTTCTTGTGGGAGCGAGTCTGCTACGGGGCAGTTGGGCGTGGTCAGTGTCATTAACACTTTAACATCTTGATCTTCATTGACAAAAACATCATAAATCAGCCCTAGCTCGTAGATATCCACAGGAATTTCAGGATCGTATATTGTTTTGAGTACACCTACAATTTTATCTCCAAGTTCTTGTCCTTCCATCAGTTGAGTTGTGTTTGATACGCCAAGGCGTATAATTTGAGTTGTTTGATCATCGACACCAAACCATTGGCTCTGGTCGGGGAAAGATGCTCTTTCAGCCCAATTTGGTCGATAAAATCGGTATTTGCATCTAAAATATCTTGTGGAGGCTGGTTGGAAAATGCACGAATCAAAATGGCAATGATTCCTTTAGTAATTACTGCATCACTGTCGGCGGTAAACACCACTTTTTCGTCAACCATATCAGCGTGTACCCAAACCTTGCTTTGACAGCCCTTGATGATATTGTCATCAGTTTTGTGTTTTTTCTCGATTAGCGGTAGTGATTTCCCTAGCTCAATCATATACTCATAGCGTTGCATCCAGTCGTTAAATAGAGAAAACTCGTCAATGATTTCATCCTGTACTTGCTCTACGGTCATATCTCAAAAATACAAATTAGCGTAACATGGCAACTGCTCGTTGTACGCCGTTGACAAAAATATCTACATCATCTTTGGTATTATAAAACGCAAAGGAAGCGCGAATAGTCCCCGGAATCTTGTAATAATCCATAATCGGTTGGGCACAGTGATGACCGGTTCGAACAGCAATGCCCATCTTGTCGAGTAAGGTACCGACATCATAGGGGTGAATCGAATCGATATTGAATGAAATAACAGCAGTTTTTTGTTTGTTGTCACCATAAATGCGCAATCCCTCGATTTGAGTAAGTTGTTCATTCGCATATTGAAGAAGTTCATCTTCATGGCTTCCAATCGCTTCAAAACCGATAGCATTCATATAATCTAATGCTGCACCAAAAGCAATTCCTCCGCATATATTTGGGGTGCCTGCTTCAAACTTATGCGGCAGATCCGCATAGGTGGTTTTTTCAAAAGTAACTTCTTCAATCATTTCCCCACCACCTTGATAGGGCGGGAGCTTATTGAGCCATTTTTCTTTACCATAAAGCATGCCAACACCCGTTGGGCCGCAGAGTTTATGTGCCGAAACAGTATAGAAATCGACATCGAGATTTTTGAGGTTTGGTTTGATATGCCCACAGGCCTGAGCACCATCGACGAGAACAGCTGCACCCACTTTGTGTGCGTTATTAATGATTTCTTTAATAGGATTGATGGTTCCTAGCGCATTGGATACATGATTGACAAACACAAGTTTGGTCTTTTTGTTCAGCAGCTCTTTGTAGGCATGCATATCTAGAGTTCCATCATCGGTCATTGGGATCACTCGCAGGATCGCGCCACTCCGCTCACACATCATTTGCCAAGGTACGATATTGGCGTGGTGTTCTAAGGCCGAAACGATAACCTCGTCGCCGGGGTCTAAAATCGTGCCAAATCCAAAGGCTACCAAATTGATGCTATGGGTTGTTCCAGAGGTAAAAATCACTTCGTGTGATTTCCGAATGTTAAAATGGTTTTGTATGCTTTGTCGGGCTTGCTCAAACTTATCTGTTGCTTCCTGACTCAACGCATGTACACCACGATGGATATTGGCATTATAGCTTTGGTAATAATCAGCAATCACATCAATTACTTGTGTTGGGGTTTGAGAAGTGGCGGCATTATCTAGATACACCAAGTCTTGCCCATTCACTTTTCGTGATAGGATAGGAAAATCGGCACGTATCATATTTAGATCTAATTTCATATTTACAGATTAAAACCAAGGTTAACACCCAATTTTTTTGCGATTAGGGCATTGATTCTGGTTTTGACCGCGGGAATATTAACACTTGCCAAAACGTTATTAGCAAATGCGTAGGTGAGTAATGCCCGTGCTTCTTTTTTGGGAATACCTCTTGTTTGCAGGTAAAACAGAGCGGTTTCGTCGAGCTGACCAATTGTACAACCATGGCTACAACGCACATCATCAGCAAATATCTCCAGTTGTGGTTTTGTGTTGATGGTCGCTTTATCGCTCATCAAGATATTGTTGTTTTGCTGAAACGCATTGGTCTTTTGGGCTTCTTGTTCTACTACGATTTTCCCGTTGAAGACACCTGTTGATTGCCCATCGTAAATGCCTTTGTACTCCTGGTGGCTTTCCGAATTGGGATGCGCATGATGTACTAGGGTGTGATGATCGACCAATTGCTTGCCTTCCACGAGGGTAATGCCTTTCATGGTGGACTGAATCGCCTGGTCTTTGTGATAAAAATGCAGGTTGTTGCGAATAAATTGACCGCCAAATGAAAAGGTATGCACTTTGGCATGCGAATGCTTTTCTTGTCCGATATAGGTACTATCGACTAAGGAAGCTTCTTCATGGTCGTTTTGAATTTTGTAGTAATCGACTTGTGCGCCTTTATGGGTAAAAATTTCAGTAACTACATTGGTCAATACGGGCGTATCGGTCAAGCTTTGGTGTCGTTCGATGATTTGCACTTCGCTTTGAGCTTCCACTACGATCAAGTTACGGGGTTGTAGCATCAAGTTTTGATTGATACCAGTAGAGAAATGAATGATTTGAATCGGTTTTTCAACTCGCTTCTTTTTTGGGATATGCACAAAAGCACCTTCTCGACCAAAGGCAGTATTCAGAGCGGTGAAGGAGTCTTCTGAATCGGCAACGGCATCAAAATAATGCTCAATGACTTTTTGAAATTTCGGTTGACTCAGTGCCGCCGAGAGTAAGCATACATCCATCCCCTCATGTGTAGTTTCGGAGAGGAAAGAACTATATACACCGTCGACAAACACAATTTTAAAGGTGTCAACGTCGTGAAGGATATAGTTTTGCACCTCGTCAAGGGTGAGGTTTTTTGATTTTTTCGGGAAAACGGTATAATCCGTTTTGACCAATTTGTTTAGCGGGGTGTATTTCCACTCTTCCATTTTTTTGGTTGGAAACCCTTGTTGCTCAAAAGTTTCAATCGCAGCCGACCGAATTTTAGCAAGCCCAGCAGGTTCTGCGGTTGCAGACGTTTGCGCCATATAAGAAGCAACAAGTTTTTCTTGTAAATCCATTATATTGTTTGTTTGATCCAATCGTATCCTTTTTCTTCAAGCTCAAGGGCGAGTTCTTTGCCGCCCGACTTTACGATTTTCCCTTCGTGTAGGACATGAACAAAATCCGGAACGATATAGTCTAGAAGACGTTGGTAATGCGTGATCACGAGAATGGCATTATTTTCATTACGCAGACTATTGACCCCATTAGCTACGATGCGCATGGCGTCGATGTCCAGCCCCGAATCCGTTTCGTCCAGTATGGCGAGTTTGGGCTCGAGCATGGCCATTTGAAAAATTTCGTTCCGCTTTTTCTCACCACCCGAAAAGCCCTCATTGAGTGAACGCGACAAAAATTGGGTATCGATGGAAAGCAACTTTGCTTTTTCTTTAATTTTTTTCAGCATCACATTGGCGGGCATTTCCTCAATACCTTGTCCCTTACGCGTTTCGTTGATGGCGGTTTTGATAAAGTTTGTTACCGTAACCCCTGGAATTTCCACAGGATATTGAAACGACAAAAAAATCCCTAAATGGGCACGCTCATCAGCACTCAAATCACTGATGTCGGCTCCTTGATATAGAAGACTCCCTTTTGTGACTTCATAATCTTCATGTCCTGCAATCACAGTGGAAAGTGTACTTTTACCCGAGCCGTTTGGACCCATAATGGCATGGACCTCGCCAGGTTTGATATCTAGGTTGATTCCGTTTAAAATTCCTTTCCCTTCAACTTGGGCGTGGAGGTTGTCTATACTCAGCATATTATTCAGTTCGAATTTCGATCATTTGATTGGTCATTGGTTCGGATGGTGCAACAGAGTCAATTACCTTAACGGTGACAACTTGTGGCCAACCCTCTTCGTTGGGGTTCTCGGAAATGACCCCTTTGATAAAGACTTGTACCATATCAAAACTATCTTTTTGCACGGCGAGTGCTTGGGCGTGGAGTTCGTGGAGTTTGTCATCTACGACTACGCCATAAATTTCACTTCCGGTATTCAGGACAGCGGCATTGTCATAAAACAAAAACTCACCAGTTACACTTTCGACTTCTGATTTGGGTTGCGTAGTACATGCTGCGACAAACAGTGATAGGGCAATATGTGCTAGGTTGTATTTCATCATCAATTGATTTTATCCAACAGAACCTTCGAGTGAAATTTCGAGTAGTTTTTGTGCTTCCACTGCAAATTCCATCGGGAGTTTATTTAAAACTTCTTTGCTAAAGCCGTTGACAATTAGTGCGATTGCTTTTTCGGTGTCGATACCACGTTGGTTACAGTAAAAAATTTGGTCTTCTCCAATTTTACTAGTCGTAGCTTCGTGCTCGATTTGGGCACTTTTGTTTCCAGCTTCTATGTAAGGAAAGGTATGTGCGCCACATTTGTTTCCCATCAACAAGGAATCACATTGTGAAAAGTTACGCGCATCATCGGCTCTGGGACTGATTTTCACCAATCCGCGATAACTATTTTGGGAAGTTCCCGCTGATATCCCTTTCGAAATAATGGTACTTTTTGTGCGTTTGCCCAAATGCACCATCTTGGTACCTGTATCTGCTTGCTGGCGGTTATTTGTAACAGCGATTGAATAAAACTCCCCAATGCTGTCGTCACCTTTCAGGATACATGAAGGGTATTTCCAAGTCACTGCTGAGCCGGTTTCTACTTGTGTCCATGAGATTTTTGCGCTTTTATGGCAAATTCCTCGTTTAGTTACAAAATTAAAAACACCGCCATTGCCTTCTGCGTCGCCAGGAAACCAATTTTGCACTGTGGAGTACTTTATTTCGGCATGATCATGGGCGACGAGTTCAACCACAGCTGCATGCAATTGATTTTCATCACGAGCGGGAGCCGTACATCCTTCCAAATAACTCACGTAACTGCCCTCATCAGCAATCACAAGAGTACGCTCAAATTGACCTGTTCCGGCTTGGTTGATACGGAAGTAGGTAGAAAGTTCCATGGGGCAGCGCACCCCTTTGGGAATATAGCAAAATGACCCATCGGAAAAGACAGCAGAGTTCAATGCTGCATAGTAATTATCTTTTCGTGGCACGACTGTTCCAATGTATTTGCGCACCAAATCGGGGTATTCTTTAATTGCTTCTGAAATCGAACAGAAAATAATCCCTTTTTCGGCAAGTGTTTCTTTAAAAGTTGTAGCCACCGACACAGAGTCCATAACAATATCAACCGCAACACCCGACAATTTCTTTTGTTCTTCAATAGGAATACCGAGTTTTTTAAAAGTATCGAGTAATTCGGGATCTACCTCGTCCAAGCTGTTGTATTTCGGTGCTTTTTTGGGTGCCGAAAAATAGGAAATCGCCTGAAAGTCTGGTTTCGGATAATCCACATTGGCCCAGTCGGGCTCTTCCATCCCACACCATACCTCATAGGCCTCTAAGCGCCATTCGGTCATCCAAGCGGGCTCGTTTTTACGCTGGGAAATCGCGCGGACGATGTCTTCGTTGAGACCAACTGGGAAGGTGTCTGACTCTATGTCTGTGTAGAATCCATAAGCATATTCTTTGGATTCTAGCTCTTTTTTTAATTCTTCTTCTGTATAGGCCATAGCAAACCTGTTTTAAAGTGAAAAACTCTCTCCACACCCACAGGTGCGATTGGCATTGGGATTGTTAAAAACAAAGCCCTTACCATTAAGTCCACCTGAATATTCAAGGGTCGTACCTACAAGATAAAGAAAACTCTTTTTGTCAACTACGATGCGCACATCATTGTCTTCAAATAGCTTATCATCATCTCCGAGAGAATTGTCAAATTTTAACTCGTATGACAATCCCGAACAACCGCCGCTTTTTACACCCACACGCACAAAAGAGTCACTGATGTCATAGCCATCTGACTGCATCATCTGCATGACTTGCTTGCGAGCTTGTGTAGACACTTTAATCATAGCAATTATTCAAGGTGTTTTCTAAATGCAAATATAAGACATTTTGCCTACAAGATCATCTCGAGAAGTCATCCGATACTCCTAAAAGGGATTGGATAACTGTATTGATTATAAATTTATTAAATATTATAACAAATATTTTTGTTTTTATCAATAATGAAATTGTTTTTACCGTCTTTCTTTTGGCTTTTTATTATCTATTTTTTTGTGTGAACAGGCAACTGATGCTAAACAGAGCATATTTCTTGTTTTCTCTTCTCAATTTGTTACAGGGCGCTTAAAAAACCTAATTTTGCAACATGTTAGAGAACAAAGAACCAGCTAAAACCCCACTTGACAGCTTGGGGGAGTTTGCACTAATCGAACATCTCACCAGATCAACAACCGCTAGTCTGCAGTCAACCGTTTTGGGTATCGGCGACGACGCAGCAGTAATTAAGCACAATGGCGAAACCGTGGTGAGTACCGATATGCTTATTGAGGGTGTGCACTTCGACTTGGCCTATATGCCGCTTAAACATTTGGGTTATAAAGCGGTAGTGGTGAATCTGTCTGACATATATGCGATGAATGCGCAAGCCACACAAGTCTTAGTATCGTTGGCGGTGTCCAATCGCTTTCCCTTAGAGGCAGTTGAGGAACTTTATGCTGGAATTCACTTGGCCTGTAAAACCTATAGTGTGGATTTGGTAGGAGGTGACACCACTTCTTCACAACAAGGTTTGCAATTATCTGTTACTGCTTTGGGGACCGCGCCAAAAACAGGAGTAGTTTTGCGTAGCGGTGCTTCTGAAAATGATCTGTTGGTGGTCAGTGGCGACATTGGGGGCGCCTACATGGGTTTGCAGGTTTTGGCTCGTGAAAACGAGGTATTCAAAGCCAACCCGCAGCACCAACCCGATTTAGAACCTTATAGTTATTTGGTAGAACGTCAGCTAAAGCCCGAGGCACGAAAAGACATCATCCAACTGTTGCAAGACCTCCAACTACAACCTACAGCTATGATCGACATCAGCGACGGACTGTCGTCAGAAATAATGCATTTATGTAAGCAAAGCGTTATTGGTTGTAGGGTGTATGAAGACAAAATCCCACTCGACCCGCAGTTTATCAGTGTCTGTGAGGAGTTTAATCTCGATAGTACGACCATTGCCTTGAGCGGTGGAGAGGATTACGAGCTGTTATTTACAATCAAACAAACGGACTTTGATAAAATTAAAGGCAATCCCAATCTAACTGTAATCGGTCATATGACTGCTAAAGGAGATGTGCCTTCACTTGTGAGCCGAGCAGAGGAGGTCATACCGCTTAAAGCACAGGGTTGGAAGGCTTTTTAGCCTTTCATCAGCTCTTCAATTTCCTCGACCTCTATCGGAATCGTTTTCATCAAATTCAGCGGCTCGCCCGTTTCTTGTACCACAACATCGTCTTCTAAGCGAATGCCAAATCCCTCGTCGGGAATATAAATACCAGGCTCCACGGTAAAGACCATATTGGCAGCGATGGGCTCGTCGAGCAAGCCATAGTCATGGGTATCGAGTCCCAAATGGTGGGAAGTCCCATGCATAAAGTATTTTTTATAGGCGGGGTTTTTTTCGGATTGGTTTTGCACATCTACTTTGTCTAATAGGCCCAATCCCATCAATTCAGCAGTCATGATTTTACCCACTTCTATATGGTATGCTTTCCAATATGCACCTGGAACAAGGAGTTTGGTCGCTTCGTTTTTGACGCGCAAGACGGCATCATAAACAGCACGTTGCCGCTTGGAAAACCGACCAGAAACAGGAATGGTTCGGGTCATGTCGGATGAGTAGTTGCCATATTCAGCAGCTACATCCATCAACAACAAATCTCCGTCTCGACACTGCTGGTTGTTTTCGATATAGTGCAGCACATTTGCGTTAACACCCGAAGCAATAATAGGGCTATAGGCAAAGCCCTTTGAGCGATTACGCAGAAATTCATGGGCATACTCCGCTTCAATTTCATACTCCCAAACCCCCGGCTTGACAAAACCCAAAACTCGTCGAAAGCCACTTTCGGTAATATCACATGCCGTTTGGATATGTTCGATTTCCTCAGGGTCTTTAACAGATCTTAATCCCTGAAGAATAAAGTTGCTTTTTTCATAGTTGTGTTTTGGGAATTTGGTTTTACACCAATCGATAAATCGATCTTCCCGAGTTTGGGTTTCTACATTCGCTCGATAGTGTTCGTTGGTATTGATATAGATATTTTTAACTTCTTTTGCCAAGGTCAAAAAATGATTTTCGAATTCAGACGTCCACTTTATGTTCGATATACCTGAAATTTCTTTAGTTTCGGATTGGGTAAGTTTGTGGCCCTCCCAAACTGAGATACTTGCACTTGTTTCGCGAACAAAAACCACTTCGCGGAGAGCGGGGTCTTTGGCATCTGGGCAGAGAACCAAAATCGTTTCTTCTTGGTCAATTCCTGTTAGGTAAAATAAGTCACGGTGTTGTTGAAATGGCAAGGTGCTGTCTGCACTGATGGGGTAGATATCGTTAGAATTGAATACCGCAATGCTATTGGATTTGAGTTGTGCTGTAAATCGCTGACGGTGTTGTGTAAAAACAGGATGAGATAAGTGGTTGTATTTCATTCGGTAAAGTAAAAAAAATTTATCTTCACAGTAAAATCATCATGAAGAATTACCTATTTATTCTCACCGTGGCCTTTGGTTTTGCACAACCCCCAGCCACCCCAGCTGAAAATAGACTCGAATCTAACAATAAAATTGATCGTTTACTTAGCAACTCCTTAGTCGCCCAGTTTCCATTAACTAGTATAGGTCCCAGCATAATGAGCGGCCGTGTGTCCGACCTCGATGTGAATCCCAACGCACCACATGAGTTCTATGTGGGTTATGCCTCTGGTGGTTTGTGGTACACTAACAACAATGGCACCACTTTTAATCCAGTTATGGACAACAGTCCCACGCAAAACATTGGGGATATTGCTGTGCATTGGCCATCACATACGATTTACGTCGGCACAGGTGAAAACAACTCGTCTCGCTCTTCCTATGCGGGGATTGGGATCTTAAAATCCACAGATAAAGGGGGTTCATGGCAACATATTGGTTTGGCGGACTCGCATCATATTGGAAAAATAGAAATCAACCCCAACGACCCCAATGAGGTTGTAGTGGGGGTAACAGGACATTTGTATTCTTCCGATAGCTCTCGTGGTATTTATAAGACCACAGATGGAGGTTTAAGCTGGACCCAAACCTTGTCTTTAGAAGATCCAGTTGGAATTATCGAAATCAGTGTGGCTCCTGAAAACTTTGCTATGCAATATGCGGCGGCATGGGAAAAAGACCGCAAGGCATGGGATTTTATGGGAAGCGGTACGGGATCCGGTATTTACAAAAGCACTGATGCAGGTGCTTCATGGCAACGAATCAGCACAGAAAATAGTGGTTTTCCACAAGGAGAAGGGATAGGCCGAATTGGTCTTTCCGCTTATGATGCAAAAACAATCTATGCGATAGTTGACAATCAAGATCGCAGACCTAGTGATCGGAAAGCGGTTTCGTCTCTGACAAAACAAGATTTTGAAACCATGTCACTAGAGGGCTTTTTTGCAGTTGATGAAAAACTACTATCCAAGTTTTTAAAGGACAACAATTTTCCAGAAGAACATACCGCAGAAAGTATTCGTGACGCGGTTCGAAATGGAAAAGTTAAGCCATCCGATTTGGCGCTCTATCTCAGTAATGCAAACAATGATTTATTTGACACTCCAGTAGTCGGGGCACAAGTTTTTCGTTCCAATGATGGCGGCAGATCTTGGAGTCAAACCCATACGGGCTATCTCGACGATGTGTATTACAGTTACGGTTATTATTTTGGGATGATTCACGTCACGCCAACTGATGCGGACAGAATTTATATATATGGTGTTCCCTTGTTGACTTCTAGCGATGGCGGCCAAGAGTTTTCGAGCATTGATGCACCCAATGCACACGTTGATCACCATGCATTGTGGATTAACCCCAGTAATCCCAAACACCTCATAAACGGGAACGATGGTGGGGTCAATATCAGCTATGACGGCGGACAAAACTGGATCAAAAATAATCAACCCTCTGTCGGACAGTTTTATACAGTATATGCCGATCAACAAAGTCCCTATCATGTTTATGGGGGCTTGCAAGATAACGGCGTGTGGGAAGCTCCGCACACAAGCCTAGAAAATGTGGCTTGGCAACAGTATGGACACAACAATTGGACGAACATCATGGGCGGGGATGGCATGCATATCCAAGTCGATCAAAATCATGCAGATATTGTTTACACAGGCTATCAGTTTGGAAATTATTTCAGAATTAATCGTGAAACCAATGAGCGTACTTATATTCAACCCAAACACAAACTCGGGGGAGCCCCACTGCGGTTTAACTGGCAAACACCTATTCTTCTCTCCCCACACAATAACGATATTCTATATCTAGGCAGCAATAAACTACACCGATCGCTCAACCGCGGGGATGACTGGAACACAATTTCAGAAGATTTAACTAGTGGTTTAAAACAAGGTAATGTTCCTTATGGTACACTAACCGCAATCGATGAGTCTCGATTTCAGTTTGGACAATTGGTCGTAGGTTCTGACGATGGTCATATTCATGTCTCTATTGATAATGGATTTTCTTGGCAACGCATTAGCAATGATTTGCCGCAGCAACTCTGGGTAAGTCGCGTTCAGTTTTCCAAGCATTTTCCGTCTCGGATTTATGTAACGCTCAATGGCTATCGCTGGGATGATTTTACTCCATATCTGTATGTATCTGACGATTTGGGTCAAAGCTGGCGAAGTCTTGCACAAGGCCTTCCGCTTTCACCCATCAATGTGATTCGAGAAGACCATAACAACGCCGACATCTTATATGTGGGAACGGATAATGGATTGTTTGTGACTATCGACCGTGGTCTGAGCTGGCAGATGTTTAATAAAGATTTTCCTCGGGTAGCGGTTCACGATTTGTTTATTCAAGAGCGCGACAATGATTTGCTGATTGGTACACATGGACGGTCGATTTATAAGCTTGAATTGGAAGCTATTCAATCTCTAAACACACTTATTCTGCGCCCAGTGGCAGTCGTTGCACCTGAGCCGATTAAACACGTAAAAAACTGGGGTAGAAAATACAGAGTTTGGTCGGAGGCCGTATCCCCAGACTTTTCTTGGACTTTTTATGCTAGTAAACCAGTTCATGGCACCTGGCAGTTAATGTCCGATCAGGATGTTATTGTCTATGAAGAAGATATTGAATTGGCAACAGGTCTACAATCGATTTCCTATGATTTGAATTTGAGCCTGGAGCAAATCAAGAAATATAACCGCAAGCACAAGACAAAACTTGAAGCTGCCGATGATGGAAAGACATACTTACCCAAAGGAAGTTACACCTTGCTTTGGAATGATAGCAAAATCAGCATGTTGACAATCGAGTAGTTTGTTTGAGAATCGATAAACGCTTTTGATAAAAAACAGTCGATTCAGGTGAAAGTTGATAGATTCGTTCAAAATCACCAAAATCCTTTGGCGTTCAGGCATTCAGCACCTAATTTTGTACGAACATTTAGTCAAAAATTATGGGAGTTGTCCTATCTTCTACGATACTGCGAAAGGTTGCTATGGCCTTGTCTGGCCTCTTTTTGATGCTGTTTTTACTGCAGCATTTCGCAATCAATATCACCTCGGTTTTCAGTGAAGCCATTTTCAATCAGTTTTCCCATTTTATGGGAACCAATGCCTTAGTGCAGTTTGTCCTTCAGCCCATTTTGATTTTTGGAGTGATATTCCATTTTGTCATGGGGTTTGTTCTAGATATCCACAATAGGCGTGCTCGTGGCTCACGCTATGCAGTTTACAAAGGAAACGCCAATGCTAGTTGGGTTTCTAGAAATATGCTTATTTCGGGAGGTACTGTTCTTGCTTTTCTAGTATTACACTTTTACGATTTTTGGGTTCCTGAAATGAACTATAAATACATCGAATTCAAGCCCGAAGATCCAAATCGATATTACGAGGAACTAGTCCATAAATTTGAAGATTTTACTCGCGTGATCCTCTATGTGGTATCCTTCTTCTTCCTAGCACTTCACCTCTCCCATGGGTTTTCATCATCTTTCCAGTCTGTGGGCTTCAATAACAAATACACACCGGTGTTAAAATCTATCGGAAAAGTCTATGCAGTCGGAATTCCCGCTGGATTTGCTTTTATTGCGATTTTTCATTTTCTAAATCACTAACATGACCAAACTCAACGCACATATTCCCCAAGGTCCAATAGCTGATAAATGGACAAATCACAAAAATAATATTCGCTTGGTTAGTCCAGCCAACAAACGTTTGATCGATGTAATCGTGGTTGGTACTGGCTTGGCTGGTGGTTCTGCTGCGGCTACTCTAGCCGAACTTGGTTATAACGTTAAGGCGTTTTGCTTTCAAGATTCGCCACGTCGTGCACACTCTATTGCGGCACAAGGGGGAATAAATGCCGCCAAAAACTACCAAGGAGATGGTGACTCGATTCATCGCTTATTTTATGATACCGTCAAAGGTGGCGATTACCGTTCGAGAGAAGCCAATGTATATCGCCTAGCAGAAGTATCTACTAATATTATTGACCAATGTGTCGCCCAAGGTGTTCCTTTTGCTAGGGATTATGGGGGATTGCTCGACAACCGCTCGTTTGGTGGGGTACTCGTCTCTCGCACCTTTTATGCCAAAGGGCAAACGGGTCAGCAATTGCTGCTTGGAGCTTATTCGGCGATGAATCGGCAAATCGGTCGTGGTAAAATCAAAATGTACAGTCGCCATGAGATGCTCGACCTTGTCAAAGTTGATGGCAAAGCACGAGGAATCATCACACGCAACTTGGTCACGGGTGAAATCGAACGCCATGCTGCACATGCCGTTGTGATTGCTTCTGGGGGTTATGGAAACCTCTTTTATCTATCAACTAACGCGATGGGGAGTAACGTAACGGCTGCTTGGAAAATCCATAAGCAAGGCGCCTATTTTGCCAATCCTTGCTTTACACAAATCCATCCAACTTGTATTCCTGTTTCGGGTGACCACCAGTCAAAACTCACCCTGATGTCGGAGTCTTTGCGAAACGACGGAAGGATCTGGGTGCCAAAAAAGAAAGAAGATGCGGAGGCGATTCGTGAAGGACGTCTTAAACCCACCGACTTAGTAGAAGAAGATCGAGACTATTACCTTGAACGTCGTTATCCAGCTTTTGGAAACCTTGTTCCTCGTGATGTTGCCTCTCGTGCAGCCAAAGAACGATGTGATGAGGGCTTTGGGGTCAATAAAACTGGTGAGGCAGTGTTTCTTGACTTTGCCGCAGCCATAGAGCGATATGGGAAAGAAAAAGCGCATGTTAAAGGTCTTGATGAAAACGACTCTTCACTTGTGCAAAAACTCGGAAAGCAAGTTATCAAAGCCAAATATGGTAACTTATTTCAGATGTATGAGAAAATCGTTGATCAAAACCCCTATGAAACACCAATGATGATTTATCCTGCGGTACATTACACAATGGGAGGGATTTGGGTTGACTATAACCTAATGACAACGGTACCGGGTTGCTTTGCAATTGGGGAGGCGAACTTCTCTGATCATGGCGCCAACCGACTTGGCGCTTCGGCTTTGATGCAAGGACTGGCAGATGGCTATTTTGTGTTACCATACACCATTGGAGACTACTTGTCAGATGATATTCGCACCGGGGCAATCCCCACGGACTCACCAGAATTTGATGAAGCAGAGTCAAACGTACGTGCCCAAATCAACCGCTTTATCAAGAATAAAGGAACCAAAACGGTAGATTACTTCCATAGAAAACTTGGAAAAATCATTTGGAATAAATGTGGGATGTCGCGTAATAAAAAGGGACTACAAGAAGCTATCGCAGAGATCAAAGCGCTGCGAGAGGAATTTTACAAGGACGTTTTTGTCCCTGGTACTGCCAATTCTTTCAATGAGCCATTGGCAAAAGCTCTACGAGTTGCAGATTTTTTGGAGTTGGGCGAGCTGTTTGCCAAAGATGCTTTGGAACGAACAGAATCTTGTGGAGGTCACTTCCGTGAAGAATCTCAGACGCTAGAAGGAGAGGCACTTCGCGATGATAAAAACTTTACATTTGTATCTGCATGGGAGTATAAAGGAGGACCAAGCAAATCCAAACTGCATAAAGAAGTTCTGAAGTACGAAAATATTGAATTGAAAACAAGGTCATATAAATAGAGATGAAACTTAAACTTAAGATTTGGCGACAAGAAAACGCCACTGCAAAAGGGAGCATGCAAACCTATTCACTGGACAGTGTGTCCCCCGATATGTCCTTTTTAGAAATGATGGACGTGCTCAACGAACAGCTGATGGAACAAGGGATTGACCCTGTTGCATTTGATCATGACTGTCGAGAGGGAATCTGCGGTTCTTGTTCAATGTTTATAAATGGAGAAGCCCATGGCCCAGATCGTTTGGTAACAACTTGCCAGTTACACATGAGAAAGTTTAAAGATGGAGATACTATTTACATAGAACCCTTTCGCGCAAAGCCATTCCCTGTCATAAAGGACTTGGTTGTTGATCGAACGGCCTTTGATCGGATTCAACACGCAGGGGGGTTTGTATCAGTAAATACCTCGGGGAATACCCAAGATGCCAATGCGATTCCAATTGAAAAAGCGGATGCTGACAAGGCCTTTGACGCGGCAACTTGTATAGGATGTGGTGCTTGTGTGGCGACTTGTAAAAACGCATCTGCAATGTTGTTTGTTTCGGCCAAAGTATCACAATACGCTCTGCTTCCTCAAGGTCAAGTAGAAGCTACTGATCGTGTGATTAATATGGTTAAGCAAATGGACGAGGAAGGCTTTGGAAACTGTACTAACACTGGAGCATGTGAAGTAGAATGTCCCAAAGGGATTTCACTTGAAAATATCGCCAGGATGAATAAGGAATATCTCTTGGCTTCTTATAAGGCCTAAATCAATTATTTCAAAATAAAGGTTTCTTGTAGCTCCCAGTTAGCACGTACATCAATTAAGGGTTCATGGTGATAAACTTTTTCCGGAAAAAGTCGATTTAGAAAGCGACCACTATCCCATTTCCCATTATTGTTCTTATCTACAATTAATCGCACATAGTACTTCTTGGGTTGAAGGTTGGAAAAGACAACTCGCCTTTGAGGGGCTGACAAAGGTAAGCTACGGATTACATTTTCTTTTTCATCCGTAAGCTGTATGATGACTGGATAGCTTGGCACCCCTACAAGCTGTAGATACAAACTCCCATAATCAGCGGGCTTTAGGGTGCGAAATTGCATTTGTAGTGTGTCGTTGGACGCATTAAAAAAGTCGGTTATTGCTCCAGGAAGCACGTCCAATCGGTAGTTGTCATTTGGCAGGATGTCAAAATCAAATTTAACATGATGCGGGTCTTCTAAAGATATTTCAAATGGCAGAGGAATCGAGTCACGATCAAGAATACGTATTTGTGATTTATCAATCGTCAAAATGGGAGTTGAGGATTCAATTCTAAGAGTATCACTTAAATGTAAAACGCCTTCAATGTTGGGTGATATTGTGAGAGAATCCACTTCTGCTTTTCGAATTTGATGTGTGAGTTGATCCTTAAGGGCATCTTGACTTATATCGAACTGTAAAGAGTCCTCTTTTAGGTTTTTGTACCAAACATATAATGTGTCTTTAACTTTATCAAAAGATTGAATGGTTTGCACACTGTCGGGAAGGTTTAGCGGAACTACTTCCAAATCAGTAGGGTCTCCGTAATAACCTAGCCCGATTCGATTTTGACCTGCTTGAAAGCTACGGCCTAATGAAAAGTCAGTTTGTTCTCGAAACAAATCCAAATGGTATAAGCTGTCTGTGGGCAGTTCAATAAAGCCATTAACAAAAGCTATATCATCATTATTTTGATTAAAAGTGTAGTTGTTTGCGATGTCCTTCTGGGCGATGAGTAAATAGCGACCAGAACGGATATTGCCAATTTCAAAAAATGCCAAACTGTCGAGTGTGTTGGAGAGGTAGTCAGGTGGGCGGTTATAGATGAGTGAATCAGTATAGGTGCTATCGACTTTATAGAGCATTACAGAGACAAAGTTTTTGGCTTCTCTCCCATAGGCATTCCCAATCGTGCCACGAATCTTAAGGGAATCAACATAATCCCCAGTGGAGAAGACATAACGGAAATACGGATATGGATTTCCTTCATTGTTGTCCACAATACTTTGCCCAAAATTAAAATTATAGGTAGTGTTTGAACGTAACGAGTCCATAAGTTCGATTTGCACATACTTAGCGGCAGTACCTTGCGGCGAAATTACATAGGAAGCAGGATCGATTGGTGGAGAAATAATTAGCTGTTCTTTGAGTTTGTTGAGTTTTACATACTCGTCAAAATATAGTCGAATTCGATCCTCACGAAACTGTATTGCATTCAGTTCGGGAACTGCGCGCAACAAGACTGGCGGGGTTTCGTCTTCAGGCCCACCAGTGGGATTACCACGCTTTGCACATTGCACAAACAATAACGCAATTAAGCTCCACAAAACCAGAGAAAAGCTATGTCTCATTAACTACAAATAAACAACTATTTTCAGGACTAATGAATAGCATGTTGGTAGTTCGGTCAAACAATGTAAACAAAGCGTGGTTTTGGGGGTATAGCCCTGCAACAACCGAAGCAATATTTAAGGGTAATCGTCTGAAAGAAGTTAACAAATAGTATACATGAGGTATCATTCAATTTACAAAAGAAAGCTTATTTTTGCGCAATGTCTGAAACCGATCACTTTAAAAAAGTAATTGCACACGCCAAAGAATATGGCTTTGTTTTTCCTTCAAGTGATATTTATGATGGGCTTAGTGCCGTATATGATTATGGGCAACAGGGTGTACTTCTCAAAAACAACATTCGCAACTATTGGTGGAAATCTATGGTTCAACTCAACGATAATATCGTTGGTTTAGATGCTGCCATTTTTATGCATCCTACAACTTGGAAGGCGTCGGGTCACGTGGACGCTTTTAACGATCCATTGATTGACAATAAAGATTCCAAAAAACGTTATCGTGCTGATGTATTAATAGAGGACTATATCGCCAAATTGGAAGGGAAAATTGAAAAAGAAGTCACAAATGCATCCAAGCGTTTTGGTGATGCCTTTGACAGGAATCAGTTTGTATCGACAAACCCCCGCGTGGTTGGCTACATAGAAAAGGCAAGCGCAATAAGTACTCGAATGGCCAAGTCATTAGAGGCGGAAAACCTTGCTGATGTCAAAGCACTTATCGAAGAATTGGAAATCGTATGCCCGTTCTCTGGTTCAAAAAACTGGACAGATGTCAAGCAATTCAACTTGATGTTTGGCACCAAGCTCGGTGCATCAGCCGATCATGCGACCGACCTCTACCTACGCCCAGAAACAGCTCAAGGGATTTTTGTAAACTTTTTGAATGTACAAAAATCCGGACGTATGAAAATTCCCTTTGGGATTGCTCAAACAGGGAAGGCATTTCGCAACGAAATCGTAGCACGCCAGTTTATCTTTCGCATGCGAGAGTTTGAGCAAATGGAGATGCAATTTTTTATTCCTCCGGGTACGCAAAAAGAGTGGTACGACCATTGGAAAAAAACCCGCCTAAACTGGCATCTATCTTTAGGAATGGGCGAAGATAATTATCGATTTCATGATCACGAAAAATTGGCACATTATGCCGATGCAGCCTGTGATATCGAGTTTAAATTTCCATTTGGATTTAAAGAATTAGAGGGGATCCACTCCAGAACGGATTTTGACTTGGGCAGTCATGAAAAGTATGCGGGTAAAAAACTACAGTATTTTGACCCAGATCGCAACGAAAGCTATACTCCATATGTGTTGGAAACCTCAATCGGACTGGATCGTATGTTTTTGGCGGTGCTATCTCACAGCTTGCAAGAAGAGCAACTCGAGGACGGGAATACACGTACTGTAATGCGGTTACCAGCCGTTTTGGCACCGACTCAGATTGCCATTTTACCCTTGGTCAAAAAAGATGGTTTGCCGGATCTTGCTCGTGATTTGGTTGCTGATTTAAAATGGGACTACTCGACAGTTTATGACGAGAAAGATGCAATTGGACGTCGATATAGACGACAAGACGCGCTTGGAACACCATACTGTGTAACGGTCGATCACCAAACCTTGGAAGACCAAACAGTTACCCTACGAGAAAGAGACTCCATGAAGCAAGTTCGAGTACCAAAAAAAGAATTATCTCAACATTTAGATACTAAGTTAAGCATCAAATATTGGTTGTCAAAAGCCGAATAAGCTTAAAATCTTTTTCCGATAGCAATCCCTAAAGGAAAATGAAATTCGTTGTTTGTTGCTGTTATATAACGAGACAGCCCTGCAAATAATTCAAAAGATAAACCTTGAGTATTAATCCTTTTTGTCCCGATTGTCATTCCAATGGAGACTTGAACAGATTCACTTTCAAGAGATGCGAAAGAACTGAAGCCCTCAACAAAAAAACCTCTTGCACCATATTCTTTTGTGTTGTAAAAGTAAAATCTGTAATAAGGGTTTAAAGCAAATTTTCTATCGGTAATTTCAATAAATTCATCACCTCCGTTTATAAACATTGAAACACCAAAGCTACTTGACCTGTTCGATATCCTTTCATAAAATATATTTATATCACCTCTAGCTATAAGACTTAGGGCATTTATTCTAAGTTCATTCTTACCCTTTGGAAATGCAGCATCAAGAGACGAATCATTTACAATTTCAACTTTGATTACTTTTTCATCCTCTTTGTCATTATTGATTGCGGGTACTTCAGGAACAGCTGGCACTTCTTGTTCTTGGGCGTCCACCGAAGAAAGCAAAAAAAATACGGGTATAAAAAATAGTATTCTTTTCATTTTTTTGGTTTAGTTAATACAAAAATATAAAATTGTATTGTGACTTTGTATTTTAGCAAGTATGAAGATTATCTCCTATAACGTTAATGGCATTCGCGCAGCATTGCGCAAAGACATTTTGGAGTGGTTAAAGGCAGCTTCCCCCGATGTCCTTTGCCTACAAGAAATTAAAGCCACACCCGATCAATTTGACCCAGGTGTGTTTAAAGAATTTGGATATCAGCACAACTATTGGTATCCCGCCCAAAAAAAGGGATATAGTGGGGTGGCGGTATTGTGCAAGCAGGAGCCAAACAAGGTGGTCTATGGCACAGGCATCGGCTATATGGACAAAGAGGGGCGCAACCTCCGTGTCGATTTTGACGGGATATCTGTGATGAGTTTATATCTACCTTCGGGGACCAATCCTGAGCGTTTGGCCTTTAAGTTTACCTATATGGATGATTTTCAGGCCTACATCAATGAACTCAAAAACGAATATCCCAACTTGGTGATTTGCGGAGACTATAATATCTGCCACGAAGCTATCGACATCCATGACCCCGTAAGAAACGTTAAGGTTTCCGGCTTTTTACCGGAAGAACGCGCTTGGCTAGATGGATTTATCAAACAGGGTTTTACCGATTCTTTCCGTCATCTCAACGAAGACCCTCATCACTATAGCTGGTGGAGCTATCGTGCCAATGCTCGTGCCAATAATAAGGGCTGGCGTATCGACTACGCCATGGTATCCGAACCTTTGACCAAACACATAGAAAGAGCGTTTATCTTACCCCAAGCTGTCCATTCTGACCACTGTCCTGTTGGCGTCACTTTGAATATGGACTTATGAAATACACCAATTTACCTCACTCCGACGTCCGTGTGAGTAAAATCTGTTTAGGCACTATGACTTGGGGTAATCAAAACACTCAAGAGGAGGGTTTTGAACAAATGGATTATTCACTCGATAAAGGGGTCAATTTTTTTGATACAGCAGAGTTATACCCAGTGCCTGCAAGTGCCGACACCTATGCAGAAACTGAGCGCATCATCGGTAATTGGTTTGCCTCTCGAAAAAATCGGGAACAAGTGGTTTTAGCAACCAAAATCGCAGGGCCAGGTGCCTACACCGCTCATATCCGAACCACAGGGTTTTCCCCTGATAGTATTCAACAGGCCCTGGATGGGAGCTTGCAACGACTCCAAACGGATTATATCGATTTATACCAGTTGCATTGGCCAGAAAGAAACTCGAATTTTTTTGGTTCTCTTGGATATAAACCAGACGAAAATGAGCAATGGGAATACAACTTTCATGAGATTTTAGAAATCCTCGACGATTTTATCAAAGTGGGTAAAATTAGACATATTGGACTGTCTAACGAGTCCCCCTGGGGAGCGATGAAGTATTTGGCACTATCGGAGTTTGCAAACCTACCTCGAATGAAAACGATTCAAAACCCATACTCCCTTCTCAATCGAAAGTTTGAAGTCGGCAATGCCGAAGTCGCTCATCGCGAACAGCTAGGGTTATTGGCCTATTCGCCCATGGCTTTTGGGATTTTGTCAGGAAAGTATCGTGGCGGGAAACTCCCCAAAAATAGCCGCCTTCAACTCTTTCCTAGAATGGTACGATACAACAGTGAGGAGTCTCTTCAAGCGACAGAGCATTATGCTTCCATTGCTGATAAGCACGGCTTGTCTTTGGCACAAATGTCTTTGGCTTTTGTTACCGATCAAGCCTTTGTGACTTCTAATATAATCGGGGCTACAACCATGACGCAACTGCGAGAAAACATTGCTTCGGCAGCACTGACATTATCGGATGAAATTCTAGACGAAATCGACGAAGTGCATAAGCAATTTTCTAATCCAGCGCCTTAGAACAATAACTCCACTAATCCACGGATATTGTCGAGTGCAATTACTTTAAGTTTGGAGGTGGGAAGTTTACTTTTTTGCGCAACAACTAAGGTTGTGAAACCGAGTTTTTCGGCCTCTTGAATTCGTTGCTCCACTCTGGGGACGTTGCGCAGTTCGCCAGAGAGACCAACTTCAGCAGCAAAGCAATATTTTTCGGGAATGACCACGTCCAAACTACTGGATAGTATGGCGGCAGCAACTGCCAAATCGAGAGCGGGATCTTCAATCCGAATTCCACCTGCTAGGTTCAGAAATACATCTTTAGCACCAAGCTTAAAACCAGCACGTTTTTCCAAAACTGCCAACAACATATTAAGCCGTTTGACATTAAAGCCTGTGCTGCTCCTTTGAGGGGTGCCATAGACAGCTGAACTTACCAATGCCTGACACTCAATCAGCATGGGGCGCATGCCCTCTAAGGTAGCTGCAATCGCATGCCCACTCAAATTACTACTAGTGCTTGAAATCAAAAGTTCACTGGGGTTTTCGACGATGCGCAACCCTTTTGATTCCATTTCATAAATCCCCAATTCTGCCGTGGAGCCAAAGCGGTTTTTTGGGGTGCGCAAAATACGATATAAATAATTTCGATCCCCTTCAAAGTGCAAAACTACATCCACCATATGTTCTAAGATTTTGGGACCGGCTATCATACCATCTTTGGTGATATGTCCAACCACCAATACGGGGATTTGCATTTGTTTGGCGAATTGCTGTAGTGCTGAGGTACACTCTCGAACTTGTGACACACTGCCCGCACCACTATCAATAAGGTCGGTTTGCAGGGTTTGTATCGAATCGACAATGAGAAGTTTGGGTTTGAGTGTGTTAGCTTGGGTAAGGATCTGCTCCACATTGGTTTCATTGAGCAAATAGCAGTGCGAACTACAATTGTTCATTCGGTTACTTCTCAATTTGATTTGGGTTAAACTTTCTTCTCCAGAAACATAGAGCGTAGGGTAGTCGACCTGCAAAGCGAGCTGTAGCAGTAAGGTAGACTTTCCAACACCAGGTTCACCGGCTAGTAATACCAATGATCCAGTAACAACTCCACCACCCAAAACCCGATCCAATTCGGTATCACCTGTGGCTAATCGGGCTTGCTGATTTTCAGAAACCTCGCGAATGGGAATTGGAACGCTAGATTGTGTGTTGGTAGGCGCTTGCCAAGCTTCGATTTTTGGTTTTTGCACCACTTCTTCAACAATGGTGTTCCATTCTTTACAGGCATGACATTGCCCTTGCCATTTACTGTGCTGCGTACCACAATGTTTACAAAAAAAAGCGGTTTTTACTTTTGCCATCTAACCTCGAAATATACTTATTTTTTTCTGTTGATAATAGGCAGTAGTACAAAAGATATACCTCCAAATAGAATAATCATAAGCGTCTGCGCAGACCAAGCAATCCACCCATAGGCCAAAGCCATTTCGTAGGACATGCCATAGTGGCTAAGCACCCCCGCAACGGCGATGGGATACAATCCAATTCCACCATTGGTAACAACGATAGTAAGCCCTCCAGCGACAAAGCCAATTAAGGCAACTTGCGGACTTAGAAGTGCAGCTTCTGGCAAGGAAAATTGAATCACCCAAAACATCAGGATATACATCAACCAAATAAATACAGTATGTGCCCAAAATGAAAGTGTATTTGGAATCATACGTATGGACATAATACCCTGAAAGATGTTAAGAAAAAAGTATTTTATTCGAGCGAGATATTGGAATCGTTTGGTATTGATCATAAACGGAAATATCATAATCGTAATTACTAATCCAATGAAAATCCCAAGGCTGACGAGAAGTACTTTTGAGCCACCGATTTGCTCCTGCACCCAATCACCACCAATATAAATGGCTGAAAAGACCAGCAACATCATCATCACAAGGTCAACAACTCTCTCGCTTATTACGGTTCCTAATCCCTTCGAGAAAGGGATTTTTTCATATGTCGAAATGACAGTAACACGAATAACATCTCCAGATCGGGGAATGCCGAGGTTGGACAGATAATTGACCATAACGGCACTAGTTAGGTTTAAAAAGTTCGGATAGTAACCCATTGGGTTGAGCAGAAATTTCCACCGGTATGCACGTGAGATATGGCTCAGTACTCCAAAGATTATCGAAATTAGTATTGGTAAGGGGTGAGCCTGTTTAATGTAGAACCAAATCAGTGAGCGTTGATCGACAGTAATTGTGCTAAGGGAATAATAAATTAGAAAAACACCGAGGCCTAGTGGGATCAGGTTTTTTAAGGCGGAAATAAAATATTTTGACAAAACTAGCGCAGAGTGTTAGTCTGAGTATTTGGAAAGATAATACTGGGCTGAAAGCTTTTGGCTTGTTCTGGGGTCATTTGAGCATAGCTGATAATAATGATAATATCCCCTTTTTGTACTTTTCGAGCTGCAGGGCCATTGAGGGTGATTTCACCACTGTTTTTTGCACCTTGAATCACATAGGTTTCTAAACGCTCGCCATTGTTGATGTTAACGACCTGTACTTTTTCACCAGCAACCAAATCTACTGCATCCATGAGCACAGGGTCAATTGTGATGCTTCCGACGTAGTCCAGTTCAGCGCCTGTAACAGTGACACGATGAATTTTCGACTTGAGCACTTCGATTGTCATGGCGCAAATATACTCAATTGAGTGACATATTATCAATCAATCGGATACCGTCAACGACAACTGCTATAAAGGCTCGGTAAGAAACGCCTTCCTTCTTAGAATCAGTGGTAAGTAAATTGTGTTCCGCAGCAATTTCAAAATAATCAAGCTCAAAATTGGGGGTTTGGGAGAGTTTTTGAACAACAATATTTTTGAGGTCATAGATACTATGAGATGAAAAGTTGGATTTGGTCCATTGCAGGAGCTCATAAATCAGTTTAGCTTCTTCTAATCGATCACGGGATAACCGACGATTTCGTGAACTCATCGCTAAACCATTTTGTTCACGAACAGTTGGAAAACTGCAAATCTGAATTCCCATCGATTGCCCCAAGAGTGAGATAATTTGTAACTGCTGAAAGTCTTTTTGACCAAAATAGGCTACATCGGGCTTGATTAGTTTAAATAAGCGCTCCACAACTGTAGCAACCCCATCAAAATGTCCGGATCTGAATCGGCCCTCCATGGATTTGTCCAAACCTTGTAAATCGTACTTTTTTACAGTAACCCCATCTGGATAAATCGTTTCAACACTGGGTATAAACACACATATATTGGGATCGATTGCTTGAATTTTTTGTAGATCAACCTCTATGGAAGACGGGTAATTTTCCAAGTCCGCTTTGTTGTCAAATTGCGTTGGATTGACAAAAATACTAACAAAAGTCACTTTATTCTCTTTAAAAGCTTGTTTGATAAGCTGCAAGTGTCCCTCGTGTAGCGAGCCCATAGTTGGAACTAGGCTCCAGCTGCGACGCATACGGTTTTGACGTTGGAAGAGATGTAACTCCGCTATTGTGGTTACTTTTGGCATTTAGAAAAGTTTAACACCTTCTGTAAGGAATTATGGACAAACTTCGTTATAAATTTCGTAATTTTGCATACTCCAAAAAGAATAAAATTTGGGTTCTATGACAGAAAAAAAAGTCCTGTTCGTTTCTGCTGAGGTGGTGCCTTATCTGCCAGAATCGAACTTATCAACCATGACCTTTGCACTACCAAAAATGGTCAATGAGGTTGGTGGGCAAACCCGAATTTTTATTCCAAAATATGGTTTGATCAACGAACGACGTCACCAGTTGCATGAGGTCATTCGCCTTTCAGGAATAAACTTGGTCATCAATGATATCGATGTTCCTTTGATCATCAAAGTGGCTTCGATTCCCAAAGAACGTATGCAAGTCTATTTCATTGAAAACGAAGACTACTTTAAAGGCCGACAGCTGTATAAAGATAAAAATGGAAAGCTATATGCAGACAACGATGAACGTGCGATCTTTTTTACTAAGGGGGTAATCGAGACAGTTAAAAAACTCAATTGGGCACCTGATATAATTCATGTACAGGGCTGGATTTCGATGCTGATGCCTCTTTACTGCAAGCACTACTATATCGACGAACCCATTTTGGCCAACACCAAAATCGTTTCCTCTTTCTTTGGCACGCCATTTTATGAGCCTCTTTCCTCAGACTTGATTCAAAAACTATCTTTTGATGGTATAGACACTGCTTTGACAAAAGGTCTAGAATCGCCCGACTTTTCAGCACTTGCTAAAAATGCAATTTCAAATTCGGACGGTTTGATCATTGCTGATTCTGATATTGATAAAAACATCAAAAAAGAGATTCTGTCATCTAATAAACCCACACTTCATTTCTCTGGACAGGACGGTTTTGAAGATGCTTACAGAGATTTCTATACAAACCAAATTCTCAAGTGAGAGACATGAACCTCAAATTTTTTTGCGGCTTATTCGCCCTTTTTCTCATATTATCTTGTGAAAAAGAATTCAGTAATGTGGGATCGTCTTTATTACCCTCTGATACATTTGTCATCGATAAGCAAACGGCATCATTAGAAGTTCAGCACAAATCGATTGAAATCATCCGATCAGATAACCTCTCTTTTTTCTATTTGGGAGAGTATGAAGATCAATTATTTGGGAATACAATAGCTCGATTCACAACACAGTTGAGCTTGCCCACTGTTTCTACTGGTATTTTTGGAGGTATGAGTGCATTTCAAGAAGCAAATGGCATCAGTTCAGAAAATACCAACAAAAATCCGCATGATGAGCAAGAGACAGTTACTGAGGTTTGGTTGGAAATTCCGTTTTATACCAATCAACGTGATCGTGATGGGGATGGTGTGATTGATGCTTTTGACGTAGACCCTGATGACCCTGATAGTGATTCAGATGGTGATAACCTCACAGATTTGGAAGAATCTAGGTCGGCAAATCTTGACCCTCTAAATCCTGATACAGACGGAGATGGAATAAATGATTATGAAGACGACGAAACCATCAATCCAGATACTGAAGCGAATGTTTATGAGATCGATTATTTGTATGGTGATACCATGCAGGATGTTCATTTTCAGGTAAAGAAATTGAATTATTTCTTACCATCTCTTGACCCAGAAGACAATTTTGAATCAAAAAAGGCATTCTATTCTAATAAGGATTTTGAACAAGATGGATTGACATCCCAAACTCTTTTTGACGATAAGATAACACTCGATCTTGACGAAATTGTAAGCTTCAAAGTAGATGATCCAGAAACGGAAGACGTTGATGAGTCAACGCAAGTCAATCAACGCCTTAGTCCGCGGATTCGAATCCCTCTCGACACTGCTTTATTCCAACAGTCTATTCTTGATATAGAGGGAGACGATGTCTTGCTAGACAACAATCTCTTTCAACAGTATTTTAATGGAATTATAATCGGATTGCAAAGCACAGTGAGCCCGTTGATGATGCAGCTCAATTTTGGCGCTGGATTGATTAAAATTGAATACGATTACAAAGAATTGGTTTTGGTAGACGGAGGGAATGCTTCCAATGCAGAGGACTATGAATCGCAAGACAATTCTTCAGCCTACGTCATTAACTTGAGCGGAGTGCGATTTAATACGATTACGCAATCCCAAACTTCTGCGGAGGTTCAAACCGCTATAAATGGAAGTGGTAATGGACAAAATATTTATTTAAAAGGAGCGTTGGGAGTCGTTTGTTATATTGATTTGTTTGCAGGAGACACGGGCCAAGTCCAATTGCAGACACTTCAAGATAACCCGTGGTTAATCAATGAAGCCAACTTGACTTTGCACGTTGATCGACAAAAAATCAACAACCTAGGAATTAACGATTTACCAAATCGTTTGTATTTATTTGACGCGAGTGAATCAATTCCCCTTATAGATTTTAATGCTGATCCAACTTCAGGCCCAAATCCAGTTGACAACAAATCAACATTTGGTGGTCTTGCCCAGGTTGATGACGATGGGAAGGTAGCTTCCTACAAGTTTGTTATTACTAATCACTTAAGCAATTTACTTCGAAATCCCGACGATTTCGACAATGTGCGGCTTGGTCTAACAGTGAGTTCGGAGTATCTTAGTACCCAAAACACAAGTGTATCCGCTCCAACAGCATTTGAGATTCCACAATCTTCAATCAATACCCCTTTAAGTGTGATTTTGGCTGGACCAAATCACAGCAATCCCGACTTGCGGTTGCAGTTAGAGATCTTTTATACAGCGTACGAATAAGCACGCCGAAATTTCGAAAGGGGTTTTCTTAGAGTTTTTTGCGCAAACGCGCTACAGGTGCACCGATGATATCCCGGTATTTGGCAACGGTACGACGGGCAACAGGGTAGCCTCTTTGGTTTAGTGCTTTTTTGAGTTCCTCATCCGTTAAAGGCTTGGCTTTGTCTTCAGAGTCGATAATCGTTTCCAAAGCTTTTCTGATTTCAATCGACGAAACATCTTCTCCTTCGCTATTGGTCATTCCTTCCGAAAAGAAGGATTTGATCAATCGGGTACCGTATGGGGTGTCCACATATTTGCTATTGGCCACCCGAGAAACCGTAGAGATGTCCATCTGAATAATAGAGGCTATGTCACGCAAAACCATAGGCTTAATTTTTTGCTCATCACCAGTCAAAAAATACTCTTTTTGGTAATCCATAATGGCACTCATGGTAATGAACAAGGTGTGATTTCGTTGCTTTACAGCATCGATAAACCATTTAGCTGCATCGAGCTTTTGTTTGATAAACAAGACCGCTTCTTGTTGGGCTTTACTTTTGACAGCGGACTCTTTATAGCCCTCCATCATATTTCTATACGAAGCCGAAACATGGAGTTCAGGAGCATTTCGTCCGTTTAAACTGAGTTGTAATTCTCCATCCAAAATCCGAATCGTAAAATCAGGCGTAATCTGACTATTAACTTTGGTTGAAGAGGCATATGAAGCACCGGGCTTGGGATTCAGCTTTTCAATTTCAGCAATGGCCTCTTTGAGTTGATTTTCACTAACAAGGAGGGTGCTCATCAGCTTGTCAAAGTGTTTTTTAGAAAAAGCTGAAAAGTGATCTACAATAATTTTATAAGCAAGTTCAACAGAGGCAGTTTGTGACTTGCGTTGCAATTGAATGGCTAGACAATCTTGCAAGTCTAAAGCGCCAACTCCAGCAGGATCGAGTTGCTGTACTTTGTCGAGTACTTCTTGCACCTGATCTATCTCTACATATAGATTTTCAGTAAAGGCCAGGTCATCTACAATATCAATTAAGCTTCTTCGGATATATCCTGTTTCATCGATGCTGCCAACCAAAAATCGTGCGATTTGACTCTCTAACTCATTCATGCTAAAGGTTCGCATTTGGTCCATCAAAAATTGGGTAAAGCTAATCCCTGCAGCATAAGGGACTTGATTATCATCATCTTCTGGACTGTAATTATTTGAATGTAGACGGTAATCGGGAATCTCATCATCACTCAAATACTCATCAATATTGATATCGTCTGTTTCTATAAGCTCGCGATCTTCTTCTTGTGGATTGTCCAGATCTTCATTTTCAAGAGCCTCTTTTCCTGCTTCTAATGCTGGATTTTCCTCGAGTTCCCTATGAAGTTTTTGCTCAAAAGAAAGCGTAGGTAGTTGAATCAGTTTCATTAATTGAATCTGCTGCGGAGATAGCTTTTGTGTTAGCTTGAGGTTGAGCTGTTGTTTGAGCATGCCAACGATTTACTTGCAATGGAAAGGTACAAAAACCTTTGAAGATTAGTTATTTCTAAAATGATGCATTTTGAGGTGTGCGTGGATAAGGAATCACATCACGAATATTTGACATGCCTGTGGCAAACTGAACCAAGCGTTCAAACCCCAATCCAAATCCAGCATGAGGAGCGGTTCCAAACCGACGTAAATCCAAGTACCAATCAAGCTCTTTATCGTTGATGTCCATCTCCGCCATACGTTTTCGGAGAATGTCTAAACGCTCTTCACGCTGAGCGCCACCCACCATTTCGCCGATTCCTGGAAACAGGACATCCATAGCACGTACCGTTTTTTTATCTTCATTAAGACGCATATAAAACGCTTTGATATTTGCAGGATAGTCAAATAAAATCACAGGGCTATTAAAGTGTTTTTCCACCAAAAATCGTTCGTGTTCACTTTGCAAATCGACTCCCCACTGCTCGACAGGAAATTTAAATTTCTTTTTTTTATTTAGTTTAGAGTTTCGCAAAATATCTATCGCCTCAGTATAGGACAAACGGACAAATTGGTTGTCGACAATAAAATGCATTTGTTCAAGCAATCCCATTGGTCGACGTTCGATTTGTGGTTTTGTTTTTTCTTCATTTGCCAAACGCTGATCCAAAAAGGTTAGGTCGTCTTGGCAGTGATCCAATACATAGCGAAGAACATATTTGATAAAATCTTCAGCCAAATCCATATTCTGGTCAAGATTATGGAAGGCAACTTCTGGTTCGATCATCCAAAATTCAGCCAAGTGCCGTGAGGTGTTTGAGTTTTCTGCCCGAAACGTAGGCCCAAAAGTATACACCTTCCCCAAACCCATTGCATATGTCTCAGCTTCGAGTTGTCCAGAAACTGTCAGATTGGTTTCCTTTCCAAAAAAGTCCTTTGTAAAATCTGTTTCACCGGAACTGTTTAGGGGTACTTGCTTGGGGTCGAGTGTGCTCACACGAAACATCTCCCCTGCACCTTCAGCATCACTGCCAGTAATAATTGGGGTATGCACATAGTAAAACCCTTCTTTTCTAAAATAATCATGAACGGCAAAAGATAGGGCAGAGCGAACTCTCATCACAGCTGAAAATGAGGAGGTTCGAACACGAAGGTGCGCATGCTCCCTCAAAAATTCAAAACTGTGTTTTTTTGGTTGAATGGGGTATTGGTCGGGATCGGAGTCCCCAAGGATTTCAATACGACTCACTTGCACTTCGTATTGTTGTTCTTTGCCCTGACTTTCTACAAGCGTTCCTTCAATCTGCACTGCAGCACCAGTGGTAATTCTTTTGAGGAGCTCTTCATCGGTTTGTTCAAAATCAACCACACACTGCATGTTGTTGAGCGTTGATCCGTCATTGACGGCGATAAAACGATTGGCGCGGAAAGTACGAACCCATCCTTGAAGAGTTAGGGTTTGCCCCACATGAGAGCCAGAAAAAAGTGATTGAATACGCTGTGTGTTCATGAAATCGATTTTCGACTACAAATATACTTCATTTTATAAGCACCTAACTTAGCTTTCTTCACCTTGAGCAAGAATATCAATTCGGGGTTCTTTTAGAGTTCGCTCATTGGCAATACTTTCCTCTAGCGAGAGCAATAGAGATGGCAAAAGGATTAGGTTGGCAAGCATCGCAAATAGCAAGGTTGCGGATACCAATCCACCTAAAGCAACCGTACCGCCATAGCTTGAAATCATAAAGACCGAGAACCCAAAAAACAAAACGATAGAAGTGTAAAACATACTCACCCCAGTTTCCCTAAGGGCCAAATACACAGATTTTTTGATTTTCCATTTATTGACTTGAAGTTCTTGTCGGTATTTCACCAAAAAATGGATGGTATCATCAACAGAGATTCCAAAGGCAACACTAAAGACCAAAATGGTTGAAGGTTTGATTGGGATCCCCAAAAACCCCATCATTCCCGCAGTAAGAATAAGCGGGATAATATTGGGGATCAAAGAAATGAGAATCATACGGAAGGAACCGAACAAATAGGCCATAAAGAGCGCAATAAGCAAAATTGCTAAAGAGAGAGACAATACCAAATTGCGTACCAAAAAGCGAGTTCCTTTTAAATAGCCAAGCGCTTTACCCGTGACTTGGGTATCAAATCGTTCTGCAGGGAAAATTTGTCCGACTGCTGACATTAAATCGCTTTCGATTTCTTCCATTCTTTCGGTATTGACATCTTTAAGCATGGTGGTCACACGGAGATATTGACCAGTACTGTCAATCAAACTTTCAGCCATTCTCTCGGCAGATAAACTGTTGTTGACATAAGATCCAATAAAGGAATACTCTTGCTTAGTTGGCATGCTAAAGTAACGTGGATTACCATTGTAATAGGTCTGCTTGGCATACTTGGCGATATGAGCAATGGACAAGGGTTCGGAAAGCTCTGGAACGTTTCTGATGTGTGTGGCTAATCTCTCAATTCGGTTGAGTGTTGATAGTTGGGTAGCTCCATTCCTACGTTTGGTATCCACCATGATCTCTATGGGCATCACCCCACTCATTTGGCTTTCAAAAAAACGAATGTCTTCAAAGAAATTTGCTTTTTTGGGAAGATCATCGATGATGGTTCCAGAAAGTTTGATTTGGTAAATCCCAATAATACTCATCATCAAGGCGATGACAGATGTAAAATACACAGCGACACGCTGTTGGCGCACAACCTTTTCCATCCATCCGATAAATCCGTTCATCCAGTTTCGGTTGAGGTGTGCCAAGTGCTTTTGCTGGGGCAGACTCATATAACTGTACAAAATTGGAATCACAAAAAGCGATAATATAAAGAGCAACATAATATTGACGGCGGCGACCAGACCAAACTCGATAAGCAGTTTGCTATTGGTCAGTGTGAACGTAGCAAACCCCAAAGCCGTTGTCATATTTGTCATTAGTGTAGCATTTCCAATTTTTGTGATTACTCGCTGTAGGGATCGTGCTTGGTTGCCGTGTTTTTTGATTTCGTGTTGGTATTTATTGATCAGAAAGATGCAGTTCGGCACCCCAATCACAATCACAATGGGGGGAATGAGTGCTGTCAGCACCGTGATTTCAAATCCAAAAAGACCTAATATTCCAAAGGCCCACATCACCCCAATGACCACCACTACCATAGAGATAAAAGTGGCGCGATAGGATTTGAAAAAGAAAAAGAAAATTAAGGTCGTAACCAATGCCGCTACGATTACAAACATGCGAATCTCGCTCAATATGGTACCGGCGTTAATTGTTCGGATATAAGGCATACCCGAAACATGGATATTAAAACCAGTTTCGGCTTCAAATGCTAATATCTTGGGTAAGAGTTCGTTATTGACAAAAAGCTCTCGTTCTTTGGCGTTGACTACTTCTTTTTTAAGAGTAAGGATGGTCAGGTAAACCTCGGTTTCTGGATTGAGTAGAACTCCATGAAAAAAAGGTGATTTTTCAAGAAGTTGTCTTTCTAGCCGATCCACTTCTTTTTGGTTACGTGCCAGCTGATAGGGGACATCCTCTACAACAAAATTTTGTTGACTTGTATTTTTCTTCAGTTGTTTTAAATTACCAATTCCAGAAACAGTGGCAATCGCATCATGATCTTTAAACGACTTGGTCAATGCGCTCCATTGTTGTATGTTTTCTGGACCAAAGAAGGTTGAGTCTTGTATTGCCAAAACGATAAGGTTTCCTTCATCGCCAAAACGATCGACAAAAGATTGATATTTTAGGTTAAATGGATGATCGTCTGGAAGGAGACTGGCTTCATTGAAGCTAAAGCGCATATTTTTCCACTGCATTCCTAAAAACACAGTTGTCGCGACAATCAATAAGATACAAACAATTCGATTGCGGAGAATAAGTGAGGCAACAGTACTCCAAAATCGTGTGGTAACCCATTTTAACATAGCAATATGAGACGACTATTTTTGATCAAACCGTCATTATTTCGTCTTCTTTCGAAGAGTATTTAGCGTCAATTTTTTTGATGTAATCATCTGTTAGGGTTTGGACATCAACTTCTGCATTTCCCAATTGATCTTCGGAAAGTTCTGTTTTTTTCAGTTCGTTGTTTGCGTCTTTACGTGCATTTCGAACACCTACCTTTGCGTTTTCTGCTTCAGATTTTGCGAGTTTAACTAAATCTCTTCTTCGCTCTTCGGTCAGCGGTGGAATATTGATAATAACCGATTCACCATTGTTGGATGGATTAAAACCGAGATTCGCAACAAGAATTGCCTTTTCAATTTCAGGGATCATTGTTTTATCCCAAGGCTGTACAGAAAGCGTTTGCGCATCAGGGGTATTGATATTTGCCACCTGACTCAAGGGTGTTTGGGTACCATAGTACTCCATTTTTACAGTTGATAGCATTGTGGGATTTGCTTTTCCAGCACGTATGTTTATAAATGTTTTTTCGAGATGGTCAAGCGATTTTTCCATTGCCTCTTTGGCAACTTCCATGATAAAACTAATTTCTTCCATCGTGTTTAATTTACCGTAGTTCCAATATGTTTTCCAGCAACTACTTGTTCTAAGTTGCCAGGCGTATTCATGTCAAAAACAACGATTGGCAAATCATTTTCTTTACTGAGGGTAAAGGCAGTGCTGTCCATTACTTTAAGCCCTTTTTGAAGAACATCTTTAAAACTGATAGACTCAAACTTGACCGCATCTTTGTTTTTTTCAGGATCAGTATCATAAATGCCATCCACACGGGTACCCTTTAAAATCACATCGGCATCCACTTCGATCGCGCGTAGTACTGCGGCTGAGTCGGTTGTAAAAAAGGGATTTCCAGTACCTGCCCCAAAAATCACCACACGTCCTTTTTCCAAATGGCGAACTGCGCGACGCTTGATATAGGGTTCTGCAATCGCTTCGATTTTAAGGGCCGTTTGTAGTCGGGTTTGTACATCTGCATCTTCCAAAGCACTCTGCAGAGCAAGACCATTAATGATGGTTGCCAACATACCCATATAGTCGCCTTGTACACGATCCATTCCATTACTCGCTCCAGCAACCCCTCGAAAGATATTACCGCCCCCAATGACAATGGCAACTTCAACACCTTGTTCGACGACGTTTTTGATTTCGTTTGCATAGCTGGCCAAACGCTCGGGGTCAATCCCATGAGAGCGATCACCCATGAGGGCTTCTCCACTGAGTTTTAAAAGAATCCGTTTGTATGGCATGGATCGTGTTTGTGCAAATATAACCAAAAACCCTCTTGATATAAGCCCAAAAAAAACCTCGATTATTCGAGGTCTTTTATTTCATATTGTGTGTAAAGGCTTACACCAAAGCCACTCGTTTAAAGCCAGTAATGGTGAGTTCCGCATCTACAGATTTGACATAGTCACTCACGCTTTGCTTCCCGTCCTTAATATAGGCCTGATTGACCAAGGTATTGTCTTTAAAGAAACGCTTGAGTTTTCCTTTGGCGATATTGTCGAGCATGGCCTCTGGCTTTCCTTCCTGACGAAGCTGATCTTTGGCAATCTCAATCTCTTTTTCAACCGTTGCGGCATCGACTCCTTCTTCATTTAGAGCAATGGGATTCATCGCAGCGGCTTGCATGGCCACGTTTTTGGCGGCTTCAGCAGCTCCATCTACTACAGCAGACAAGCTGGTTAGGGTAGCGATTTTATTACCAGCGTGGATATACGAACCGATAAACGCACCCTCGAGGCGTTCAAATCCGCCAATTTCGATTTTTTCTCCGATGACTCCTGTTTGCTCAGTGAGCTTATCAGCAACAGACATCCCATTAAAATCAGCAGCTAAAAAACTGTCTAGACTGTCATGAGCCAATGCCACGTCAGCCAATTGGTTGGAAAGGGTCACATAGCTTTCGTTTTTGGCAACAAAGTCCGTCTCGCAGTTTACCGATACAATGACACCAACAGTAGCATCATCACTTACTCTGGCGATAACAGCACCTTCTGAAGAATCACGATCTGCGCGATTTGCAGCTACTTTTTGACCCTTTTTACGAAGGACTTCTACGGCAGTATCAAAATCACCCTCAGCTTCTACCAAAGCTTTTTTACAATCCATCATTCCAGCTCCGGTTGCCTTGCGGAGCTTGTTTACGTCAGCTGCACTTATTTTTGACATATTATCAATCATTTAGGCGGACAAAGCCGCAATTAATTCTGCTTTTTTCATTTTACTGTATCCAGAAATTCCAGCTTCTTTGGCTAGTGCCTTTAAGTCGGCTACCGTCTTTCCACTGAAGTTTTCTGCAGTTGTTTCTTCAACCTCTTCAGTAGGTGCTACTTCAGCTGTTGTAGTTTCGGTATCTTCTACAACGGGTACTGTTTCCTCAACAGTTTCGGGAGCCGCCGCTTCATTAATAACTTCTTCAGTTTCTTCTGCCGTTTCTGGAACGACTTCACCTTCGCTTATCACCGCATTGGCTTCATCGCGTTCTTTTTTGCGCTCGCTTGTACCAGCGGCTACGGCCTCTGTGACCAGGCCTAAAATTTTATCAATCGATTTTGAGGCATCGTCATTGGCAGGAATGGCAAAATCAACATCACGAGGATCGGCGTTGGTATCTACCATCGCAAAAATAGGAATGTTGAGTTTTTGTGCCTCGCGAACAGCAATGTGTTCACGACGAATATCTACGATAAAGAGAGCACCTGGCAAACGAGTCATGTCCGAAATTGAACCGAGGTTCTTTTCGAGCTTGGCACGCATACGCTCAACCTGAAGTCTCTCTTTTTTAGAGAGAGTATTAAACGTTCCATCTGTTTTCATTCGATCAATGGCTGCCATTTTTTTGACCGCTTTTCGAATGGTGACAAAGTTGGTTAACATACCCCCGGGCCAGCGCTCGGTGATATAAGGCATATTCACTTCACTCGCTTTTTTGGATACGATATCCTTTGCTTGTTTTTTTGTTGCCACAAACAAGATTTTTCGGCCAGACGAAGCAATTTTGTGGAGTGCTTGCTGAGCTTCCTCGATTTTTGTAACGGTTTTGTAAAGATTGATAATGTGAATCCCGTTGCGCTCCATGTGAATGAAGGGCGCCATATTCGGGTTCCATTTTCTTGTAAGGTGACCAAAGTGGACACCAGCTTCTAGTAAGTCTTTGACTTCTATTTTTGACATTGTTGTTTTCGTTTACGTTCCCTGAATAGCAATGAACAAGTGTCGAATTTCGGCCTTACTCATTTAGATGCTAAACTAATGGCAACAAATTATACACTAATTAATGAACTTATTGTTATGCCAATCCAAACAAACGGTTATCGTTTGGAGAATTGGAATTTTTTTCGGGCTTTTTTCAGCCCAAACTTTTTACGCTCAACCATACGAGGGTCTCTTGTGAGTAATCCTTCGGGCTTTAATGCAGAGCGATGTTCTTCATCAATGGTACACAAGGCGCGTGAAATGCCGAGACGAATCGCTTCTACCTGTCCTGTCGGGCCACCACCTGTTACTGTCACATTGAGATTGTATTTCCCAAAAGTGTCTGTTAACGTGAATGGTTGATTGATTTTATATTGGTGTGTTGCAGTTGGAAAATAGTTGTCTAATGCTTTGTTATTGATGGTAATTTCACCTTTTCCTTCAAACAAGAACACGCGCGCAATTGCGGTTTTACGACGGCCAATGGTATGAATCACTTCCATATTAACTTAATTCGTTGATGTTAACAGCTGTTGGTTTTTGACCATCATAAGGGTGATCTGTTCCAGAAAAAACATAGAGGTTACGGAACAATTCTGCTCCCAATTTGTTTTTGGGCAGCATTCCTTTTATGGACTTTTCAACCAAACGCGTTGGATTTTTTTCGTGGATTTCACTGGCTGTTAAACTACGCTGACCACCGGGATAACCCGTGTGACGTATATAAGTTTTGTTGTTCCACTTGTCACCAGTGAGTTTGATCAGGTCAGCATTTAGTACAATGACGTTATCACCACAATCTGCATGAGGTGTAAAACTCGGCTTGTACTTCCCTCTCAAAAGTTTGGCAACCTTAGACGAAAAACGTCCCAAAACTTGATCCGCAGCATCAACAACAACCCACTGTTTATCAGCGTTTTTCTTGTTGATTGAGACGGTTTTGTAACTTAATGAATCCACTACTTTTTCTTTAATACATTGTTTAGTTCCGTTTCAGTTGACTGAAAACGGGCTGCAAATGTACAATTAATAGAATAAAAAGCAAACCAAAAAAAGAAATCAATGTGCCTCGAGCCAATTCATGCCTATTCCCACATCTACTACGAGAGGGACTTGAAGTGCATAGGCTTGTTCCATTTCGGTTTTGATCATGCTTGTCAGCGAGTTGAGTTCAGATTTTTTGACGTCAAATACCAGTTCATCATGTACTTGTAAGAGCATTTTGGATTCAAAACCGTTTAGTTTTTCATGGATCCGCAACATGGCAATTTTGATGATATCAGCAGCACTCCCTTGGATGGGCGCATTGACAGCATTTCGTTCGGCTGCACCACGTACTATACTGTTTTGAGAATTGATATCCTTGAGATAGCGACGACGACCCAAAACGGTTTCGACATAGCCGTTCTCACGTGCAAAATCAACTTGCTGATGCATGTAGTCTTTTAGTTGCGGATAGGTTTCATAATAGGCATCAATTAATGCCTTGGCTTCGGATCGGTTCAAGCTGGTTTGGTTGCTCAACCCAAAAGCCGATACGCCATATACAATCCCGAAGTTGACGGTTTTGGCCTGACTTCGTTGCTCTCGGCTTACGTCTGCTAATGACACGCCAAACACCTTGGCAGCAGTACTGGCATGAATATCTTCGCCCTTTTGAAATGCCTCTTGCATTTCTGAATCCCCACTCAAAGATGCAATCACACGCAATTCGATTTGCGAATAATCTGCTGCGAGTAAGACATGCTTGTCATCGCGCGGGATAAAGGCCTTGCGAACTAACTGGCCTCGTTCGGTTCGAATCGGAATATTTTGCAGGTTGGGATGGTTGCTACTCAGTCGCCCTGTGGCTGCTACCGCCTGATTGAAAATCGTATGGACACGATTGGTTTTGGGGTTTACCTGTTCGGGAAGGGCCTCGATGTAGGTATTACTTAACTTTTTAACCGACCTCCACTCCAGAATATCAGAAACAATCGTATGGTCTTTTGCTAAATAAGAAAGCACATCTTCAGCAGTGGAATACTGCCCAGTTTTGGTTTTTTTAGGTTTGTCCACAAGCTTAAGTTTATCAAACAAGATGGCACCCAATTGTTTGGGCGAAGCCAAGTTAAAGCGTTCTCCGGCTTGCTCATAAATTCGATCTTCAACCACTGCGGTTTCTTTTTGGAACTGAACTGCCAGCTTGTCTAGATAGTCCACGTCGATACGGATACCTGCGCTTTCCATGGCTGCCAAAACATTGATCAAGGGCAATTCGATATTGGTAAACAAATCGACAACTTCCTCGGACGCGAGTTCCGAAATAAAATGATTTTTGAGTTGAAGGGTAATATCGGCATCTTCAACAGCATATTCTGTTTGTTTGTCGATCGGTACATTGCGCATCGACCCTTGGTTAGGACCTTTTTTTCCTATCAATTCGGTAATAGGTTGCGGCTTATAACCCAAATAAGTTTCAGCCAAGATATCCATATTATGACGCATGTCAGGATTGATTAGATAGTGAGCAATCATGGTATCAAAGATGGGGGCATGAATTTCCATACCATATTGCTTTAACACTTTGATATCATATTTGAGGTTATGCCCTACTTTTTGAATGGATGCACTTTGAAAAAAAGGAGCAAAATAGGCAAGTTTGGTCTCACAGGCCATGCGATCTTCAGGGAAAGGAAGGTAATAGCCCGTTCCTTTTTCCCAACTGAAGGCAATACCGACTAGTTCAGCAGAAAGTTCGTCAAGCCCTGTGGTTTCGGTATCAAAGCAGACCGATTCTTGTTGCAATAACCATTCCAGTAACATCTCTTGCTCAGTTGAGGTTTGAATGCTTTGGTAAAGATGTTTGCCAGTCGATAAAGATTTATAAGTGTCATCAACGCTAACCTCTCCTGCTCCCGGTTGATTGAACAAATCAAAGGCTGGTTGGGCGCTCTTTTTTGGCTCAGGCGTTGGACTCTGCGTTTGTTCCTCTTTGAAATACAGCTTTCGAAAACGATCTTCAAGGCGTCGAAATTCCAATTCACGAAAAATCTCTTGCACCTCCCCTTTGTTTGGCTTAGAGAGTTCATAGCTCTTTTCGTTAAAGGATACAGGTACATCCAACAAGATGCGCGCAAGTTTTTTAGATATCACACCAAGCGCTTTATTTTCCTCGATTTTTTCTTTGAGCTTTCCTTTGAGTTCATGTGTATTGGCAAGCAGATTTTCCATCGAACCGTATTGCGCCAAAAACTTTTTTGCGGTTTTATCTCCCACACCTGGCAAGCCCGGTATGTTGTCAACAGAGTCTCCCATCATACCCAAGTAGTCAATGACTTGCTCTGGATGGTCCACTTCAAATTTTTCTTTCACTTCATCTACCCCCCAAATTTCGATTCCATTTCCTTGACGAGATGGGCGGTACATAAATATATTAGGAGAGACTAGCTGAGCAAAATCTTTATCGGGAGTCATCATATACACTTCAAAACCCTTTTTTTCAGCTTGTTTAGCAAGGGTTCCGATTATATCATCAGCTTCATACCCTTCCTTTTCAATCACGGGGATTTGCATGGCTTTGAGTAGGTTATGGATATAGGGAACAGCAATTCGAATGGCTTCGGGTGTTTCGGGACGATTCGCTTTGTATTCGTTGTACATTTCTGTCCGATCGACCGATCCCCCTTTGTCAAAAGCAACAGCCAGATAGTCCGGTTTTTCCCGATTGATCAGATCAAATAAGGAGTTGGTAAATCCCATGATGGCACTAGTATCCATCCCTTTGGAATTGATTCTTGGATTTTTGATAAAAGCATAATACCCTCTAAAAATCAAGGCGTAAGCATCAACTAGGAATAGTTTTTTGTCGTTTGCCATGGTTGGTTATCAAAAATAGGAATTATTGCGAATGATTTAACGAAAATAGCTTGTTTGCGTTGAAACCCTACTGGCATTTAATGTCAATTCAGTTCATTTTAGAACAAAATACTATTTTAGCAAGTACTGATGATGTAAAAAATATCTCGCTATGTCAAAATTTGGTGACATCATTGATGCGAAAATCCCGATCCTTCTCAACTTTTATTCTGATTTGGATGAGTCTTCTGCGGAGATGCATGCCGTATTGCGTGACGTAGCCGCAGCCATGGGGGATCATGGCAAAGTCATTAAAATCGATGTGGAAAAAAACCCCAAACTTTCAGAAGCACTTCGCGTGCGGGGGTTGCCAACTCTGATGATTTATAAAGGGGGTGATATGGTCTGGCGACAAAGTGGAGATCAAGATGCCAACACCATTATTTCGCTTATGAAAGACTTTGTTTAGTCGAGAAAAGCAAACTGACCAATCGTTTCCACATAGGTGTTTTGCACCTTTTCAACAACTTTTGGATCTGTTTCGTTTCTCCTAATGGTAGACACCAAACTTTTATAGGCCTCGACCTCAATGCCAATTTCCATTTCAAAATACGTCAATTGTTGCTTATCTAGGGTTAAAAAACGATTGAGCAGATCGATGTATTGTTGGGCGATATTTCCACTGAGCTCTCGCGCCAATTCCGGTTGATCAGCCGAATATAACCCAGCAACGAATGGGGTGAGCTCGGTGTAGAAGTCATACTTTCCATATATATAGCTAAATGGTAATATCGACTCGTAGAACGGATCGTATAAGCTAGCAAGGGTTTTGTAATCTCTGGCTTGGAGAACCTCGGATAGCAAGTTTTTGTAGCGCTCCACATTACCGACAAGGTCTTCCATAAGCGACAACTGGTCGTCATTGTCCCATGTGGCATAGTAGCGCATATATTCTTGATAACCAGTTGTAATCTTATGCACAATTTGTTGGGCTTTTTCTGTAGCCCCTGCTCGATAATAGGCACTAGCTATGGGAGTGATCAAGCTATAGTAACCAAAAGTCTCAATTGGCATTTTTTCCATTGCAAGATCGAGAACAGTGATTGCTTTTTCTACTTCTTTGTCCTCAATTAAGGCATTGGCCAAACGTGTGATATTAGATCGGAAAGAAATGCTATTCTTTCTTGTTTCGGGATCGTGGTAAATGTCTGGACTGTCAGAATTGCCCCAGCCCCAGCCCATCACAATATCAAACATCCGATTGGCATCTATTCGGCCCATTTGGTAGGGGTTGTTTGGATCAAGAGGGGTCTTGATTGGTACAAGTTTGTACACCAAACCATCGAGTTGCAAATAGTCTTTCATCCAAAAATATTCGCTATCGTCATAGCTACCACCTGTAAAATAAATTGGTCGTTCCCAGTCATTGTTGTGCAGAATGTCGAGCATCATCAGCCGGTTTTTATATAGTCCAGATTTGGGAAGATTGATATCGATATAATCGACAATGAGTTCTGCATCTTCGGGCTTGACCACTCCGCTTTTCAATACGTTTTCTTTATTGACAGGCACCCGAATTTGGTTGGTTGGGTAATAGATCATTTGTTGGGTTGACTTGGGGATATTGGTTGTTGAAACGTCATATTGTTCTAGAAGAAACTTGTACTGAGTCCGCGGTTGGTCACTACTCACCCAACGCATAAAGTCATTCAATGACCAACGAACCGAGTCGAGAAGTGCCTCGTGTTTGATATAGTCTCGTACACCATAGGCATATTGACGGTGCTCGAGTTGTGAGGGAATCGGCGAGCTAGTATAGGTACGTCGTTTGAGCTGATCGATATACCAGTCAGTAGCCAGAAGTTGGGTATTGATGCTACGTACATCCGTTCGATAGCCTTCAATTTCTTGCGCATACCAAATGGCAAAGGTGTCATTATCTCCAATGGTAAAAATCATGGCATCAACATCTTCCTCAACAGAATCCAGATAGGCTTTTGCGGTCGACTGTGCGGTATACCGACCTGAGCGATCGTGATCGTCCCAGTTTTCGGAAGCTAAAAGTACGGGTACGCAGAGCAAACTCAGTACTCCGACAATCGGAACGGCGATACGAGGACGAAGAAAAGACTGTATCCGTTCGGAAAGGGCAAGTACCCCCAAACCAATGTAAATACTAAAGGCATAAAACGAACCAACCAAGGCATAGTCGCGCTCACGTGGTTCAAAAACCCGTTCGTTGAGATAGACTTTAAGCGCCAGTCCCGTAAACAAAAACAGCAATAGCATCACCCAAAACCGTTTGGGGTCTTTGCGATATAAAAATGCAAATCCCAAAATCCCCATCAGCAGGGGCAACATGTAGTATTTGTTTTTCCCTTTGTTGTTGGCTAGTTCGCTAGGCAACCTATCTTGTGGACCCAAACGCCAGTTGTCAATCATTGGGATTCCACTGATCCAGTTGCCATTGACGGGGTCTAGTTTTCCTTGGATATCGTTTTGGCGACCAGAGAAATTCCACATAAAATACCTCCAATACATATATCCCATTTGAAAGTCAAACATATAGCGGAGGTTGTCAAAAAAAGAGGGCTTTTCGATATCGAGATAGGCAGCATAAGTAGTTAGGAAATTGTGATATTCATCTACATCTGCCCTTCCTTCGTTCCAATCGCTAATAAACGAGTTAACGGCCTCCACGAGACCTTCTTCATTACGAAAATCAGGCTTGATATCAAAGTCAACCGTACCGTAGTAGTTCATGTAATTTGTTGCGTTCCCACTGCTCCACATTCTCGGCAATATGCCTTCGTGCTTGCTGTTGCTGTTGATTCGCGCATTTTCCCATGCATTGACAATAACATAGCGACCTGTTTTCTCGTCTTTTTCGTACTTGGGCTTATCGTCTACATAGGGCGTATTTTCGTCCTGTCCAGCATACATATCGGTAAACATTGGTCCATAAAACAAATGGGTATCGGGATATTGTTCAAGGTTGTAATAGGCCAATAATGCACGTGCATCTGCGGGTGCGTTTTCATTGATTACTGTGTTTGCATTGGCACGAATGGGCAGCATCAGCCAAGAGGAAAACCCAACTAGAATAAATAAGATGCAAAGAAGTCCGGTATTGAGTTGTACCCAGCTTTTGCGGTGTGTTAGTTTGAGGGTATAGACAAAAAATGTAACGAGAGAAAATGCAGCGGCAATGGTTCCCGAGTGAAATGGCAAGCCAATTTGATTGACAAAAAACACTTCGGCATAGCCAAAATAGGCAAGTGTGCTCGGCAGGAGGAGTTTAAATATAAAAAGCAAAACTGTTACGGATAGGACATTGGCCAACACAAACCCTTTTATCGTCACAGCCTCGGTGGTTTTGAAATAGTACAACATTCCGATGGCAGGGATGGTCAATAATCCCATAAAATGCACGCCAAAGGAAAGACCAACAACAAAAGCAATCAGTACCAACCAGCGATCGCCACGTGGGTTGTCCATATCGGCTTCCCAGCGTAGTCCTAGCCAAAAGAGGATAGATAAGATACAAGTCGCCATGGCATAGACCTCTGCCTCAACGGCATTAAACCAAAAACTATCGGTGTATGCAAATCCAAGAGCACCAACAAGTCCGGCGATCAAAACAAGGATTTGGGTGTTATTATCACCGGCTTGTTCGCGAACCAAACGACGTGCAATCCCTGTAATCGTCCAAAACAAGAACAAAACCGTAAAGCTACTCGCTAGTACAGACATCATATTGACCGATAGGGCGATATATTCCGCATTGGGCGCGAGGATGGCAAACACCGCTCCGACCATTTGAAAAAATGGAGCACCCGGCGGGTGACCAACTTGCAACTTGGCAGCGGTAGCGATATATTCGCTACAGTCCCAGTAGCTTGCAGTGGGTTCCACAGTGAGCAAGTACGAGAGGAGTGAAATCGCAAAAGCAAACCATCCCAATCTCAGATTCCAAACGCGAAAATTCATTTGTGGTTTTTGGAGTTACGAAAGTACAACATTCTCATTGTGTTTAGAAATCAAAATAGAAGTATTGGCATTATCAAACTTTGTTTTATTTTTGCAGCGATATTGGCCTATGGTGTAACTGGCAACACGTCTGATTTTGGTTCAGAAGAGTCTAGGTTCGATCCCTAGTAGGCCAACTATTAGTATCCCGCCTTACATGGTGGGATTTTTTTAAACCTTTCCCTATATTCAAAATAAAAATTTTTATAAAATGAATCCACCAATATTTTTTTACAATTGACCATACAATCAATGGTAGAATTTGAAAAAATTAAGATTTAGACTATATCAGTTTGCTTTCCCGCCACATAATATATGCCAACGCTAGACTTGAAATTATTAAATAGACCATCCAAACCCAGTAAAGAATAGGCGAAATGGTTGACAATACCCATTGCAGTACAACAAAGGAAATGGCGATTCGAAACCACTCAAATCCGATACTCCATTTGTATTGATCCATCACACTAGTGTATCCAAATATGGCGGCAAACAAGCACAGGCCAATGGCAGTGGCATGGAAAGAGGATAAGTCCCCAAAGTGATAGAGCATCAGCAGCAGTAACCCCATGGTCGCGCAAAAGTGAAAAAATGCCCAGTATGCGAGGGAGCGATTGTAGAGGGGTGCATATTTTTGTTGTTGGGTTACGTCGGTAATCACCGTCTTTGGGTGCGATTGCTTGACATCTTCGGGTCGCCAGCCAGTGGGCATCAACCACAAGCGGAATTTATCCCTCCACCGTTTGGTATGCCAAGCATCGAGGGCTAGTCCCCATAGGTGCTGGAAATTGATCCATAGCGGATTCCAGGACTGCACGGGCTTTAGAACGCCATAGACAGGTGGCTCGTCGTCGAGTTCTTGCTGAAACGTACCAAACATTCGATCCCATACACAAAATATTGCACTGAGATTTTTGTCAATGTAAATTGGATTGATGGCATGATGAACACGGTGTTGGGAAGGGGTAACAATAATATACTCCAACCAACCGAGTTTCCCAATGTGTTGGGTGTGATACCAAAATTGACCAAAAAGATGAAGGGGCGCTAAAATGGAAATTACATCTTGCGGTATTCCAAGAACAGCAGCTGGAACCATAAACAATGCACCATAACCAAGTATATTGGAAATGCTTTGACGAAGCGCACAGGCCATATTAAACTCTTCACTACTGTGGTGAATGATGTGTTGGTTCCAGAAAAAATTGATTTTGTGATTGAGGCGATGCGACCAGTAAGAAGCAAAATCGATACAGATAAAGGCAGCGAGGTAAAGCCAAAGATCCACTTCGATTTGGGTAATAGCAAGTTGTTGACTCAACCAAGGATAGGAAATCAAAATCACAACTAAACCAAGGGTGTCTTTAAGAATATTGGTAAGTCCAGAGCTCAAACTTGAAATGGTATCCATAAACACATAGGTTTGTTTGCCCGTCGCATAGCCATAAATCAGTTCCGTCAGCATCAACACCATAAAGGAGGGAATAGCAATCAACAAGGCGTTGGCATAAGCTTCCATAGTTGCGAATGTATGAATTTCAATGAGTTAGAAAAAGTTTGCGTAGAAATATAGGATGAAACAATCTGACAATATGATTTGGGTAAGAATTTTAAAACAATTATATTTGCAAAACATTCTGATCAATCATTGGGAGACTTGAAAGGTCCCCTTTTTTTTTAGATGGAGTTTAAAGAAAACATACAGAAATTGCTAGCGGAGGCCTTGTCGTTACAACCAGATTTGTTTTTGATTGATCTTCACATCGATGATCAATCGAGAGTTCATGTGGTAATCGACGGGGACAATGGGGTTTCTTTGAAGCAATGCATCAAAGTGAGCCGTCACATCGAACATCAACTCGACAGGGAAGTACATGACTTTTCGTTGGAGGTAAGCTCGGCAGGTGCTACCTATCCGTTGCAAATGGTACGTCAATACAAAAAAAATATCGGCAGAAAACTGGCGGTACAGACCATAGACAATGACAATCTTAAGGCCACACTCACACAGGCAGATGATGATCAAATCACTTTGGAGTGGAAAGCCCGTGAACCCAAACCAATCGGCAAGGGAAAACACACTGTGGTCAAACAATTGCAAGTTCCCTACAATCAAATCGAAAAAGCAACCGTTCAAATCCAATTTAAGTAATACACAATGGAAAATCTCGCATTAATCGAATCGTTCTCGGAGTTTAAAGATGACAAACTGATAGACCGTGTGACCCTCATGTCCATTTTGGAAGAGGTGTTTCGCAACACGCTAAAGCGAAAGTTTGGCACCGATGACAATTTTGACATTATCATCAACCCTGACAAAGGAGATTTGGAGATTTGGCGCAATCGCGTCGTGGTCGAAGATGGACAAGTTGAAGACGAAAATGAAGAAATCGAACTTACAGAAGCGCGAAAAATTGAGCCCGACTTTGAAGTTGGTGAAGATGTTTCTGAAGAGGTAAAACTTTCGGATTTGGGTCGTCGATCGATCCTATCCCTCCGTCAAAACCTTATCGCTCGAATCCATGAGCATGATAATACTATTATCTACAAACAATTTATTGAACTCGTTGGGGAAATTTATACCGCCGAGGTGCACCACGTACGCAGTCGTGTTGTGATTTTAATCGATGATGATGGAAACGAAATCATCTTGCCTAAAGACCGTCAAATCCCTTCAGACTTTTTCCGCAAGGGCGATAGCGTTCGGGGCGTGATTGAAAGCGTAGAGCTCAAGGGTGCCAAGCCGAGTATTATTTTGTCTCGCACTGCTCCAAAATTTTTGGAAAAACTATTTGAACAAGAAATTCCAGAGGTGTTTGATGGTTTGATTACTGTCAAAAAAGTAGTTCGCGTTCCTGGAGAAAAAGCAAAAGTTGCGGTGGATTCTTACGACGATCGTATCGATCCTGTCGGTGCTTGTGTAGGGATGAAAGGGTCTAGAATTCATGGAATTGTCCGTGAGCTTGGGAATGAAAATATCGATGTGATCAATTATACCAACAACAACCAGTTGATGATTACGCGTGCATTGAGTCCAGCTAAAATCACCAATATGACAATCGACGAAGAAAAGAAAGCCGTAGAAGTGTATATGGATCCTTCAGAAGTTTCAAAAGCGATTGGTCGAGGTGGATTCAATATTCGTTTAGCAGGTCAACTCACGGGCTATGAGATCGATGTGTACCGTGAAGGGGCAGAGGAAGATGTTGAGCTTACAGAGTTTTCTGATGAAATCGAAGGATGGATTATCGAAGAGTTTCGCAAGGTTGGACTCGATACTGCCAAGAGTGTATTGGAGCAAGAGGTCGAGGATTTGGTCAAACGAACGGACTTGGAAGAGGAAACCGTTGTCGAAGTCCGCAACATATTAAACGCAGAATTCTCGAGTTAACGGATTGAAATCCCTATTTTTGAATACCAATATAGTATATGTCTGAAGTCAAAACCATACGAATCAATAAGGTTCTCCGAGAGTTAAACATTTCCTTAGACCGCGCTGTGGAGCAGTTGGGAGAACATGGTTTTGAAATAGAGCCGCGCCCAACGTCCAAAATTTCCAAGGTGGAATACCAACTCTTGGTCGATGCTTTTCAGACTGATCGAAACAAAAAGGAAGCCTCAGAAGAGGTCAGCGAAGAAAAGCGCAAAGAAAAAGAAGCCATTCGCCAGCGAATCGAAGAAGAGCAAGAGGCAAAAACCCAAGTCGTTCAGGCGCGCACCGAACTCAAGGGTATCCGCCAGGTTGGAAAAATCGATTTAGAGTCAAAAGCAGAGCCCAAAGAGAAAGTCAAGGATGAAAAAAATATAGAAGCTCCCATAGTTAAACAAACAAAAAATGAGCAATTAGCAGAGCTTTCGATTAAACCTACTCTAGAGAAGCCTAATGAGCAAAAGCAAGCTGAACCAGAAAAAACTGCTACAGCTGATACAGAAAAGGTCACTACGCAGTACAAAAAGCTGACGGGACTTAAAATAGCAGGGGACAAAATTGATCTCAAAAAATTTGAGAATAAAGAAACAAAGCCGAATGCTGATAACAACGATCGCAAACGACGTCGCAAACGAATCACAAAGAATACGAGTCCTGGTGGAGGACAACAAAACAAGCCCAAACCAAAACGGCAAAACCAGCCCACTCATGAAGAGCCAAGCGATGAAGAAATCCAAAAGCAGATTCGGGAGACCCTAGAAAAATTACAAGGCAAAACCACCAAATCAAAAGGTGCAAAATACCGCCGCGAAAAGAGGGACTCACATCGTCAAAAATCCGAAGAGGATGCAGCTCAAGTTGAGGCGGATAGCAAGTTGCTTAAGGTTACAGAGTTTGTGACTGTCGGTGAGATTGCAACTATGATGGATATCAGCTCAACAGAAATTATTTCTGCCTGTATGACGCTGGGGATCATGGTGACTATGAACCAGAGACTGGATGCAGAAACCTTGTCAATCGTGGCGGAGGAGTTCGGATATACCGTTGAGTTTGTCACTGCAGATATCGAAGAAACAATAGACGAGCCGGAGGACAACCCCGATGATTTGGTGACTCGTGCGCCAATTGTGACCGTGATGGGTCATGTTGATCACGGAAAAACCTCTTTGCTCGACTACATCCGAAAAACAAATGTAACCGCAGATGAATCGGGTGGTATTACCCAACACATCGGTGCATATAGTGTAAATTTGGAGAGCGGACAAAAAATCACCTTTTTGGACACTCCGGGTCACGAGGCATTTACTGCAATGCGTGCACGCGGAACTCAGGTAACCGACTTGGTAATTATCGTTATTGCTGCTGATGATGATATCATGCCACAGACCAAAGAAGCGATTAGCCATGCGCAAGCAGCCTCTGTACCGATTGTTTTTGCGATCAATAAAATCGATAGCCCAAACGCAAATCCTGACAAAATCAAAGAGGGCCTATCAGCGATGAATCTGCTCGTTGAAGATTGGGGTGGTAAAATCCAATCGCATGACGTTTCCGCAAAACAAGGAACAGGAATTTCTGAACTTCTCGAAAAAGTAATACTTGAAGCAGAGCTATTAGAACTCAAGGCAAACCCTTCAAAAGCGGCGCAAGGAACGGTTGTCGAGGCCTTTTTGGACAAGGGTCGTGGATATGTATCGACCATTCTCGTGCAAGCGGGTACGCTGCGAATTGGAGACTACATTCTTGCGGGTCAACACAGTGGTAAAGTACGTGCAATGCAAGACGAACGCGGTAAAGAAGTTTTTGAAGCAGGGCCATCAACACCAGTATCCCTTCTTGGGTTAGACGGAGCACCCACTGCAGGCGACCGATTCAATGTATTTGTTGAAGAAAAAGAAGCCAAACAAATTGCTGCCAAGCGCACCCAATTGGTGCGAGAGCAATCAGTTCGTACCCAACGCCATATCACTTTGGATGAAATCGGCAGACGAATTGCCCTAGGCGATTTTAAAGAACTCAATATCATTTTAAAAGGAGACGTTGACGGCTCGGTTGAGGCATTGACAGATTCCTTCCAAAAACTATCTACAGAAGAAATTCAGATCAATATTATCCATAAAGGAGTTGGTGCCATCACGGAGTCGGATGTGCTTTTGGCTTCCGCCTCCGACGCGATTATCGTTGGCTTTAACGTGCGACCTGTGGGTACCGCCAGGCAATTGGCAGACAAAGAAGAAATTGATGTGCGGAGTTACTCCATCATTTACGACGCAATCAATGATCTTAAAGACGCCATGGAGGGACTCTTGTCTCCAGACATGAAAGAAGAGGTTCAAGGAAATGTTGAAATCCGTGAAACCTATAAAATTTCTCGTGTGGGTACCATAGCTGGTTGCATGGTCATGGATGGCAAAATCACACGTAATTCAATGGTGCGCATTGTGCGCGAAGGTGTTGTCGTTTACACTGGCGCCCTTGCATCTCTCAAGCGATTTAAGGATGATGTGAAAGAGGTTACAAAAGGATACGATTGCGGCTTGCAGATCAAAGACTTTAATGACATCAAAATCGGAGATACTGTCGAGGCATATATCGAAGTAGCTGTTAAGAAAAAGCTCAATTAAAACTAGGGCTTTAGTAAAAAGGCCTCAGGAAATTTCACCCGTAGTGTATCAAGTGTTTGGCTTCCTTCCAGACGTGTCCCGAATTTACCAACACGGATTTTGTAATTCGGAGTTTCAAAAGATAGTTTGGCATAGCGACTTGGGAAGGCATTAGAAAAAGAATCCAAATAGACTTTTGCAGCCTCGTAATTTCCAGAAAAAATTTGAATGGTATACTGGTTTTTTGCCAATCGCTTTTTGTCCAGGGATAACTTGCGCTCGAGTACATTGTCAAGATTTTGAGGGGTTTTAATAACCAATGCGTTGTCTTGTGCGTGAAGTGAAGGCACAAACACAAACAAAATCACAAAACAAATGGGCTTTAAATACAACATAGTTGCAAATAAAAGATTGCTTGGAAATTCCTGCAATTTTTTCTGAAAATTTGTTTAATTATATCAAAACAAAAAGAGCATAACATATTGAATATAAGTAAATTAAATGAGTAATTTAGAATAAATATAAATTTATAACTCAAGCGGTTTTAAAGTTTTTAAAATGGTGTTTGTAATGTAATTTTGTAAACGTAAAAATTAAGGTATTTTCCTTGACTACAAAAACCAAAACATGATCAGGTTTTTTCGCCTAAATGTTCCCCAAGTTCCTGTTCTACTTTCACTCGTGTTGGCTATTGCCTTCACCCTTCCAACTTACGCACAAGAAACAGATGTCGACAAAGGGAAATCCCTTTTCAATATGAACTGCGCGGCCTGTCACAAGCTAAACAAACGCGCTGTCGGTCCTGCTCTAGCCGGTGTTTCTCAGAAGTACGAAAAAGAATGGTTGTATTCTTGGATAAAGAATTCCATGGCGATGGTCAAGTCTGGCGATCCGCAAGCGGTTGCGATTTATGAGGAATACAATAAGTCTGTGATGACTGCCTTCCCACAGTTGAGCAACGAAGACATTGACAATATTCTTGCTTATACCGACTACACACCACCTACACCTGCCGTTCCAGTTGCGGTAGCAACCACAGCCGCTAGTGGGGAAGACAATACCTCCTCAACCCTGCTATTGGTGGTGTTGATATTGGTGCTTGTCGTCCTTGTGGTAATGCTCTTTTTGGTAACTAAAACGCTACGAAAAATTGCAATCGCAAATGGGATAGAAGTCGAAAAAACCAGACCAAAACGCAAACCGCTTTGGGAAGTCTACATCAACAATTCCTTTTTGTTGTTTAGCACGGTGATTGTATTACTCTTTTCGAGTGCTTTCTTTGCCTATGGATATCTAATGCAAGTGGGAATTGATCAAGGATATATGCCTGTGCAACCCATCCATTATTCTCACAAAATCCACTCTGGAGATAACGAAATCGAGTGTAAGTATTGCCACTCCTCTGCCCGTGTTTCTAAGCATTCAGGAATTCCTTCTCTCAATGTGTGTATGAACTGTCACATGAATATTGCAGAGTACAATGGGGAAGAAGATTTGGAAAAAGGATACACAAAAGAATTCTACACAAACGAAATCAAAAAGTTATATAAAGCGGTTGGTTGGGATGAAGAAAATCAGCGTTATACAGGAGAAACTCAACCCGTGAAATGGGTACGTATCCACAACCTACCCGACTTTGTGTACTTCAACCACGCACAGCATGTTGACGTTGCAGGTATTGATTGCCAAAAGTGTCATGGACCAGTGGAAGAAATGGAAATCATGTATCAGCACTCCCCACTAACAATGGGATGGTGTATCGACTGTCACAGAGAGTCGAATGTCGATTTGGAAAACAATGAGTATTATGAGAAAATCCATGCGGAGCTCTCAAAAAAATATGGTGTCGAAAAACTCACAATCGCTCAAATGGGTGGTCTGGAGTGTGGAAAGTGTCACTACTAATATAAAGCAACGATGGCAAACCAAAAGAATTATTGGAAAAGCACAGCGGAGTTAGACAACAACAATGCGTTTGTCGAGGATCTTAAGGGGCGTGAGTTTGTTGAAAAACTTCCTGAAGATGCCTTTTTGGGTGATAATCAGCTTATGAATGATTCCAAAACGAACAGACGAGATTTCCTCAAATATGTTGGTTTTAGTACTGCCGCCGCCTCGTTAGCTGCTTGTGAGGGTCCTGTTCACAAGTCCATTCCCTATGTCGTGCAACCTGAAGAGATTCGCCCGGGGATTTCAAATTTTTACGCAACCACCATAGCGGATGGTTTTGATATGGCAAGCATTCTCGTAAAAACACGTGAAGGAAGACCAATCAAAGTTGAAAACAACACTGATGCTCCTGCCAGCTACCATGCGAATGCTCGTGTACATGCTTCTGTACTGTCACTATATGATACTTTCCGATTGCAAGGCCCTACCCAGTCCGGAAGTCCTGTTAGTTGGGCGACACTCCTCGGACAAAGCCGTGAACAACTCGACAATTTACAAGCCCAAGGCGCACAAGTGGTCTTACTGACCCAGTCGTTTGCCAGCCCTTCGACTCAGGCGTTGATCGATCAGCTTACCGCCAAGTATAAAAACATCAAGCATATTGCCTATGATGCGGTTTCATCATCTCATGCACTAGACGCTTTTGAAAAGGCCTATGGTCAGCGTGCACTGCCCACTTATGATTTTTCAAAAGCGGAAACAATCGTTTCCTTTGACGCAGATCTTATTGGAGACTGGCAAGGAGGAGGACATTCATCAGGCTATGTCAAAACCCGCGTTCCCGTCAAAAAGAACGGAAAAGCAAAGATGTCAACCCATTTCCAGTTTGAAGCAAACATGACGCTTTCTGGAGCCGCTGCTGACAAGCGCGTACCCATGTCTGCTACCCAACAAAAACAAGTACTTGCAGCGCTATACTCTGAGCTGACAAACGGACAATCAATTGGAGAGCAAGCCATTCAAGATACGGCTAAAGTGACCGCAAAGTATTTGCGTAAGGCAGGTAAAAAAGCAGTTGTAATCACGGGTTTACCTAGTGTGGAAGCCCAACGCATTGCACTTGCAATCAATGAAAAATTAGGGTCTGTTGTGATCGACACCCAACATACAACGACCGTCCGCCAAGGCAGTGCAGACCAACTCACCCAGCTTGTTGATGACCTCAACAGCAGTGCGGTTCAAGGGATTATCACTGCTGGTGTGAATCCAGTATATACCCTTGCCAATGGAGAACAGTTTGCTGCAGGTCTAAACAAAGCCAAATTCTCCATGTCTTTCAGTATGAAAAACGATGAGACGGCATCCATAGCACAATGGGTAGCAGCAACGCCGCATTACCTCGAATCTTGGGGTGATGTGGAATTCAAAACCAACCACTTCGGACTCACACAGCCGACGATTCGTCCTTTGTTTGACACCAAGCAATTTCAGGATGTATTGCTCACTTGGCTCGATAAAGACACAAGCTATAGAGACGAGTTGCGATCCTATTGGGAGCAAAATATCCTCAATGGCAAGTCGTGGAATAAGACCTTACACGACGGATTTTACGTTGGGAACTCCTCTTTAAAAAACAGTCCGTACCGTGATGCAGTTGCCGATGCAGTGCGTTCACTCTCTGCGGTTACACAAGACGGATTTACCTTAAACCTCTACACCAAAACAGGAATCGGAGACGGTCAACAAGCCAATAACCCCTGGCTTCATGAGCTTCCCGATCCGATTACCCGTGTGACTTGGGACAATTACCTCACTGTATCCAAGTCGGATGCTGATGCACTCGGTCTGTGGAATGAAACCCAATCAGACGGTTCGCTAAATGGAGGTCTTGCAAAAATTACAGTTGGGTCCTCTTCACTAACGGTGCCTGTCCTGATTCAGCCCGGTCAAGCCAAAGGAACCGTTGGATTGGCATTTGGCTATGGCAAAAAAGTTGGGGTGAAGTCTGAAATGCAAATAGGAGTCAATGCCTATACATTATATAATAACTTCTCTAGCGTTCAGCCTGTAAGCATAGAAGCGGTAGATGGTATACATGAGTTTGCTTGTACACAGTTACAGAACACCTTGATGGGACGGGAAGACATCGTCAAGGAAACCACACTCGAAATTTTTAACACCAAAGACAGAAATGACTACAACGCAGTTCCTGTGGTGAGCAAAAATCATATTGAAACTGTAGTCACCTCTCCAGAGGTTGATATTTGGGATCAGTTTGACCGTTCAGTTGGACATCACTTCAACTTATCGATTGACCTGAATGCCTGTACGGGTTGTGGCGCATGTGTAGTGGCCTGTCATGCTGAAAACAACGTGCCAGTTGTTGGAAAACAAGAGATTCGCAAGTCGCGTGATATGCACTGGCTGCGCATTGACCGATACTACTCCTCAGAGGATACTTTTGAGGGCGACAACAATACGGTAAATGAAATCAGTGGATTGGGAGAGTCTCTGACGACCTTTAGTTCTTTGGAAGAGCCATCGGCAAATCCACAGGTAACCTTCCAACCGATTATGTGTCAGCATTGTAACCACGCACCTTGTGAAACGGTTTGCCCAGTGGCAGCGACTTCGCATGGTCGTCAAGGTCAAAACCACATGGCATATAACCGTTGCGTAGGGACTCGTTATTGTGCAAATAACTGTCCGTATAAAGTCAGACGTTTCAACTGGTTCTTATACAATCACAATGATGAGTTTGATTTCCACATGAATAACGATTTGGGCCGTATGGTCCTCAATCCAGATGTGGTTGTTCGTTCGCGTGGGGTGATGGAAAAATGTTCGTTGTGTATTCAAAAAACACAAAAAACAATTTTGGATGCCAAGCTAGAAGGACGCAATATTGCCGATGGAGAATTCCAAACGGCATGCTCAAGCGCATGTGCAACAGGTGCCATTACTTTTGGTGACATCAACGACAAAACGAGTCGTGTTGCCAAGTCTTTGGAAAGTGATCGAATGTATCACCTTTTGGAAAGTGTGGGGACAAAACCCAATGTACAGTACCAAGTAAAAGTTAGAAATACAGAGACATCATAAAAAAACTATGGCCTCGCATTACGAAGCACCAATACGAAAACCGCTAGTTACAGGGAATAAATCCTATCACGATGTGACGGTTGATATCGTTGCACCCGTAGAGGGTAAAGCGAATAAGCAATGGTGGATTGTTTTTAGCATCGCTTTAGTTGCCTTTTTGTGGGGAATTGGCTGTATTATTTACACCATTTCAACAGGGATCGGAGTTTGGGGACTCAATAAAACCGTCGGTTGGGCTTGGGATATCACCAACTTTGTATGGTGGGTTGGAATTGGACACGCAGGAACCTTAATCTCTGCTGTACTGCTGCTATTTCGTCAAAAATGGCGTATGGCAATCAACCGGTCAGCAGAGGCAATGACTATTTTTTCCGTGATCCAAGCGGGACTGTTCCCCATTATTCACATGGGACGCCCTTGGTTGGCGTATTGGGTACTGCCCATTCCAAATCAATTTGGATCATTATGGGTCAACTTTAACTCTCCACTACTTTGGGATGTATTTGCGATTTCGACTTATTTGTCGGTATCACTCGTTTTCTGGTGGACGGGACTTTTGCCTGACTTTGCGATGATTCGAGATCGTGCGGTCAAGCCATTTCAAAAGAAAATATACGGGTTACTGAGCTTTGGTTGGAGTGGACGTGCCAAAGATTGGCAACGATTTGAAGAGGTGTCTCTTGTATTGGCAGGTCTTGCAACGCCGCTTGTACTTTCTGTACACACCATCGTATCTTTTGATTTTGCAACCTCAGTCATTCCTGGCTGGCACACGACGATTTTTCCGCCCTACTTTGTCGCTGGAGCGATTTTTTCCGGTTTTGCGATGGTTCAAACTTTGTTGATTATCATGCGAAAAGTTATCAACCTAGAGAACTATATCACTATTCAGCATATTGAACTAATGAATATTGTGATTATGATAACAGGTTCTATTGTTGGTGTGGCCTATATTACAGAATTATTTATTGCTTGGTATTCAGGAGTTGAATACGAGCAGTATGCCTTCCTCAACCGAGCAACAGGACCTTATTGGTGGGCTTATTGGGCCATGATGACCTGTAACGTATTTTCTCCGCAGTTTATGTGGTTTAAAAAATTGCGAACTAGTATTATGTTCTCGTTTATCATATCGATTGTGGTCAATATCGGGATGTGGTTTGAGCGCTTTGTGATCATTGTGACTTCCCTACACCGAGACTATCTCCCATCATCTTGGACGATGTTTTCACCAACCTTCGTAGATATTGGGATATTTATTGGAACAATCGGATTCTTCTTTGTGCTGTTTTTACTCTATGCCCGCACCTTCCCCGTAATTGCGCAGGCAGAGGTCAAATCGATATTGAAGTCCTCGGGTGACAAATACAAAAAAACAAGAAGCGATGAGTAATAAAGTAATCCATGCCATTTACGATGATGATGACGTGTTGCTACATGCTGTCAAAGACGTCAAAGCAGCGAATCATCATATCGAAGAGGTTTTTACGCCATTTCCAGTGCACGGTTTGGACAAGGCGATGGGACTTGCACCTACGCGCATTGCGATTGCGTCCTTTATGTTTGGTTGTTTGGGATTATCGGTTGCCATTTGGCTGACCAACTATATTATGATCGAAGACTGGCCACAAAATATCGGCGGGAAACCCAGTTTTTCCTATCTCGAAAATGTGCCAGCATTTGTACCTGTTTTGTTTGAGATGACCATTTTCTTCGCTGCTCACTTGATGGTGATTACCTTCTATTTACGCAGTAGACTTTGGCCTTTTAAGAAAGCAGAAAACCCAATGCCAGCTACCACTGACGACAAGTTTTTGATGGAAGTTACCGTGGGAGACAATGAAAAGAAACTCGTCACCTTGTTGAAAAAAACAGGTGCGATTGAGGTAAAAATAAAAGATAAAAAGGGGGAATCATGAGAAGAAACGGAAGTCTTATTTTCTGGGGATTAGCATTGTTGAGTATGACATCATGCTTTGATCCATCACAGCCCAACTATCAGTATTTCCCAGATATGTATGAGTCCGTTGGTTATGACACCTATGCCGAAGCACCTTTTGCCAATGGGACTGCGGCTCAACTACCTGTTGCGGGTTCAATCCCAAGAGGGTGGCAGCCCTATGATTATCCAAATACCAATGAGGGTTACGAATTGGCCAAAGCTGAACTCCGTTCGCCAATTGAAGAAACGGAGGCACATCGTGCAGAAGGAAAAGAGCTTTACGCTATCTATTGTGCGGTATGTCATGGTTCGAAAGGTGATGGACAGGGAATCTTAATGAAGCGTGAAAAGTTTTTGGGAATCCCAAGCTATGCCGATCGCGAAATCACGGAAGGTAGTGTGTACCATGTATTGATGTATGGTAAAAATGCAATGGGATCACACGCAAGTTTAATCGATGCGGAAGAGCGTTGGCAAATCACCCAACACGTGATGCATCTCCGAGGGCAATTAACAAAGTAAGAATATGTATCAATTTTCTAAAAATCTAAAAATTGTCTCCCTCAGCTTAATAGTTGTGGGTGGATTGGCTTTGGGAATTGGGTTTCTCTCTGCGCCGAATACTGTGGAAGAAGCCAAAGCGATGGTAGCAGATGCACACGGTCATGGTGGTCATGGTGATCATGGCGGTCATCACACACACGATACACATGCCGATGACCATGCAGACGACCATAAAGAAGAAGCTCATCATACTGTGGATCACAAGGATCAAGCAGACGGTCATCACGATACGCACGATAAAGATTACGATCATGACGAGAGTCATGATGCCCATGATGCTCATGGTGGTGGTCACGGAGATAGCCATGACAAGCACCTTTTGCATCAGTTGCAAAACCGACCTTGGGCTGCTACCTATGTAGCCGCTTTGTTTTTTATGATGATCGCCCTTGGCGCACTTGCTTTTTATGCGATTCAAAGAGCAGCACAAGCGGGCTGGTCAATCCTTATATTCCGAGTGATGGAGGGCATTACAGCCTATCTACTCCCGGGTTCGATTATCGTGTTTGTTTTGTTGGTTCTTTCGGGCCTTCACCTCAATCATTTGTTTGTATGGATGGATGCAGAAGTCGTGGCTCATGACGAAATTATTCGCAACAAACAAAGTTATCTCAACGTGCCTTTCTTCTTAGCCCGTGCCTTGTTTTATATTGTCGGGTGGAATCTCTATCGCTTCTACTCCAGAAAATTTTCCTTGGCACAAGACAACGGATCAGGAATTAGTTATCACAAAAAGAATTTTAAACTCGCAGCTGGATTTTTGGTATTCTACATTGTCACAGAATCCATGATGGCTTGGGACTGGATCATGTCTGTCGACCCACACTGGTTTAGTACGCTGTTTGGCTGGTATGTATTTGCGAGTATGATCGTAACTGCGGTAACCATCATTGCCATGGTCACCATTTATCTAAAATCTAAAGGGCTTTTGGAAGACGTCAATGATAGTCACATTCACGATCTCGGAAAATTCATGTTTGGTTTTAGTGTGTTTTGGACCTATCTGTGGTTTTCACAGTTTATGCTGATTTGGTATTCCAATATCCCCGAAGAAGTCACTTATTTCATTACGCGAATCGAAGATTACAATATGTTGTTTTTTGGGATGGTTGCAATGAATTTTGTCCTCCCACTTTTGATTTTGATGAATAGTGACTACAAACGAAACAACTGGTTTATTATGATAGCTGGAATCATTATTATCATCGGTCACTATCTCGATTTTTACAATATGATTATGCCAGCAACGGTTGGAGATCAATGGTCTTTTGGACTTTCTGAATTGGGCAGTGTCTCCCTATTCGCAGGGCTTTTCATCTATGTGGTTTTCTCGGCTCTGGCCAAGGCACCACTTAAGCCCAAGGGAGATCCATTGGTGAAAGAAAGTGAACATTTTGTCTATTAATATGTGTGAAGGAATAACGATATGACGACATTGTTAACGATTGCTATTTTACTTTTGGTCAGTATTGCCGTTTGGCAGATTACCAAAATCTTCCAAGTGGCTCAGCTCAACCAAAAAGTGGACGATAGTCAGGTTGCGAACGACAAGGACAACGATTGGAATGGAAAACTCATGTTTGCCTTTTTGGTCTTCATTTATCTCATAACTATTTATTCGTTTTGGGCTTGGGGAGATGTATTGCTGCCCGAATCGGCCTCCGAGCACGGCAAGGACTATGACCGTTTGATGTGGATCTCGATGGCATTGATCTTTTTTGTTCAAATTGTTACCCAAGCACTTCTACATTATTTTTCTTACAAATACAGAGGAAGAAAAGGACTGAAGGCCTTGTTTTATGCAGACAATGATCGTTTGGAGTTTATCTGGACAATTATTCCAGTGATCGTATTGGCGGCACTTATCCTATATGGTTTGTATGCTTGGTCAAACATCATGAATTTTGAAGAAGACGAAGACGCCTTAGTCGTAGAATTGTATGCGCAACAGTTCAACTGGAAAGCACGCTATGCAGGCGCAGACAACGTGCTTGGCGATGCCAACGTTCGCTTTTTACAAGATTTTGACGGGCTCAACCTCGTGGGGATTGATGCATCAGACCCCAATGGTTTGGATGACGTTGTGGTGCAAGAACTTCACTTGCCAGTCGGGCGAAAAGTGATTTTTAAAATGCGATCACAAGATGTTCTTCACTCGGCTTATATGCCGCACTTCCGCGCGCAAATGAATTGTGTGCCTGGAATGATTACCGAATTTGCCTTCACCCCAACAACCACTACCGAGGAAATGAGACAAAACCCTGATATGGTAGCCAAAGTGCAAAAAATCAATAAAATACGGTATGACAAAAGCCAAGAGCTGATCGCCAATGGCGAAGAAGCCCTTGAATCTTACCAATTTGATTATTTGCTACTATGTAACAAGATCTGTGGTGCATCGCACTACAACATGCAAATGAAAATTATTGTAGAAGAAGAAAAAGATTTTAATTCCTGGATGACACAGCAGAGAACTTTTGCTGAAGTCATTCAATAAAAAGAATCACTATGGGAGCAGACGCACATCATCATAAGGAAACATTTATCACAAAATATATTTTTAGTCAAGATCATAAAATGATCTCCAAACAGTACCTTATTACGGGTCTGATCATGGGGATTGTTGGGATTGGGATGTCTTTGTTATTTCGTTTGCAACTGGCATGGCCAGAGCAACCCTTTGGTATCTTTGAGTCCACACTTGGAAAATGGGCACCCGACGGCGTGATGGATCCCAACGTATATCTCGCATTGGTTACCATTCATGGAACCATCATGGTCTTCTTTGTGCTGACTGCCGGATTGAGCGGTACGTTTAGTAACCTTCTAATTCCGCTGCAGATTGGCGCTCGCGACATGGCATCTGGATTTTTGAATATGGTTTCGTACTGGCTGTTTTTCCTGTCAAGTGTGGTGATGCTTGCCTCTTTATTTGTTGAGGCAGGACCAGCAGCTGCAGGATGGACGATTTATCCACCCTTGAGTGCACTTCCACAAGCACAGCCCGGTTCAGGACTGGGAATGACCCTTTGGTTGGTGTCGATGGCGATCTTTATTGCCTCTTCATTACTAGGCTCGCTAAACTATATTGTAACTGTTATCAACTTGCGAACCAAGGGAATGAGCATGACACGTTTACCATTGACAATTTGGGCGTTTTTTGTAACCGCAATCATTGGTGTGGTTTCTTTCCCCGTATTGCTTTCAGCTGCTTTGCTATTGATTATGGATCGCAGTTTTGGAACCTCTTTTTTTCTCTCAGACATTTTTATTCAAGGTGAGGTTTTACATTATCAGGGCGGATCACCCGTACTGTTTGAGCACCTTTTTTGGTTTTTAGGACACCCTGAAGTGTATATCGTCCTATTACCCGCACTCGGAATCACTTCTGAGGTCTTGGCTACCAACGCCCGTAAGCCCATATTTGGGTATCGTGCCATGGTTGCATCGATTTTGGCGATTGCTTTTTTATCGACTATCGTTTGGGGTCACCATATGTTTATTTCAGGGATGAATCCATTCCTAGGGTCTGTATTTACCTTTACAACCCTACTCATCGCGATTCCATCAGCGGTGAAGGCCTTTAACTATATCACAACCCTTTGGAAAGGGAATTTACAACTCAATCCAGCCATGCTTTTCTCGATTGGGTTGGTTTCGACTTTTATTACAGGGGGTCTGACGGGAATCATTTTGGGAGATAGCACCTTGGATATCAACGTGCATGACACCTATTTTGTGGTTGCACACTTTCACTTGGTGATGGGAATCTCTGCGCTTTACGGACTCTTTGCAGGGGTTTATCATTGGTTTCCAAAAATGTTTGGACGCATGCTCAACAAGCAACTTGGTTATATCCATTTTTGGATAACAGCGGTATGTGCCTATGGCGTATTCTTCCCCATGCACTTTATCGGTATGGCTGGACTACCAAGAAGATATTACACCAATACGGCCTTTCCATACTTTGACGACTTGGCAGACATAAACGTCGTAATTACCATATTTGCATTGATTGCAGGGGCAGCACAAATTGTATTCTTGTACAACTTTATACACAGTATGTTTTACGGAAAGCCAACGGTTCAAAACCCTTGGAAATCAAATACGCTAGAGTGGACAGCGCCAATCAAACACTTCCATGGCAACTGGGAAGGAGATATTCCAGAAGTATATCGCTGGGCATATGACTACTCCAAGCCAGGGCACGATGAAGATTATGTACCACAACATATTCCTCTGAAAAAAGGAGAAGAAGAATTGCAGCACTAAGCACGATCATAGTCAATAATTTCATATCAAACCCTCCAAACGGAGGGTTTTTTTATGGGAGATTCCCGTTGATTTTTGGTTATCTTTGGAAAAATGAACGAGCATCTAGATCCACACGGAGAGCACTTTACCCCTGAAGAACAGGACATCGATCGCGCGTTGCGCCCGTTGCGGTTTTCCGATTTTATGGGTCAGCCCCAAGTGCTCGACAATCTGCAAGTCTTTGTTCAGGCTGCCAACCAGCGAGAAGATGCCCTTGATCACACCCTTTTACATGGCCCTCCCGGGTTGGGAAAAACAACCCTTGCCCACATTTTAGGAAATGAATTACAAGTTGGTGTTAAGGTAACCTCAGGACCCGTTCTTGATAAGCCGGGGGATTTGGCAGGACTTCTCACCAACCTCGAACCCAGAGATGTGTTGTTTATCGACGAGATCCATCGTTTGAGTCCCATAGTAGAAGAATATCTCTACTCGGCTATGGAGGATTATAAAATCGATATCATGATTGAGTCCGGGCCAAATGCTCGGACAGTTGAAATCAACCTCAATCCGTTTACCCTTATCGGAGCGACCACTCGGTCGGGTTTGCTGACTGCACCCATGCGTGCTCGTTTTGGCATCAATTGTCGCTTGACCTATTACACTACCGAAGTCTTATCGACGATAGTGGAGAGAAGTGCAGATATCCTGAATATTTCGATTATCAATAAAGCGGCAATTGAAATCGCAGGGCGGAGTCGTGGAACCCCCCGAATTGCCAATGCCTTGTTGCGACGAATTCGTGATTTTGCACAAATCAAAAGCGATGGCAGTATCGACATGAAGATTGCCAAATATGGCCTAGAAGCCCTCCATGTTGATGCTCACGGTTTGGACGAGATGGACAATAAGATTCTCAGTACCATGATGGATAAATTTAATGGAGGTCCAGTCGGGATCAGCACCTTAGCGACAGCGGTTTCAGAAAGTGCAGAGACCTTAGAGGAAGTTTATGAACCTTTTCTAATTCAAGAAGGATTTATTGTACGTACTCCTCGTGGACGAGAAGTAACAGACCTTGCCTATCGTCATTTGGGGCGCACCAAATCGAGTCGCCAAGGAGATTTGTTTTGAATCTAGCAGCCCAACATAGTCAACTGATTAAAGACCATGCAAAACGACTCGGCTTTTTGTCATGTGGAATTTCTCATGCGGAATTTTTAGAAGATGAAGCCCCTCGATTGGAGCAATGGCTACGCCAAGGGCATCATGGAAGCATGAGCTATATGGAGAGGAATTTTGATAAGAGACTCGATCCAACCAAACTCGTACCAGGGGCGAAAAGTGTGGTTTCGCTGTTGTATAATTATTTTCCAAAAGAATCTCAATCAGATACAAGTGCACCCAAAATTTCGAAATATGCCTACGGAAAAGATTATCATGTGGTCATCAAAGACAAACTGTATGAACTGATGCATCTACTAAAGGAAGAAATCGGAGAGATACAAGGCCGTGTGTTTGTCGATTCAGCGCCTGTTTTGGACAAGGCATGGGCTGCCAAAGCTGGTTTGGGATGGATTGGGAAACACACTAATTTGATTTCAAAACAAGCAGGCTCGTTTTACTTTATCGCAGAACTGATTATTGATTTACCCTTGGCACAAGATGCACCAGATACAGATCACTGTGGATCGTGCACGGCTTGTATAGATGCTTGTCCAACCCAAGCAATTATTGCCCCCTACCAAGTGGATGGGAGCAAATGCATTTCCTACTTTACCATTGAGCTCAAGGAAGCGATTCCACAAGAGGTTAAAGGACAATTTGACAACTGGGTATTTGGCTGTGATGTGTGTCAGGATGTTTGTCCTTGGAATCGATTTTCAACCCCTCATCAAGAGCCTCAATTTGAACCACCACCTGAACTTTTGCAAATGAGCAAAGGTGATTGGCAAGAAATCACTGAATCAGTTTTTGATCGATTATTTGCGGAAAGCGCTGTCCAAAGAACCCAATTTTCTGGTTTGAAACGCAACCTTGATTTTTTGCGATAAGTCTGTCAAATAAAGACTATTGTAATGCCAAAATAATCGCTACTTTTGAGATGTAACTATGATAACACAACTCCGTGGTCGTCTTGTTGAAAAATCGCCGACTTCAGTCGTCATTGACTGCCAAGGAGTTGGCTATTTGGTTAACATTTCTTTGTTTACGTTTGGGCAACTGACGGATGATGAAAATATCCAACTTTTTACGCATTTACAAGTTCGAGAAGATGCCCATACGCTATATGGATTTACTACAGATTTGGAGCGTCAATTGTTTCGCTTACTCATTGGAATTTCAGGAATTGGTGCCAACACTGCACGAACCATGTTGTCGTCTTTGAGTCCTAGTGAAATCGGCCAGGCGATACAGGGCGAGCAAGTAGATGTGATTCAGTCGGTCAAGGGAATTGGAGCAAAGACCGCCCAACGTGTGGTCATTGAATTGCGCGACAAAATACAAGCTGTTGTTGCCGATGCGGGAATTCCTGCGGTTTCAAGCAATACCAATAGAGAAGAGGCGTTATCTGCTTTGGTAGTCTTAGGGTACCAAATAAAATCCTGCGTCAAGGTGATTGACGAGCTTCTTTCAATGGACGCTGAAATGAGTGTTGAGCGCCTGATTCGCAATGCACTGAATAAACTATAGCTTGTATGCGATTGGTTTCAATCCAGAAGATACTCTTTGTTGCTGTATTGATATTGTCTTGGCAAGGGTTTGCCCAGAACGATAGTCTTCGGTTATCCCCTTCTATCCAAAATCTCGCACTGAAAAATCTGCCGAGCTCATTTGTGGAAGAATACACCTACGACCCCAACCTCAATTTATATATCTATACCGTTAAAGTCGGAGAAATCGATATCAATGCACCACTGACGTTGACACCTGAAAAATATCTCGAACGTATGATGCGTAAAGAAGCATTGGACTATATGAACGAAAAACAAGCACTGCTTTCGGGAGATGTAGAAGACCCTGAACAGCAAAAAAATCTGCTACCTGATCTCTATGTCCAATCCGATTTGTTTCGACGATTGTTTGGGAGTGATGTCATTCAAATTATCCCAAAAGGATCCGTTGGAATCGATTTGGGGGTGCAGTATCAAAAGTCGGGAAACCCCGCTCTTTCCCCACGAAATCAGAGTAGCTTCGGATTTGATTTCGATCAGCGTATTAGTGTAGGATTGGTTGGAAATATCGGAGAACGTTTTCGAGTCAATGCCAATTACGACACCCAATCTACTTTTGATTTTCAGAATTTGATCAAACTTGATTTTTTTCCTCCAACAGCAGATGAAACAGGTCAGTCGGTAGGCGGTCGATTGGGAAATACGGTATCTGCTGCTACAGGTGCGGTAGGTCGGATTCAAAATGAAGTGGATCGGCTAAAGGGAGGGATCGATAAAGTCAGGAGTTTGAAAGACGGCTTTAGTGGCAACGAAGACGGAATCCTGCAGAAGCTGGAAATTGGAAATGTAAGTATGCCAATCAATAGTTCTTTGATTTCAGGAGCACAAAGTTTATTTGGCGTCAAGGCAGACCTCAAGTTTGGAAATACTAATATCTCAGCAGTGGTTTCAGAGCAACGCTCCCAAACCCAGCGCATGATGACCTCTGCGGACGGCACTCTAGAAGAGTTTTCCCTTTTTGCACTCGATTACGACGAAGACCGCCACTTTTTTTTGGCACAGTATTTTCGCGATCAATATGATTTTGCAGCTGCGACGTACCCCTACATCAATACAGCGGTTCAAATCACACGAGTAGAGGTGTGGGTAACCAACCGCAATGCTCAGACCAATAATGTCCGCAACCTTGTTGCTTTGCAAGATTTGGGAGAAACCAGTGCAAATCAAACCCGTCTCGATGACTTATCTCCCAATTTTTTTACTACATCGAGCGTGAGTGGGTATCCCGATAATAAAGCCAACCAACTCAGTCCGGAACAGTTAGGAAGTGGAATTCTGACAAGCGACATTCGAGATATTTCCACGACCCGCAACGGCTTTGGAAATCTTTCAGAAGTGGTACAAGAAGGAATCGATTATGCGGTTCTTGAAAGTGCACGAAAACTCGAAACAACAGACTATACCTTCCATCCCAAATTGGGATATATCTCCTTAAGGCAACGACTTAATAATGATGAAATTTTGGCGGTTGCCTTTCAGTACACAGTCGGGGGTCAAACCTATCAAGTCGGTGAGTTTGCTGGCGATGGAGTGCCATCAAGTTCAACTAGTGGGATTGGTCAAAGCCAACAGGTTCTCAACAATAGCTTGGTGGTAAAACTCCTTCGAAGCAATTTGACTAACGTTCAGCAGCCAGTATGGGATTTGATGATGAAAAACATCTACAATATCGGGGCTTACCAGCTTGATCATGATGGCTTTGTGTTTAACCTCCTTTTTTCCGACCCATCTCCTATAAATTATATCACACCAATTGCAGAAGAGATTTGGCCAGAGGGTCTTGACCAACGGGTTTTGCTCAATGTTTTTGGAATCGATCGGCTCAATATCTACAATGACCTTCAGGATGGTGGAGATGGCTTTTTTGACTTTGTTGAAGGCGTTACAGTTGATCGAGAAAACGGACGCATTATTTTTCCTAAAGTAGAACCTTTTGGGGAGTTCTTGTTTGATACCTTACAGTCTGACACTAGTGAGGACTATGATGTGGCAGCCACCTATAATGCCAATCAAAATAAATACGTCTTTCCAGAAATGTATAAGCTTACAAAATCTGAGGCGATTGACTATGCAGCGCAAAACAAATTTCAACTCAAAGGGCGATACAAGGCGAGTGGAGGAGGAGCTGGAATTTCTCTCGGAGCCTTCAATGTACCTCAAGGATCCGTTCGTTTGACCGCTGGTGGACGTCTTTTGCAAGAGGGGATCGATTACTCGGTAAATTACCAACTTGGACGTGTAACTATACTCAACGAAAGTTTGCAAAATTCCAATGTTCCCATTGAAGTTTCGACCGAAAGCAACTCCTTTTTTGGGCAGCAGAACAAACGCTTTAGTGGTGTTCATGTTGAGCATAAATTCAGTGATAATTTTTTGCTGGGAGCGACTGTGATGAACCTCAGTGAACGTCCACTTACACAAAAAGCGAACTATGGGCTAGAGCCAGTCAACAATACCATGCTGGGAATGAGCTCTACCTTTTCGACAGAAGTGCCATTGCTGACTCGCATGGTAAACAAGCTACCAAACATATACACGGAGGTCATATCAAACATATCCTTTCGTGGAGAAATTGCATATTTGTTGTCAAAGACTCCAAAAGGCACCGAACTCAATGGAGAAGCAACCACTTATGTCGATGATTTTGAAGGTGCTCAAAGTAATATCGATTTGCGTGATGTGCTGTCTTGGTCATTGTCGAGTGTGCCTGCTTCCAATGTCCAAGGTTCCAACGCAGCGATTGACGATCTAAGTAGTGGTCACCATCGCGCACGACTGGCATGGTACACCATTGATCCAATATTTTATTCGAGACAACGCCCATCTGAAATTTCAAATAATGATCTATCCGAGGACGAGGTGCGACGCGTATTTATCAATGAAATTTTTCCGCAACAAGACCTTGTGCAAGGGCAAACAGCAGTTCAATACACCATGGATTTGGCGTACTACCCCCAAGAAAAAGGGCCATATAACACTAATCACTATGGGAGTTTTGTCAATGACCCCTCTGAAAATTGGGCAGGGATCACGCGTGCTCTAAGTAGCACCAACTTTGATCAGTCCAACGTGGAGTATATCGAGTTTTGGTTGCTCGATACATTTTCTGAAAATGACGAGTTAACCGATGAAAGTCTTGGTGATTTAATATTCAATTTGGGAAGTATTTCGGAAGACGTTTTACGAGATGGACGCAAGCAGTATGAAAATGGATTACCCGGAACAGACGGTTTGGCACTTACATATGAAACGGGATGGGCGCGAACCCCTGCAACCCAGTCTTTAGTGTATGCGTTTGATGCAAATGCAGAAAACCGCGACTTGCAAGATGTGGGCTATGATGGGCTATCTGACCAAGAGGAAGGTGCAATTTATTCCTCTGCATTTACTGCTGAAAGTAGTGATCCAGCAGGGGACAACTACCAGTATTTTTTGCAAGCCAATGGGTCGATTCTAAATCGATACAAGCGCTATAACGGTACAGATGGAAACTCGATCCTTGAAGTGACTGACAATAATCGCGGATCCTATACGGTTCCCGATGTGGAAGACCTCAATAAGGATAACACCATGAATACCATTGACAGTTATTTTGAATATCGTATCCCGATCCAAAAGGATATGCAAGTGGGATCACACCCCTTTATTACTGATGTACGGGTCAATAACAATGTGGAACTTGCCAATGGCGATCGAACGACTTCACGCTGGCTGCAATTCAAAATTCCTGTTGTACCAGAATACTATGACAACCCCAGTTTACGTCCCTATTTTGAAGCAGTCAACAATATGTCAGATTTGCGTTCCGTACGCTTTATGAGAATGTGGCTTAAGGGCTTTACCGATCCGGTTGTCCTCCGATTTGGAACATTGGATTTGGTTCGTGGCGATTGGCGGCGATACAACCTACCGATCAATACGGCGCAAATCAGTAGCGCAAATACCAGTGTTGACGTGAGTACCGTGAATATCTTAGAAAACGAAAATCGCATCCCGATCAACTATAAACTTCCACCCGGTGTGGTTCGCGAACAGCTCAATAATTTTAATACGGTGATTCGTCAAAACGAGCAGTCTTTATCCTTACGAGTCCAAGACCTCGAACCAAAAGACCTGAAAGGGGTCTATAAAAATATCGATATCGATATGCGTCAGTACAAACGAGTAAAGATGTTTGTCCATGCGGAATCGATTCCAAATCGAACACCCTTACCAGGCGAGGGCACACAAGAGAATTTTGACAAGCGCATGGTTGCATTTATGCGGATTGGTACAGATATGACGGAAAATTATTATCAAATCGAGGTGCCCCTAAAGCCAACATCCTATACCGAAGGAGTCTCCAATAACCTCAGTGCAGACGATGTATGGCAGCCAGAAAGCAACTCCATTGATATTCCATTGTCACTCCTCACAGGAGCTAAGGCAAAAGCCATACAAAACCGCAGCTTGGTCGGGGCAACTTATTTCGATGAAGAACTCAACCCAATCGACGAGTTTACTCCCATAAGTAGTTTGCCTGGAAACAAGAAATACAAAATAGCAGTCCGTGGTAACCCGACTTTGGGTCAAGTGAGAACCCTCATGGTTGGGGTGAAAAACCCTTCCGAATCGTCTGGGGATTACCTTCATGGAGAGGTTTGGTTTAATGAGTTGCGATTGGCAAAGATTGACACCCAAGGGGGTTGGGCCTCCGTGGCTGAGCTCGACGCAAATTTTGCAGATTTTGCCACAATTAATCTCAATGGGAATATCTCAACAGTTGGCTTTGGCAATATCGACCAAATTCCAAACCTGCGCAACCAAGACGACACCCGTGGCTATGGTATCAATACCAATGTAAATATGGGCCAACTGCTACCCAAAAAATGGGGAGTTCAGTTGCCGTTGAGTTATAGCTTTGCAGAAGAATTTGTCACCCCCAAATACGATCCGTTTTATCAAGATTTAAAACTGCAAGACCGCATCGATAATTCTCCTGATCAAGCAATCACAGATGCAATTCGAAATCAAGCGGTGAGCCAGTCTCAACAGAAAAGCATAAATCTAGTAGGGGTGCGTAAACAACGTGGGCCCGATCAACGCAAAGACTTTTTTGATATTGAAAACTTTGATCTGTCCTATGCCTACAACGAGGAAAAACGAAGTGACTACGAAATCGAAGACTACAGCTTTAAAAACTTGCGAATGGGTGCTGGTTATCAATATGGGTTCGAACCATTGTCGATCGAGCCCTTTTCAAAGCTCTCATTTATCAATACCAAAAGCTATTTACAGTGGCTTAGTGCGATCAACATTAATCCGATTCCTGCGAGTGTTTCGCTCTCCACCAATATCAATCGAACATTCAACAGCCAGCAGTTTCGAGAGGTGTTTTTGGAGGGGGTTGATGCTGGGCAACAACTCCCACTGCCCAAATTGCAACAGCGAAATTATATGTTCGATTGGATGTTTACCCTCAATCACAATTTGACCAAATCCCTACGATTTGATTTTACCGCATCGACTAAGAATATCGTTCGGAACTATTACTTTGAGGACACATCGGACATTAAAAAGGTGAACCAAGAACTCGGTATTTGGGATGGACTTTGGGATGTTGGAGACCCAAACCAGTTTAGCCAGCGACTCGGGCTGACGTATAACCTTCCTTTCAGACTTCTTCCATTGGTGAATTTTATCGATGGGACATACAGCTATTCGGGAGATTTTAATTGGCAACGAGGTTCAGAGTCTCTAAATGAAGTAGAAGATGAGTTTGGGAATATCCTCGGGGTTGTGAATACCATACAAAACGCAAACACTCACAATCTGAACACCACATTTAATTTTCAAAAAATTTACCGTGCGTTTAAACTCGAAAAAAACATAAGATCCCGAGACCGGAAATCCATGCAAACCCAATTTGCCAATTCGCTGATTGGTTTTGTCACTGCCCTCAAGCGTCTGCAGGTGACATACAGCGAAAATAATGGGACAGTGTTGCCTGGCTATACCCAAAAAGTAGGTTTTTTGGGTACTTCCAACCCTGGTTTATCCTTTGCACTGGGTAGCCAAAGCGATATCCGTTATGAAGCCGCAAAGCGAGGGTGGCTGACCAAGTTTCCAAGTTATAATGGACAGTTCACGCAAGTGCATAACACAGATTTAACCTATTCTGCGGAAGTCAGTTTTCTGGAGGGATTACAGCTCGACATCAGCGGGAATCGCAGTTTGTCTGAGAATCTTGGTGAGAACTACATAGTTACGGATACGAATTACAACGCCCTCAATTCAAATACCTTTGGCAACTTTGAAATCTCAACCATTTTAATCAATACATCGTTTGGTTCAGGAACAGTTGACGATCAATCCTTTGAAGACTTAAAAGTTAACCGTCTGATTGTCGCAAGGCGCTTGGCAAATGCGCGAGGTCTTGACCCAGCCAACGTGGATGTTGATGGGTTTCCAGTGGGCTATGGAAAAATCAATCAAGCGGTACTGATCCCTGCTTTTTTGGCAGCATACTCAGGTCAAAGCCCAGAAACCGTACCCCTTACTGCCAATCGTGAGACTCCACTTCCCAATTGGGCGCTGCAGTACACGGGCTTGATGAAAACCAAACTTTTTAAAAAGTATTTTCAGCGCTTTTCTATAGCTCATGGCTATCGAGCAAGTCATACCTTAAATAACTATCAAACTAATTTAAATTATGACCAAACACTTCCGAATCAGCTTGATCAAGGAGGCAACTTTCTCAATGAGACATTGTATACAAATGTCAATTTGGTTGAGCAATTCAACCCACTTATTAGGGTTGATTTTGAGCTCAAAAACAGTTTCCAGTTCACTACGGAAATCAAAAAAGACCGTGCTATAGGACTAAGCCTGGATAATAATCTTCTTACTGAAACCAGTGGAAAAGAACTTACGCTAGGGTTGGGATTCCGTATTAAGTCTGTTCCTTTCCGTACCAACTTTGGTGGCAAACGGACAACACTAAAAGGAGACA